>NZ_JAMOIT010000010.1:0-177049 GCF_023656375.1 Paenarthrobacter sp. TYUT067
AGGACGCGTGGGGGAACGCGTCCTGGCGGGCCCGGGCAGGAGGGGGTCCTGCCCGGGCGGTCTGTGGGGTTACTTTGCTGAGACGGCGTTCTGTCGTGTCTGCTGGAAAGCGTCCCAGGCTGCGTAGCTGCCGTCGAGTTCGACGACGTCGTATCCGGCACGGCGCAGGGCGCTGGCGGCTACGGAGTTCCGGACGCCGGACTGGCAGTAGGAGACGATGGTCCCCTCAGTGGGCAGTTCATCGAGGTGCCACATGGCGCGGCCGCCGGAGAGCTGGTGCGAGCCCGGGACGTGCCCGGCCTGGTGCTCGGTCTTGTTGCGGACATCGAGGACCATGGCGGCGTCAAAGCCCTCGAGTTCCTCGGGCTGGATCAGCTTCGGCGTGAACGTGGGCAGCCCGTCGAGGCTGGTGACGTAGCCGGCAACGTTGTCGATGCCTACGCGGACCAGGTGGTCCCACATGTCCTGGGCCTGTTCCTGACCGTCGGCCAGGAGCACCAGGGGGTTCTTGTCCGTTTCCGGGTTCACGACCCAGGCGCCGTAGCTGGCCACGGACTTCCCGGCCGGAACGTTGAGGGACCGGGCTACCGTGCCTTCGTGGACCTGGGCGTTGGGGCGGGTGTCGATGAAGGTCAGGGTGTCCGCTTCCAGGCCCGCAGCCACGGTGGCGGTAGCGATTTCGGGCAACGGCGTGCGTTCGCCCATCACGGCGGGCCCTTCACGGTTTTCGCGCTTCATGCGGCCGAAGTAGGCGTGGGCGTCGGGCTGGCCGTCGAGGAGTTCGTCGATGAAGCCCTGCTCGTCGTTCGCAGCGAGGTATGGGCCCCACCAGGCGTAGAGGCGTTCGTAGCCCACAGTGGAGGACGGGATCGCGCCGAGGGCCTTGCCACAGGCGCTGCCGGCGCCGTGGGCGGGGTGGACCTGGACGTAGTCCGGCAGGGTCAGGAACTTGTCTCGGAGGCTGGCGAAGAGTTGCTTTGCGCCCTCGAAGCGGGTGTCGATGCCGCCGGCTGCCTCGTCCAGCAGGTCCGGGCGGCCCAGGTCGCCGGAGAACACAAAGTCACCAGAAAGCAGGTAGCCGGGCTGGTCGCTGAACGCGCCGTCGGTCACCAGGAAAGACAGGTGTTCCGGGGTGTGGCCCGGGGTGTGAAGGGCCTGGATGCTGATGTTGCCGATGGTGATTTTGTCGCCATCGTAGAGGCGTTCGCCGTCGAATTCGTACTGCCAGTCCGGGCCGCCTTCGCCGGAGACGTAGATCTTCGCGCCGGTGGCAGCGGCCAGTTCACGGGTGCCGGAGAGGTAGTCGGCGTGGATGTGGGTTTCGGTGACGGCGATGATCTTCATGCCGTTCTTCTCAGCCAGTTCCTGGTAGACCGCGATGTCCCGGCGGCCGTCCACCACAACGGCGGTGCTGTTGGCCTGGCAGCCGATCAGGTAGCTGGCCTGGGCGAGGTCTTCGTCGTAAATGCGCTCGATAAGCATCAGGTGCTCTCCTTCAGTTGAAAGGGGTTTGGAGATTTGTTCTGAATCAAGTGTAGATACCCCCGGGGGTATCTTGCAAGCCGGTCGCGGCCTCGCCGTTTTAGCTGTGGAACAGTCTGTGCGGGCCTGCACGGGCAGGTCCGGGTCGTTCCCGTGAATGGCTTTCCGGGGTGTGGTGATAGGTGACGGGGTGACCTGCCCGGTACCACTCGGTAATTCCTCCGGCCACGTTGACGGTGTGGTATCCGCGGTCGGTGAGGATCCGCGCGGCCTGGCTGCTGCGTTTCCCTGACCCGCACATGAGGTGGAGCGTTCCGCCGGGCAGGTCGGAAAGCCGGGAGAACAATTCGTCCAGGGGGATGTTCAGGCTCCCGGGGACGTGCGCGGTCGCATGCTCTTCCCTGCTCCGCACGCCCACCAGTGTGGCGCAGGGCCAGACCGTAGCAAGTTCGTCTGCCGTGACAGTGCGGTACGCGAGGTCGCCTGGCATGGCATCAGGCGTGCTGGTGTCCGGCCTGGGAGCGGAGGTCATTCATGTCCAGGTTCTTGACGGCCTGGATGACTTCTTCGAAACCGGTGGCGTTGAGGGCTCCGGGCTGGGAGAAGACCAGGGTTTTGTTCTTGAAGGCCATCAGGGTCGGGATGGAGGTGATGTTCGCTGCTGCGGCGAGGGCCTGTTCGGCTTCGGTGTCGACCTTGGCGAAGGTGATGTCCGGGTGCCGTTCTGCTGCGGCGCCGTAGGTGGGTGCAAACTGGCGGCAGGGGCCGCACCAGGCTGCCCAGAAGTCAACGAAGACGATCTCGCTGTTCTCCAGGGTCTGCGCGAAACTCTGTTCGGTGATGTCGATGGTTGCCATCGTCTTTCGTGTCCTTTCGGGGTGTGGTGTGGGGCGAAGAGTGGCGAAGCTGCCGGGTCAGGTGGTGGGGAGGTCGGCGCGGGTCCAGGCGGTCATGCCGCCGGCCATGGTGTCCGCGGTGTAGCCGGCCCCGTTCAGGGCATCGGCCACGGCGGCGCTGCGGTTGCCGCTGCGGCAGACCGCGATCACGGGGACGGCGGGGTCGAGTTCGGCCAGGCGTGCCTGCAGCTGGCCCATGGGGATGTGCAGGGCGCCGGGGATCATGCCTTCGGCGACCTCGAAGTCCTCGCGGACATCGAGGATGCGGGCGGTGGAGCGGCGCTGGTCGGTGTCGGTGATGGTGATTTCAGCCATGGGGTTCTCCTTCGAAGTGGTTCGGCTGGGTGTGTGGAAGTTGTTGCTTGCTTGCCTAACGGACGGGTTCGCCGGCCTGGCGCCAGGCGGCCATGCCGCCCCGCACTGAGTAGGCGTCGTATCCCTTGGCGGCGAGGAGTCGGGCTGCTGAGGCCGAGCGGACGCCGGAGGCGCAGACGGCGATTACGGGACGGGTTTTTTGGATGCCGGTGGTGCTGGCCTGCAGCCTGTCCAGGGGGACATGCTTGGCCTGGGGAGCCCGGCCGGTCCGCCACTCCTGGGCTGACCTGACGTCGATGAGCGTGGCCCCGGAGCCCAGGAGGTCCTTGGCCTGGGCTACGGAGATTGTCTTGTAAGGCTTGCTGAAGGCCTTCTTGAGGGAATCGAAAAGTCCCATGGTGCTCTCCTCTATGGATGGGTCAGGCGGTGACCGTGCCGGTGGTGACCCACGCCGCGACGGCAAAGATGAGTACCGCGAACGAGATGCGGATGTGCGTATCTTGCAGGTGGCGGGCAAGCCGTGCGGCAACCAGTGATCCCAAGACGGCCGGGATGGCAAAGGCCAGGGTGGTGGCCCAGTTGATGGTGTAGCCGGCAGCGTGGGCGCTGAAGCCTGCGGCTGAGTTGATGACGATAATGGCCAGCGAGGTTCCTACAGCCTGTTTCATGCGCAGGCCCAAGAAGATGGTCAGCGCGGGGGTGATGAGGAAGCCGCCGCCGACGCCGAGCAGTCCTGTGAGGAACCCGACGAGCAGGCCCACGCCGACAGCCTTGGGGGCGCAGGTCCTGAAGGCCCTGTTCGGCCCAGCACTGCAGGAGCCCTCAGTTTCGCGGGGCTTCATGAGCATCCTTATGCCGGCTGCCACCATGATGACGGCGAAGGCGAGCATCAGGATGTTCGGGTCCAGCAGTTTGCCCACGGCCGCGCCTGCCCAGGCTGCCGGGATGCCGGCAGCCCCGGCCAGGGCGATGACGGGCCAGTTCAGGCCCTCCCGGACCCTGGGCAGCAGCGCGGCAAGCGAGGATACGCCCACTACCAGCAGCGAGGTGGGGATCGCCTGCGCAGGGCTCATACCCACCCCGTACACCAGGGCCGGAACGGCGATAATGGACCCGCCGCCGCCCACCACCCCCAAGACAATACCGACGACGAGCCCCAAAGCCAGGGCTGGGATCATGCCGCTGCGCCCTCAACCGACTGCAGGGGAAGCTGCAGGATGGCGCTCTCACGGGTGGGCTCCTTGGCGGCCTTGTTCCACGGCATGGCCGAGATGGCCTTGCCCATGGCGCAAGTGTTGGTCGCGGCCGAGAACGTCAAGCCGGTGCCGATGACCCCGGCAAGGGTCCGGATCTTCGGAGAGACGAACCTGCCCCCAGCCAGGCCCAGGACCACGAGGGAGCCGGCCACAAGGCGGACCTGCCGCTCAAGGTCCCAGCGGTCCTTACCCTTAACGACGCCCCCGCCGGCAGCGGCGAAACCAGGCACCCCGCCCGTCAGGACGTAGGCGGTGTCGATCCCGGCCTTGGCAAGGCGCTGACGGGCCTGCTCGGCGCGCACACCGGACTGGCATACCAAGACCACGCGGGAACCCAGCCGGGAGGCGAGCTCGTCAGTGTGCTCGGACAAAAGCGGCAGCGGCACGTTGTAAGAACCGCGGATATGCATGGACTCGAACTCCGCGGCGGAACGCACATCGATCACCACAAGATCCCGGTGCTCGGTGAACCAGGCCTGAAGGGTTTCAGGGACGAGTGCGGTAACGGCCGGCGCCGTGGAAGTGGAAGTCATGAGTGGCCTCTCGGAAGGGGGCGGGTGGATACCCCACCGAGTATTCCAGATACCCCCGGGGGTAGTCAAAACACCCTAGGGGGTATAAGATGGAGAGAGGCCATCGATCTTTGGAGAAACCCTTGGAACTCAATCCCTCAGAACTGACCCCTGTCATCAACCGCCTCAAGCGCGCCCAGGGCCAGCTGTCCGCTGTCACCCGCATGCTTGAAGAAGGCCGGGACTGCAAGGACGTCGTCACCCAGCTCGCAGCCGTATCGAAGGCGCTGGACCGCGCCGGATTCGCCATCATCGCCACGGGCCTTGAGCAGTGCATCGTCCAGAAAGACGCAACGATGGACAAGAAAGAGCTGGAAAAGCTCTTCCTTTCGCTTGCCTGATCGGCCTGATGCGATGCCCCCGACTCCCCGCAAACAGTCGTAGAGTGACAGTCGTAGAATGTCGGGAAAGAGAGGCAGGCTATGGCGTCACGCGGCAAGTGCCTAGTAATTGAAGACGATGAGGATACCAGCGGCCTCATCGGAGTGATCCTGACAGGCCAGGGCTTCGACGTTCACTTCGCAGAAACAGGGGCCGAGGCGCTCTTGATTGCTTCCGGGTCGGCCCTGTCATTGATCACTCTCGATCTTGGTTTGCCGGACATGGACGGCCGGGACGTCGCGCGCCGACTACGGCACATTACGGCCGTTCCTATACTGATGATCACCGCCTACGCCCAAGCTGAGGATGAACTGAACGGCATCGCATCCGGGGCCAGCGCCTACTTGATCAAACCTTTCCACCCGGTCCAGCTAAGAGCCATCGTGCAGAATATCTGCCCAGACCCGGAGATCACCCGGCTCAGCACGCCAACATCGAAGCTGGCACCGACAGAGCGCCCTGATCGGGGCACACTCTAGAGCCGTGCCCGGCATCCTGTGGCTGCCACCCGTGTCCATTACCGACGCATTGGATGTCTCCATCCAGCTTCGTGGCATAAACCGACTCTTTTGCAGGTACTGGCGCTACAGTGTGTTGCTTATGACTACCACCGATTTCTTCCTGCCGTCACCGACGGGCAACGCCTTTGAACTTGGTCCTCTGACGATCCACTTCTACGCTCTCGCGATCCTGGCCGGCATCATTCTCGGGACATGGCTGACCGCATGCAGGCTACGCGCCCGCGGCGGCGCTGAAGGCCAGACCCTGGACATCATCATGTGGGCGGTGCCGTTCGGCATCGTTGGTGGTCGGCTCTACCACGTCATCACGGACAACCAGCTGTACTTCGGCCCCGGCAAAGACCCCTGGGGCGCGCTGCGCATCTGGGAAGGCGGCCTCGGTATCTGGGGAGCCGTTGCTTTGGGCCTGGTCGGAGCAGGGGTTGGAGCACGGCGGGCCGGGGTTCCTTTCGCGGCATTCATTGATGCAGCTGCCCCGGGGCTACTTCTGGCCCAGGCGCTGGGACGCTGGGGAAACTGGTTTAACAACGAACTCTACGGCGAACCCACGGACCTGCCATGGAAGCTCCAGATCCACGCCATGGACCCCGCCACCGGGCAGGCGCAGCTCAACGCAGACGGCACACCGGTAGTACTTGGCTACTTCCACCCAACATTCCTCTACGAATCGTTATGGTGCCTTGCCGCGGCAGGACTGCTGATCTTCCTTGACCGCCGCTACAAACTCGGCGCCGGAGCCGTCTTCGCCCTCTACATCTCCCTTTACACCGCCGGACGGTTCGTGTTCGAACTCATGCGCTCCGACTACGCCAACACCATCCTCGGGTTGCGCGTGAATACCTGGGCCAGCGGACTCATGTTCCTTATCGGCCTGATCTTGTTCCTGAAAGTCAGGCCGTATCCCCGCTCTGCTGTGCCCCGCCAACCCACCTCGACTCCCAATAACGAGAGGCAAACAACACCTGAATAGCCGCTGCCTCCGCACCCTCCCCCCCGGCCAGGACGAAAACCATGACCGTTTGCGAAGAAAGTACGTTCGTGGGGCAGCGGGAACCATTGACTGCCCCTGGGCCAGCCACCTAGATCTTCCTGACGCAAACCACGAGGCCTTCATGCAGACGTTCGACCTGCGGGAACTCAACCCGGTCTCTCCTGACTACCGGATAACCCGCCGAAGGATATTACGAGTGGCAGAAAACTGAGGGCGGGAAGAAGATCCCGAATTCCACTTCTCCGAGAGGAGTCTTTGCTGGGTTTCGCCGGACCATATGCGTTCTGGCCCGACCCGGTGGCTGCTACCTGCATGGTCCTGACCACCACCACACAAGACGCGCTGGGTCACGTCCATGACCGGTCCCCGGTCGTCATCCCCAAAGACATGTTCAATGACTGGCTGAACCCCGACCTGCCAGGTATGACCGCAGCCGTAGTCAGAGGATCCGCCCGCATGCCTCATCGGAGTACTCTCCGGAGTACTCAGGCGGGATCCATGGCAGATTTCCGGGCTTAGTAATTGGGCATTACAAACGGCCGTATATGAGACGGATCGAGCACACTCCGCCAGTGTGATTGTTAGCTCGGAATGGCGGCTTTTCTGCAGGTCGGTTTGGCGGTTTAGGTGATTCCGATGACGAGCGTTGAGCGTGCGGCTTCGATGACGTCGTCGGTGATGGTGTTGAGTTCGTTGATTTTCATGACGCGTTCAACCTGGATGAAGAGCCGGTCGATGAGGCGGAAGTTTCCCCTGGTTATGCGAGCGACGGCGGCAATGGCCTGAGCGTCAGTGAAGTCTCCGGGGTCCAGGGCTTGTCCTAATTTGTGCCAGCGGCGCTGCAGGACGAAATGCAGTTCTTCTTGTTCGAGGGGCCGGTATTCGTGGGCGAATCCGACCCGGCTGTAGAGCTGGGGGTAGCGGCTGAACCATTTTTCGATCCCGGGCATGCCGATGAGGATCAGGGCTACGTTGTCGCGGTCGTAGCGGTCGCGCAACAGTTCAAGGGCCGTGGCGTTGAGACGCTCGGATTCGTCAATGATGAGCAGCTCGACATATTTGTTGACGCGGGTGTGGGGCCCTGTCCCCTTGCCGATGTCTGACAGGTGTTGGTCCACGCAGATCGACACGCGTGTGCTGGTGTGCTCGATGTCCGCGTGGATCTGTTTGGGGGTGGTGAGCACGGCTGGGGTGTAGAAGACGGTGCGGGAGCGGGAGAGTGCGGCGTAGACCTGGTGATCGGATTCTTCCCGGGGCCCCCACTCCTCCAGTAGCTTCTGTGCTTTGTGCCAGTTGGCATAGCGTCTGGCGGAGAGGGTCTTTCCGATTCCGGCCTGCCCGTAGCAGATACCGATCGTGTGCTGGCGGCGCACTGCGTCCGCGAACTCCACAAACCGGCGGTGCTCTTTGGTGGCGATGAAGCTTTGCGTGGTCACCGGTCATCCTCCAGGTAGGTGCGTAGCTTTGGGCGCTTCTTGGCTTGCTCGACAGGGGCCGTGGCTGAAGCTGGCTTCGGTGACGCCAGATCCGGCAGGTGCCGGGCCACGACGGCGATGCGCTGGTTGATTTGTCCGCGCAGTTCGCGGCGACGGGCCGATCGTGCGGTCTGGATGTCCTTGAGGGTCAGCGTGGATGTTTCGTGGTCGGGGTCCACGGCTTTGCAGATGAACTGGTTCTTGTGGAAGATGCGGATCTCTGTGATGTCCCGGGGGTCGTAGCGGACAATGACGGCTTCGCGGACGTAGGCGGCCAGCAGTGGGGAGACGTATCTGAGTCCTTGGAAGTGCACGCCGTCGCGGTGGACGATGCGGGGTTTGGCAACGGTCAACAGGAGCAGGTTCAGTTCGTCCATGGTTGCCGGGAGCCGGGGCAGCCAGCCGTCTCCTACCCAGGCTTGGTGCGGGGTCGCCTTGATCTCTGGATGCTTCCGCTGGTGATAGCTCTCGATGATGAAGCGGCCGATGGCAGTGTCCAACTCCTTGAGGGTCAGCACCGGCGCGGGCGGCGTGTGGCCGCGGGTGAGGTGTCCGGGCAGTTCGGTCAGCAGTTCCGTATTAACGGTGCCGAAGAAGCGTTCAATTTTTCCGCGGCCCTGGGGTCTGGCGACTGTTGAGTAGGTGATTTCGAAGTGGAGGTCCTTCGCAGTCTGGGTCAGGTGGTTGCTGGTGAAGTCAGATCCGTGGTCAACGTAGAGGACATCGGGGATCCCGCACATCGGCCACCCTGGTCCGGGCTTGGGCCAGATAGCCTGACGCAATGCCAGAGCGGTGTTCATCGCTGACGGTGCCCCGAGGAAGATGGTGTAGCCGCAGATCGCGCGGGAATAATCGTCCACGATGGTGGTGAGCCATGGGCGCGCCGGTTTCATGTTCGCGTTCAGCACGAGGATGTCCAGTTCGGTGTGGTCTGCCTGCCAGATCGCGTTCGGCCGCTCGGCGCGGTGCCGCCATGCCAGTTCATAGGTGTCCCGGTAAGCGGCCGTTCCCTGCTGGGCGAGTGTCTTCATGCCGGGGTCAACGCCCGCAATGATGGAGCGGACGGTGCTGTAGGAGAGGGGTGGCCAGCCGTGGTCGTCGGCTACGCGGTTGGCTTTGCGGGCGACGGCAGCCGTAGACAGGGGCGGTTTCACCAGGGCCAGGCCTTCGACGAGTGCGACCAGCTCGGAGGTACTCCTGCGTCGGGTGGTCCCTCGGTTTGCAGTAGCCAGTCCGGCGATGCCGTTGCGTTTGTGGGCCGCGTGCCAGCGCTGCAGTGTCCGAAGCCCGATGCCTTCGTGCTCAGCAAGGGCAGTAAGGGGCACGCCGTCTTCGATATGCCGGCGCAGGATCTGCCAGCGCACCAACGCTGTCTGGTCAGGCATGGAGGCAGTGTTACCGGTGAGGGCACCGCTGCCTCCGGCCGTCACCGGACTGTTTTCTGTGTTGCTGTTGAACGACGCCGTGCCGGAGCAGGGGCCGGTTCGCGCCGGAGTGCCCGGTAGACGGTGGTCCGGCTGACGCCCAGAACCTCACCGATCTTCTCCACGGTCATATCCTTCTGCTCATACATCCGGCGTGCGGTCCGGAGCTTGTCCTTCGTCAGCAACGGCGGCCGGCCACCAACGCGCCCGCGCGCCCGCGCCGCCCGAAGCCCTGCGTTGGTCCGCTCACGGATCAGATCGCGTTCGAACTCCGCCAGCGCCGCGAACACGTGAAAGACGAGACGTCCACCTGAGGATGTTGTATCGATCGCCTCCTGCAGAGACCGAAACCCGATGCCACGCTCCTGGAGATCGGCGAGCTGGTCGATCAGATGCCGGATGGACCGGCCGAGGCGGTCCAGTCGCCACACCACCAGCGTGTCCCCGGGCCGGAGCTGATCCAGGACCTTGGTCAGTTCCGGCCGGGACTCCAGAGACCCGGAAGCCGTGTCGGTGAAGATGCGGTAGCAGCCGGCCGCCTTCAACGCATCCTGCTGCAGAGCGGCGTCCTGGTCGCCGGTCGATACCCGGGCATAGCCCAACAGATGTCCCATACGCCCAAATGTACCAATACCCGTCGATTAGCAGAAGAACCGGCACATAGAAACCGGCACTGAGTTTCGCTACAAAAATCGAGGGGGCATTGAGTCTTCTTCAATGAGTTGGCTCATTTGTATCAGATACGGTCGTTTTTGACCCTAGGGGCCAGTTGGCCCCGGGCGTATTAGCTCATGGGCTTGGTTTCCTTTTGCGCTTTCATCCATGTGCTTAGTCTCTGCTGGAGAGTCTGAGGCCTCTTCTTGGAAGCGACCTTCTTGGGAGCTGCCTTATTCGTCAAGGGCTTCTCATCTACGAATACCAGGGCCTGGTTTTGGAGCCTGTACACGTTCCGGACCCGCTCGCGCGCGAAGGTTCGTTTGTTTCCTGGCGAGGCTACGCTGGACCGTTCTACGTAGAGGAGGCCCATGTCCCTAAGGTCTTTTGTCCCTCTTGATCTCATGGAAGGGCTCACGGAATACTGCTGGGGGAATCTCTCAGTGCTCCACCAAACTTCCTTTCCATCCGTTTCGCCAGGGCTGGCTTCCCCTGACTGCTCTGCCAAGAGAATCAGCAACATAGTGAGCGCCGGTGCTGACATTCGCTGGATGAAGCCTTCGGTCCATAAGGTCGTTGGAACTTTGAAATAGATGTCCCTCCGCAGCTTCTTCGATGTGTACGCGGTCGAGGGCAACGCATAGGGGGTTTCATCCCCAGATTCATCCAGAAGGGTGATGAGTGATGGTTCGCCTCGACGCGGCGAGACCGAAACCAGACGGCAGTCTTCCAATGTTTTGATCGCCTTTGAGATTCGACGCGCACCTTTAAAGTTGGGATCTTCAAGCGCCAGAAGACGCGCCCACACCCTTGCGGAGATGTCAGTGTCAAAGTCCCCACCAGAACAACGCCATACGAGAGCGAGATACATCTTTACGATTACGCCGCCGCCGCGCCCGCCCCGCTTTACAAGCTCAGCCAGAGGAGGCGGGTTCTCAGTACCCTTCTCTGCCCTAACAAAGCTCTTGCGAATGGGGATGGCTTTGCGTCGTCCCGAGTCTTGATCGAGAGCTTCTGCCAGCGTTTTTGAGACCGATAGAAGCTCCTCGGGCACCTCTTGCGCACTAGCTGACGACGTGTTTCCTTCGTTGCCCTCCCCGGTACTCATATTGAGTCCTCCATACTTCTCCAGTTTAGGACTGGGCTGATAGTCAACTAAGACTGTCTAGTCTTTCCTCAAGTGTAGAGGCTGCTAGTCAACTAGGGATTTTTCAATTTGCGCTTCCCAGTATTCACAGGTGTTCACGTGCGGGTCCTCTGATAGAGTCATTTCATCGAGTTCCACAGAGGTAGTTTGCAACAGGGACTGGGTGCGTGGGCCCTTGTATCGCCTCGCATGTCAGGTGGCCTGGGTTAGTTGAACATCGGGGGCTATCCACCCTCGACAGCCGGCTAAACCAGCAGCGCCGAAGTTTTGCTCGTAGTGCCAAGAGGGCTCAATCTCCCCCCGGTAATTGAGTTTGTCCGCGGGAGTACCAGCCGCTCGTCTGGAGCGGAAAGGGGCTCGCTACCGCAGCTTGTGGCATCTGGAGGACCCTCATGGGAATGGGGGTCCTCCAGCGTTAAGCCCGCAGTCGCCGAGTATTTGTGGGCCCGCATACCCGAAGGACTCATATGGGCAGGAATGCCAGGCTCAGAAAAGAACGAACGACAGAACGAGCAGCAGCTGCAACGTCGTCGCCTTCCCGCGCCTCTCTCGAAATACTCCAGCAGGCTGTGGAAGCTGTGGGAGACAAATTTGGCACTGAAAACAGGTGCGCTGACGCCGCGGCATTACTCATCACCGTCGGCAAGCATCTGGGCTACTCTCTCGAACCGAGGCCTGTGTCGCTCGTAGCCGAACAACCTTCCCAAACACACCCGCCGACGAAGAATGTAGTCTTCATCGGTCCCGCAGCGGTGGCCAAAATGAGCGAGGAGGACAAGGAAAGGGCTAACAAGGACCAGCTTGATGGCGGGGAGAGCCTCGGGCACGTTGTTCTGACGTGCGATGATCCGCCCCTCCTTCTCGATGCTAATTTGCGCCAGCTCGAAGCTATGGGTTTCTATGCCCCCAGCTTGCAAGCGAACATTCACACCAACCACCCAGAAAGTGGCTGGTGGTACCTCCCGATTAGCGAGCTCGACCTCGAACTTTTCTACATCTTGGACGACGGAGCCAACGGTTTGATGGAAAACTTCGACGCGGCGGTAACCGCGGCTTCCGCTGAGGCCCGTGATCTTGCTACAGCGTTGCGGGCGGGGTACACCGCAAAACAGATAAGGGAAGCGACAGGGATTTAGGAGCATCTTGGAAAGCCCTGCACAGCTTGTTGCTGTGCAGGGCTTCTTCGTGTCGCGTTCTAGCGTCCGTAGTCGGAGTCTTGTCGGCGGTGTTGTTCCGGCGTTCTTGGTGTGGCCGCTGTGGTCGTGGCTGCCGTGGCCGCGGCTCCCGGCGGAGTCGGGAATGATGCGTTCATGAGGCGCTGCATCTTCTCCAACCGTGGGTCAGGTTGGGCCGTCGCTTCGGTCAGGGATGGTTCTTCAGGTTTTGCTGCGTCGGCCATTAGCTGGTCGATACGTGCCGTGTTGGCTTGGGCGGTTTTGAGTGCTTCGGCGTGTTTGAAGGGTTCTGCCATTGCTTGGTCTGCTTGGTCGATGCGGGTGAGGGCGTCCTGGCGTCGTGTTTCGACGTCGGCGGCGAGCTTTGGCAGGGAGGACACCCTGTTTTCGAGTTGCCTGATGGTGCCAAGGTCGGCTGAGAGCAAGCCCTTGCGGGATATTTGGGTGGTCGCCCTGGGCACACCCTCGACACGGACCTCGACGGTGGCATTGTTCAGTTCTCGGCCGGGGACGAGCTTGGCGCGGAGTTCGTGGCCGCCGAGGGCGGCGATGGTGCCGAGTTCGTCAAATCCGTAGAGGTTCATGAGCCGGTGTCCTTGCCGTCCCACCCATGCCCGTAGGGCTTCGGCGGCGTCGGTTCTGTTGTCGAGGGTTTGTCCGCCGATGGTGGCTTTGAAGGCGTCTGCGGTGGTGTCCACGGTCCGGGCAACTGCAGCGTGGATCAGTGGCAGGTCTTGGGCTGCTGCGTCAGCTGCTGCTTGTTCGCCGCGTTTGGTGTGGTTCACCGCGACCAGGTTGCGGTTGTACGCCCGGTCCAAGCGGCTGAGGCGGGCCAGTTCCTGGTCCGCGACAGCCTTTTCCAGTACCAGCGGGTTGCCGCTCGTGATGGCTTTGGCTTGGGCGAAGTTCAGGGTGTTGTCCCCGATGTCTTCGATTTCCCGGACGTCCAGACGGCCGCGCATGATCTGGTTGATGAACCGGGATTTCCGTTCCAGTCCTTGCCACATGAACGAATCGAAGGATTCCTTGGTGACGACCTGGGAGATGCGGACTTCCGGGTTCTGGTTGCCTTGGCGCAGGATACGGCCGTGGCGTTGCTCGACGTCGGCCGGCCGCCACGGGGCGTCCATGTCCACCAGGTGCACGGCACGTTTTTGAATGTTCGTGCCGACACCCATTTTCGATGTTGATCCAACGAGCACTGCGATTTGTCCGGAACGGGCGGCTGCGAACAGCCGGCCTTTTTCGTTGTCGTTTTTGGCTTCGTGGATGAACCGGACCATGTGTTCGGGTACGCCCCTACGGCGGAGCTGGTCTTTGAGTTCGCCGTAGACGTTCCACTTCTCCGAGGGTGTGCCGAAATCACAGAAGACCAGCTGCAGGGCACCGGGTACAGGGTCCGGTTCCCCGGTGGAGGGGTCGGTGTAGATGCGGTCTTTGTGTTCTTCGTACACGCTGGCCAGCAGGTCGGCTGTGGCGCTGATCTTGGTGGGTCCGTGCTGGAACAGTGCGGGATCCACGAGCCTCATGTCCAAGGCGGCTTTGCGGCCGTCTGAGGAGACTTTGAGCATGTTGTCTTCCTCGGAGGGCACGAGACGGCCCTGGATGGCGTCGACGCGGTCGCCGATGTGCTGGATGTAGTCACGCAGTTCAGGGCTTGGTTCGACCGCGAGCATGTTTGGCTGCCTCAGCCCGTCTCCGTCCCGTGGGGCGAGAGCCGGGATGGGTAGTTTGAGGTCCTCGGCGGTTTTGACGTCGGCGAAGGTGTGGAACATCTTCAGCAGTTCGGGGACGTTTTGGAACTTCGCGAACCGGCTCTTGAGTTTGAACCGGTCACCTCCGGCGACGGAAAGCTCCATTTCTTCGACAACCTGGCCGAACGTCGCGGCCCAGGTGTTGAAGTCCTTGATTCCGGCAGCTTGGAGCAGGTCCGGGCGTAAATAGCGCTGCATGACGTACATTTCCGTGACGGAGTTCGCGATCGGTGTTGCCGTGGCACCGGTGATCACGCGCCGTCCCTCGCGTTCGCGCAGGAACTCGGTCTTCATGTGCAGGTCCGATGCCCTGTTGGATCCTTGGATTGCGGCGCCGGGGATGTTGGACGGTGTCCGGAGGTTTTTGTAGTCGTGCAGCTCGTCCACGACGAGGTAGTCGATGCCGGATTCCTCGAAGCTGATCCCGGGGTCGGCGGGAGTGTCGAGTTTGGCTTTGAGCGTTTCTTCCTGGGCCAGTACTGCCTTTTCCAGCCGTTTGACGATGCTGGCGTTGGCTCGACCGTTGTCCCGGCCGTTGTTCTTGACGGCTTCCAGCTCCGCCCGCATCTGAATGACTTCAGCGTTGATGTAGGCGGCTTCGGCTTCCGGGCTGAGGCTGACGCGTTGGAAGGCGGTGCGGGTCATGATCACGGCGTCCCACTGGTTTGCTGCCGCACGGGCAACGAACTGTCGGCGTTTGTCGCCGGCGAGGTCGGCCGATGAGGCGGCGAGGATGCGCGCCTGCGGGTAGATCTGCAGCCATTCCCGGGCGAATTGTTCGAGCATGTGGTTCGGGACGATGACGGCGGGCTTGTTGACCATGCCCAGGCGGCGCAGTTCCATCACGCCCATGACCATTTCTGCGGTCTTTCCGGCACCGACCTGGTGGAACAGACCGACGGCTGGTTCGGAGAGCATCCGCGCGACGGCCGCACGCTGGTGTGGGCGTGGGGAGAAGTCCTTGGCCATGCCGGGCAAGGTCAGCCGCTCCCCTTCGGTGCTGTAGTCCCGGAGCACGATGGAGTTGAAGCGGCGGTTGTATTCGTCGATGAGGCGGTTGGCCCGTTCGGGTTCCTCCCACACCCATTCGCTGAACCGTTCCTGCAGCAGCTGCGCTTTTTCCTGCGCTGCTGCGGTTTCGGTGGGGTTCAGGATCCGGCGTTTGTCTTCGTTTTCGTCGGTGACGCGCACCGGCCTTTGTTCGAGGACCTGTTTGAGGATGTCGGAGGCGGGCATCCGCTGGGTGCCCCAGTTGCTTGTGGCAGCGAGGGTGTGGCGGTTGGCTTTGACGTCCCACATGGACCCGGCTGCGTTGGAGACGGTGGCGTAGGGGTCGTTGAGGATTTCGCGGACGAACTCCTGGTGGGTTTCGGCGTCGATCCAGACGGCACCGAGGCGCGCTTCTACTTCGTCCATGCGCAGCGGTACTGGTATGGCCTCGGTAAGGGCTTGAACGTTGGCGTTGAACCGTTCGTCGGTGAGCGCGGCGGCTTGGGCGATTTCAAGCTTTTCGCGGACGTTCCCGGAGAGGTATTCCGCCCGGGTCTGGAAGGTCTCGTCCGGGCCGGGGACTTGATAGATGCTCTCCCCCATGGCCGCGCGGGTTTCTTCCGGGCTTATTCCCAGCAGGGACGCGGCGTAGTCCAGGTCAACTTCACCCACGGTATCGAGGGTGACGGTGAGGGCTTCTTCTGCGGTGTCGACGCCCAGGACGGGTCGGCGGGGCTGGACCTGGCGGCTGGACAGCAGGGCAGCCGGGGTGGCGGTCTGCGTGGCTTCGTCAAAGTTCTCCAGTGCCTTGACCAGGGGTCCGAACGGGTCACGGCTGAGGATCGACACTGCTCTGGGCGTGGTGCGGGCCTGGATGGGCTCCTGCGTCTCTTCGTCCACTCGCCCGGTGTCCCGGAGCGTGAAGCGGTTGATCGGCCCGTAGGTGTCCACGTACTGGCTGTACGCGGATTTCAGGTCGTCACGCAGCGTGTCGATGTCGGCGGTGTCGTCGCGGCTGTCGGCCTCTGCGGTAAGGAGCTTCCGGCCGGCGTCCCTGAGACCGAGCAGGGCGCGGAGTTCGGCGGCTTGGGTTTTGGGGACGGCAAATTCGGTGTGGGCACCGTTTTCGACGACGGTGAAGCCATTGTCGGTGGCGCTGATATGGCCTTCCCATTCCGTGGCTGCTGCCGGGACGTAGGCGGCGCGCTGGCGATCCTGCTCTGCGGTGCGCTCCGTGATGACGAGTCCGGCGGAACTGGCCTCGGCCACGACGTCGGCCAGCGCCGTTTCCAGGCGGTCCGGGACGGCGGAGAGGTCATCAGTGGTCAGTTGCAAGGTTTCGGCCCCGTACATGCCGTGGGCCACGTGCAGCTCCCCCAGCAAACGTTCGGGGTGCTCATCGAAGTAGGAGTTCAGGCGGGTGATGGTCCCGTCGATCCGGCGGGCGCTGACGGTCTCCCAGAGTGTGGTGGCCGGTTCCTGCCCGGGTTCCCTGCGGCGGAAGATCAGCAAGTCGGTCATGGCGTCGGTGCCGGCTGCTTTGCGGTGCGAGCCGGTGGGCAGGCGGACGGCTCCCACGAGGTCGGCCAGCTGGTTCATTTCCCGGCGGGCTGCCGGGTTGGTGCCGTCCAGGGTGAAGCTGGACGTCAGCACAGCCACCATGCCACCCGGGCGGGTCAGTTCCAGGGACTTGAGGATGAAGTGGTTGTGGATCGAGTGGCCGCCGGCGTTGTGGCGGGGATCGTGGAGCGTGACGTTGGCGAAGGGCACGTTGCCGATGGCCAGGTCAAAGTGGCCTGTGGGCAGTTTGGTGTCCGCGAAAGATTCCGCCCGGACAGTGGCCTCTGGGTAGAGGGCTTGGGAGATGGCTGCGGTGGTCGGGTCCAGCTCGACACCGGTCATCTCGGCGCTCTCCGGTGCGAACCCGATGAAGGTTCCGACGCCGGATCCCGGTTCCAGGACGGTGCCCCCGTTGAATCCGAGTTCCTGCACCGCGGCCCACATGGCCTTCACGTAGGCGGCATCGGTGTAGTGGGCATTGATGGTGGTTCTGCGGGCTGCGTCGTACTGGGCCTCGCTCAGGAGGCTGCGCAGGTGTTCTCGGTTCCCGGCGTATTCCTCACGGCTTTCATCGAAGATTTGGAAGACGCCCTGCGCTCCCCAACTCCCCCATCGAGCAAGCGAAGTCTTTTCGGCCTCTGTGGCTGGCCGCTTCTCGGCCTGCAGCGTTTGAAGTACCTCGAGGGCTTCAAGGTTCGCCCGTATACGACTCCGCGCACCGGACGGCGCCAAGTCCTCCTGAGACGTCGGGCGGAACCTGCCAGCTTCGGCGTCTAGTAAAGCTGTTCGCGGAGTTTGTCCACTTCCCTCATCGAGTCCAGGTACTCCTGAATACTCGGATTCACGTACTCGTCCTCTTCGTCCTCGCCCTCCGTCTCCGGCGGCGAAAGCAGGTCGTACCGAACGATCTCCTCGGCCTGGTTCCGCGCCGCGTTCAACCGGCCGACCTTCTCCAGATACCCCTCCCCTTTCGGGTCCGGTCCCGCGATCTTGACCTGTAGCTCGTCCACTTGCTCCTGAGCCTGTTCCCCCAGGTTCGCGAAAAACTCGTCCGGGTTCTGAATCTGGCTGTACCGAGTCGGGCTGGCTGTCTTCCAGGCTTCCTGAGCCTGCGTGCCGTACTTGTTCATTGCGGTCCTCCTCTGGTGCCGCCCACAGAGCCTCGAAGCTCAGCTGGCCATCGATTTGTTTCTTACGTCCCGCCATGGACTACTCCCCCTGGTGACCTTCTTCTGCATCGAAGGTCACGCTAGCGGGGATCGAAGGCATTCGCTTGTCACGGCCGATTCCCACCATGATCTGCTGGGATATTCACTTCAGGAAAGCTATCAAATCAATATCAAAATGATATCAACTTGAATGCATCCCAGTAAGAATGGACTCACTCATAACTGTCGCGGACCTGCTCCAAGCCAATCCTCAGAGCCCGCAATGCCATGGGATGCTTTTTCCTTCCCTCCAGCTTTGCTACAACAGCCAACAGATCAACCAACTCGCGATCCTCGTCGAAGCGAAGCAGCATTGTCCTGGGATTTCCCTTATCCCTTGAATCGCTCAGTTCGGGAGTCACCTTCGGCCTCACTGGAGCATTGCGATCGATACTCACAATTGGTTGTGCAAGCAACGGCTCCGCTCCATTGCCGAAAGCCTCGATCGCTTCGTCCCTGGCCCTATCCGACGCGGAACGCTTCTTAATTGCCATTAACCCATCAGCTCCTCTACCAACCCGCGAATCTCCCTCGCCGCCTTTGGGTTCTTCCACTCAACAACGCCAAGCCCCTCCCCCACGACATCCCTGTACGCCTTCCGCTCGTACAAGACCGTCCTAAGCGGTTCGATACTGGGGTAGTCAGACAGGTATTCCCTTGCATCAGCGCTCTCGGACTCAAAAGCGTTGGTGGATACGCGCGTTAGTGCACCACGAACGCGCAAGTCCGGATTAAAGTCACGTGCCGTTTCAATCAGTTTGTCTACCGTGACGAGGGTATCCAGATCGAATTGACTCGACTGAGTGAGGACCAAGAGCTGATGCGCTGCAGTCATTGCCGTGCGCATTTCTTTACTGTCCTTCCCCGCGACGTCAACCAAGACGACGTCGTAACCCTCATCAAGTTCACGCAGGGTCTCATGCAAGCTACCAAGCTTTTCGACCACGAAGATACGGGGCTGATGGCCTGCCTCTTCCCGGTCCACCGCCCACCGCGCCGTGGAACGCTGGCGATCACCATCCACGACAGCCACCCGCCTCCCCCGTTTTGCGAGCTCGACAGCAAGATTCGTGACGACAGTGGATTTCCCCACGCCACCCTTTTCACTTCCAACGACAATGATCATGCTTCCAAACTAGCGTCAGCAAGGTATCAGATAGCTAGCGACACGCTAGCTATCTGATATCACTTTGATAGTGATATCAAATAGGTATCACTATCAAAGTGATACTAAACGGACTGGCGACCGAGGCATCGCTACTCTGCGGCGTTCAGTGGATGCTGGCCAACATCCTCATCAAACTACTAGCACTTTGATACTGATCTGATACCACAAGCCGTACCGGCTCCAGAGCCATCAGCGCATCGCGCCCCCGACGCCTCTGCATAACAGTCAAGCAATCACGCCGGGGGAGTGGCTCAACCCAGCATCAAACAACATTGAGCGAACAGGGAAATGATATCTTTTTGATATCACTGTCGAAGGGATATCGAATGGGCTGATATCCACGAACGCTACTCTGGCATTGAGTAGACGCTGGCCAACATCGATATCAAACCACTAGCAATTTGATACTGATCTGATACCGCAAGGAAAACCGGCTCCAGAGCCACCAGCACA
The DNA here is from genome assembly GCF_023656375.1 of Paenarthrobacter sp. TYUT067. Taxonomy (NCBI): domain Bacteria; kingdom Bacillati; phylum Actinomycetota; class Actinomycetes; order Micrococcales; family Micrococcaceae; genus Paenarthrobacter; species Paenarthrobacter sp. TYUT067. The sequence goes on from NZ_JAMOIT010000010.1 coordinate 19,423, forward strand.
TCACGCCTACGACATCCCTGAGTCAGGGAGTGCAAGGGAGGCTGCGGATTGGATATTCGTTTGCAAGCGTTTCAGTATCGTTTCGATAGCATTCCGAGAGCCGAAAATTGAGTGCAGCGTGGACAAGCACGAGGGGAGCGGAGAACTCATGTAGCTTAATGTCAGGATTTCCTGACACCGATCAACATGGGTCTGCCATCCTAGTGAAGGCGCACAGAAGCACAGAGAGTTGGCCACCAATGAGATGGGACATGCGAGACGGGCTTCACGAGGGGAGTCTCAGCGCCATCATTCCTGACGGCCGCGTCTCTGAGGATGTTCGTATGGGTGTTGTCGCAGTGGAGGGTATATCCGGCAACTTTCCGCGCCACCCAAACATTAAGACACACGAAATGGTGCCTGACGATCAAATCGTGGGATGGTGTGCCGCCTGCACGTGCGGTTGGAGAGGCCCACGCTGGTCCAGAGTTGATACGTCGCGACAGGCGGCTCTTTCGAAGCGTCTGGCTTACCTGCCCTCACTTGGCTTCGCCGTGCCCTCAGTGGGCGTCGAGGAAGCTCTCCATCTTGAATGGGAGAAACATGCCTTTCCGGCTGCAGCCATTTCTGAACTTAATGCCGCCGTCAAAGCAGCCGAAGAAGCCGCAAGCCGCTTGGACAGGGGAGTAGCCTCTGCAAGGAGAGCCGGTGTGTCTTGGGCGCTTATCGGTTCTGCCCTAGGGATAAGCCGCCAGTCCGCGCATGAGAAGTGGAGTCCGTAACAAACGACTCATCTAAAGGACAACACGCGATCCACTATGGCTGTTTTGTAGCGACGTCCGGCTACCAGGCACCGTCACACACGCTTATGCTGCATACCAGATACTCTCGTCATCTGGCGGTATCCAGTGATCTTCTCGATCCGGGTCAAACATGTCGATCTCTTCCAAAGTACGGTCCACGAAGCGATCTAAATATGCGTGCCAAGCGGCCCGGTCCCGACGGTTACGGCTTACCTGGGCTTGATATTCCTCCAGTACCCCCAGTCGGACAGCAAGACCGCTAAGACTAATTGAGGTCGTTCTCCATTGGCGTCCGGTTCTGCGAACCATGCCCATGGCTTCCATTTCTGCCAGCACCTTCGTCGTAGCATTACGGCTGATACCAGTCAGCCGTACAAGGTCGGCAGTAGTGGGGGAGTATCGTCCTCGTTCGATGGCCTCATAAACGAGTGCTGCTGAATCACCTAGCGCCCGAAAGACAGGGCGAATCGCGTGCACTCTTCCCTTTCTCCAAGTCAATTCACGGGCAAGTTGCTTGAAGTGCTCGGGCAGTTGGACCAGGTAAATGTCGGCGGCTTTACGCCTTGCGTCGGCAATCTTCGTGACAATCCCGTCTGATTCTTTGGCCAATACGGGCAGAAGCCTTGCGATCGTCACGTGGTGTTTGCCCATGGCGGCAGCCAGCGTACGGCAGCCCACGTCCAGGACATCAGTTTCTTTTGCACGCATGTAACCCAGCAATCCGCGCATCAGAAGTCTCAAGCTCAAGCCTTCTCGGCCACGAGCTTGAAGGCGATGGTCTAGCACAGCGTAGACGATGTTCTCCAGGTCGTTGACGAGCTGGTGGATCGCGCGACGGCTAGAGGTGTGTGCCCCCCCTGTGAGTTTTGTTGGGCTTGTGTTGTTAATAAGTGCAATCTGTTCCCTTGATCTAGAAGCTGGAGTTTTTGGCTTTGCTGCGCTGACATAGGTCTGCGCTTTGGTCCATTCGAGTGCCAGTAGCCGCTTCTGCTTGTTGGCACTGTTGTAGAGAGCAGCGAGCCCGGGGAATTGCCCGTTGAGTTCGTTCTCCACCTGTTCTCGGGTCCAGCCGCAGGCCGCGAAGTGGTTTAGGACGGCCATCCGCGCCTCAGAAGGGCTCTTGTACCGCGAGGTGTCGTAGAGCCCTGTACGGGCGATCCTGCGTAGAGGAGAGTCGCCGCCGGCGTTTGGCGGCAGCGACAGACCAGCTGATGTGCGCTGAGCTGAGGCTGTCTTGGCTTGCCGTGCTTTGCGCGCCTGGAGGCGCTTCAATTCCGGCGCGAGAGCGGCTTTAAGGGCCAACACCGCCAACGGTGGATTCCTTCGGCGCAGGTAGTCGTAAGCAACAGATAAAGGGGTAATAAGCGTTTGATAGCCGCCCGACTTGTGACGGGATCCTGGGACGCGGATACAGCCATCGCTCAAGTTCTGGTGAGGGCTTGGGTCCAGGCTCGTGGATCGCAGAGCCAGCGCCTCGACAAGCTCGCGGGCGGCAGGCCCATCCAAGCGTTCCCGGAGAGGGACGTACAGGTGCCGGCCGCCGCTCGGAGAGAAATCTTCTATGAATGCCAGGCCACATTCCTGAAGCAGTTTGCCCAGTCGAAGGGCGTCGGCGTCAACGACCTCTTTGAGGGCTTTCGATGTATCAAGGTCCAAGCACAAAGTCGCGACGCGGCCATCTGCCCCGTGGATCATGACCGCCGCCGCACGCTCGGGCAACCGTCTGGTGATCTTGGCACGGTGAGTCGGGCGCGGATACTGGAATCTGGAGCCGATCCATCTACCGAATCTTAATGAGGGTTCTCCGGCTATCAGAGGAGCGAGGGCCCAAGCCTGCTCAGGGGTGGTTTGAGGGGCGACACTCGCAAGCGGGTGCGTTGACGCCGAAAGAGCATCCGGTACCATAAAGGGCAGCAGTTCCTTTTCTTTTAGGTAAAGCAAAGGGCACCCACAGCCTGTGGGTGATGAATAGTTCAGATCTGGCCCCGCCAAGAACTGGATCTGAACGAATACTTAGACGAAGGCCCGCCACGTGCGGGCCTTCTGCTTTTAACTTGCCCTAGCGATAGGCAAACTCCCCTGGGTTGGGTCGTCGAGCTTGTTAGGGAGACCGTTGTCACGATCAATGAGCGCACCGACATAGTCACTCAAAGACAGTCCATGCGCGTTGGCTGCCTCATGGGCGCGCTTGTGCTGATCCGGGTATAGCCGCCCACGCAAGGCGACACGATGACCGTCCAGCTTTGGAGTGGTGTACTGAGGATTTGCGCTCATGCTCCAAATCCTTGCTTAATCTTCGGGCCGGTACCGGTATCGTTCACGGCGTGTCGCCAGTAAGAACACTTAATGTCCTAGCAAGTAGTCCTTCAGGGCCGCCAACAGGCTCTCTAAGCGCTCTGGCTGGGTCGCGAATGTGACAACACGGCCACGTCGTTGTCCGGCCGGGGCATCCGCGGTGACCAAGCCAGCTTCCTCTAGTGCCCGCAGGGCTCGCCGCGCAGTGTTGGAGTCTGTCCCGAGTTCTCTGGCCAAGTCCGCGGCTCCGGTCGGGCCATGGAGTGATAAGTGGCGCAGGATCGCGCGCGAGAACATCGTCCCGAAGGATTCGATGGCCATCTCTACGTCCCTCGGGAGGGCGCTAGGCGGGCGAATGTAACGGGGCATCCCATCATTTTGTCACTTCCTACCGTTTCTCCCCGTTTCTTGATAGACAACATTTAATGTCGTTTTACTGTAATGTCTTAACCGTGACACAGGCAAGAGACTCACATGAGACGGCATGCGACTGGATGTCCACATGTTCGTGGCTCTTGACAAGCGCTTTTGTCGAAAACTGTGGACAATGCGGGCTGTACCAATCGATGGAGTTAAGTCGGTGGCGGCTGGTAAGTGTTGAAGCGATGTTCCAGGGGGAGGGCAGAGTGCCAAAGGATCTGTATTTGCGTTCGTGGACGTCTACGGCCTTGGAACGTGCGTTGTTCGATCGAGCGCGGAAGCCCATAACGGCAGCCTGCGGGGCACGCTCGTGATGGGTCGTAAGTCACTGCGCTTGGTGGCACTTGTTGCCATCCCGGGCCTGTTCTTCGGGCTGATCTTCTCCTTCGTCCTGCTGCTGGCCCCGGCCAAACCCGCTGCAGCTGACTGCGGCCCGGTGTCCGTTGTTGTTGACGGCGAAACGAAGGTTGATGGGTATTCCGCGGAACAGTTGAAGAACGCCGCCGCTGTCATGGGAGCCGGCAAAGCGCTGAATCTCTCAGTGAAGGGCCAGACCATCAGCATCATGGTGGCCCTGGGGGAGTCGGGGCTGCGTGTCCTGGACTACGGGGACGGTCCCGGCCCGGACTCCCGTGGCTTGTTCCAGCAGCGCGACAACGGCGCGTGGGGTTCCTACAAGGACCGCATGGACCCAACCATCAGTGCAACGAACTTCATCAAGGCGCTGCAGGCTGTACCGGGCTGGGAGCTGTTGGAACCGACCATCGCCGGTAACAAGGTCCAGCGCAACGCCGACCCGTACCACTATCAGAAGTACTGGCCCGAAGCGGTCAAAATCGTCCAGGCCCTCTCGGACGGGAAGTTCTCCGTTGAAGGAAGCGACTGCGGGATCCCGGGGAAGTCCGGAGCCGGAGATGACTACCCCTGGAAGGATTCTCCGACCTGGTTGCAGGTCGGGGCAGGCTCAGCTGCTGCCTCGCCTTTGGGCATGTTCTACCGCGAATGCGTGGACTTCGCCTTGTGGCGGGTCAACCAGCAGATGGGCTCAACCAGTGCACCGTTCAAGTTCCTCAACGGCAACTTCCGCCCGGACGGGCAGGGTCTCGGCTCTGCTTTGACGTGGAAGGCCGGCTGGGACGCCAAGGGCTGGCCCTCCGGTAAGACACCCCGCGTTGGCGCTGTCGTCTGGTACGCCCCGGGCACCGGGGGATCGGACCCGACGTTCGGCCACGTGGCCGTGGTCAAGGAAGTCAAAGACGACGGGACCTACGTTGAGGAAGGCTACAACGGCAACCCGCCCCCGGATGACCACAACTACTACACCCGGACCGTCAAAAGCAGTGTTCCCTCCGCGTTCCTGTACCTGCCCAACAAAGAGGAGAAGAAGTGAAAAAGCCCCTGGCCCTCATTGCAGCCGTAGCTCTGCTGTGCGCCGGATGCGCACCAGCGTCTACCACCACACCGGCACCGACGGAGACAACGGCCACACCTTCTGCTCCGGTCTCTTTGAGCGTCGACAGCGGCCCACAAGCACCGGGCGGGACCGTCCCTCCCACCATTGGCATCTCCTGGGATCAAGCCAGCAAGGATCAGGCCGTGGACGTCGCGCAGAAGGCCATGGCCGACTTCGCCCGCCCGAAGGCCGAGGAACAACAGTGGGCAAATGATCTTGCCCGCTGGCTCACCCCGCAGGCCACCGCCGACTACTCAGCGGTAAACCCGGCGAACATTCCAGCCAGCCGTGTCACCGGCCCGGCCAAGCTGACCGTCGATGAATCCAACGGCTATGGCGTCATCGCCACTGTCCCGACCAACACCGGGACCTACACATTGCAGCTGCTCCGCACGGGCAAGGACGCCCCGTGGAAGGTCAATCGGCTGACACCACCAGCGTCCTAAAGTGCCTAACCCCTCTTCACCTCCACACGTAAAGGAAGAAAGTTCATGAGTACTGCATCAACTGAGGTCCTGGCCTTTCCCCGCATCAAGGCCATCGTCCGCGACAACGGAACCGCCGAAGTCGTCGTCGCCGGCAACTCCCGCGTCGTCCCCGACGGGGATACCCTGCAAGACCTCCGGAACAACGCCCTCGCCCTCGTCGTGGGCGAAGCACAGACGCTGCAGCGCCCGGTACGGGTCCAGATCGAGGATCCCGAAGGACACGGCGAACTGATCGTGCACCCGGACAACAGGATCGAATCCGTCTCTTACGAGCCGCGCCCGGCACGCCGCCGGGCCCAGGCCCCCGCGACCACGCCCGAGACCGTAGCACCGGCCGTCATTGAAACAGTGCCCGTAACGGCCCCGGAACCGATCCCTGCTCCCGCACAGCCTGCCACCGTCGAAGCTACGGCAGCGGCAGTGGACCGCCAGCCGTGGCCGCCCACGCCCGTAGAAGCCGCTGTAACGACGGATGTCCCGGTCAGCTCCGGGCGTGGCAGCTCAACCACGCAGCGGATTATCGATGCAGAAGAACCGCAGGCCGCTGTGACCGGTCCTGAGGAACCGGCAACACGGCGCAGCTTGAAGGAAACCTCGTTCCTGGTCAGCGCTCCGGTCCTGGAGCCAGCCACACAGGGCTGGCGGGGGACACTGACCCGGCTCGGGTTCCGCATGGACCCCTCTCCTGAAGAGCTGTCCGAACGCGAAGATATCCGCACCGTGAGCCAGCACTGGCCCGGTCCCCGGACCATCGCCGTGGTCAACCGCAAGGGCGGGGCAAACAAGACACCCACTGTCGTGATGCTCTCTGCCATTCTTGCCCGCTACAGTGGCGCGGCCACCGTCGCCTGGGACAACAACGAATCCCAAGGCACCCTGGGTTGGCGCACGGAAAAGGGCGCGCACAACCGCAGCGTCCTGGACCTGATCGATTCCTCCACGGAACTGCTCTCCCCGTCCACGAACGCAGCCGAAATCGCTAAGTTCGTGCACCACCAGACGGCTGACAAGTTCGACGTGCTGCGCTCGGATGAGAACGAAGAAGGCGACCACGAAGTCACCGCCGAGGAAGTCGACATCGCCCACCAAGTGCTGACCCGTTACTACCGGCTGGTGGTCATGGACTCCGGTAACACCGCCCGGGCTGCGAACTGGCGTCGGATGATCGATCACACCAACCAGCTGGTCGTTCCGGTCACCGCTATCGAGGACCGCGCAGAGGCCGCCAGACTGACACTGCAGACTCTGGAATCCCGTGGCGGCCACGACGCTGAACTGGCCCGGAACGCCGTCGTCATCGTCTCTGAATCGACCGATGCCAAGCGCAGCATGACCGGCGACGCCCTCAAGCGGGCCAAGGCCGAAGCCCAACGGATCGCTGACGGATTTGAGCCGTTCGTCCGGACAGTCGTCCGAATTCCCTACGACCCCGCCCTGGTCAACGGCCCCATCCGCTACGAAGCCCTCCAGCCCGCAACCCAACGGGCATGGCTGGCCGCAGCTGCCGCCGTCGCCAAAGGCTTCTAAACAGTCACTACCGAACGGAAGGAAGGAGGAACCATGCAACTGTCCCTGAACCCCTGGGTCACCAGCCCGGCCGAGAGCATCGAAGAAGAAACACCTGACGTGCACGTCCCGCCGGCTGCCGTGATCAGCACACCGCTCAAGGGCATGGTCGAACCCGACACCGCAGATCGTCTGGCCAGCCGCACCATCACCGGCACCGCCGCCCTTTGGGTCGTCGGCAGCCACGGCGGAGCGGGTGAAAGCCGCACAGCGGACCTGCTCAACGGAGCACGCCCGACCGGGCACTGCTGGCCTGTCCTGCAGAACGGCAGCAAGCCCCGCGTGCTGCTGGTCTGCCGGGCCGACATGCGCGGCCTCACCACAGCTCAAAGCGCCCTGACCCAGTGGGCATCAGGAGCCGCACCTGCTGTGGAGCTGCTCGGCCTCGCCGTCCTCGCGGACGCGCCGGGAAAGACACCCAAAACGCTCCGCGACTTCACGGCCATCGTCGGCGGGGGAGCGCCCCGTCTCTGGACTCTTCCCTGGGTCGAGGCATGGCGGCACGGAGACTCCACCAGCACACCAACGGCCCGCGAATACCAACGCTTCATCACCGACGTAACCGCCTTGGTTACCGAAACCAACCCAAGCACCAACCACTGAAAGGTCACTCATCATGAACTCGATCACCGCAATCACCACCAGCACCATCCCCAACCCCACGCCGGTCGTCCCCGCAGAAGCCGGCGGACTGCTCACTGTCCTGAACTGGGCCTCCGGTATCGGCCTCGTACTGGGTGTTCTCGGTGTCATCATCGTCGGCATCACCATGGTCATCCAGCTCCAGCGCGGCGAAGGCGGCCAGTCCCTCGCCAAGCTCGGCTGGGTTCTGCTCGGCTGCATCATCATCACCGGTGCCGCAGGCATCGTCCGCGCCTTCGTCTAAGCCAGCACCAACAACGGGAGGTTCACCTTGAGCCAGTCAACAGAGAGCACCACCGAAAGCAATCCGTTCACCAAACCCGGTTTCATCATTGCTGCCGCGCTGGTGGTCGCGCTGATCGCAGCAGCCGTCGTTATCTTCCTGCTCCCCAAAGGACAAGGAAACGCCCAACCAGCCCCGGCAGAATCCAGCAGTGCCGCCACAGCTGAACCCAGCGCATCCGCCGTGTCCGGCAAGAGTGTCTGCGGACTGCCAGCGTCCGCCGAAACGGCATTGGGGAAGGCTCCGGCGAGCAAGTGGGAACTCGTTGGAACTATGGCGGCCCCGACAGATCCCAAAGTCGGCCCGGGCAAGACCGATGACCAAGGCATAAGGTCTTGCTTCGCCCACTCTCCGCAAGGGGCGCTATACGCCGCAGTGAACCTCTGGGCCCTTGGCAGCGATCCCTCAAAAGAACGTGCCATTGCTAACCAGCTCGCAGCTAAAGGCCCTGGCCGAGACGCAGGCATGAAGGCTTCGCCAACGGCCGCGCCGCCGACAAACGTAAAGGTTCAGATTGCGGGGTTCAACGTTTCATACACAGCGAACCAAGCGGTGGTAGAGCTCGCATTCAAAGCTGACACCGGCGCTCTTGCATCCGTCCCTACAACCCTTCTCTGGCAGGACGGGGACTGGAAGGGCGTCGTCGCTGACAACGGTGCACCCCTGGAAGAACCGCGCCAGATCCGCGATCTTTCAGGATTCATCCCTTGGAGCGGCGCATGAGGCCGGTATGGAACCCGGTTGGAGATTGGATCTCCGGTCTCACTGATGACGCCATGGGCAACATGGCCAAAGCCATCCTTGAGGGCATGAGCCAGATGGTCACAACTCTGTCCACCTTCTGGGTTTCAACTCCAACGGTGAACCTGACCAGCCAAGATGGCTCTACAGCCAGTCCTGTTGTTTCAATGGTCAACAGCGAGTTGATGCCATGGACGTTGGCTCTGGCAGTCCTGGCCGTCATCCTCGGCGGTATCAGGCTGATTTGGGAGCAGCGCGGAGCACCCCTAAAGGACCTGCTCCGTTCCTTGGTCACGCTCACCTTGGTATCCGGCCTGGGCCTAGGAGTGATTTCGATCCTGGTGATCGCGGCGGATGCCTTTTCTGCCGCGATCATCGACCGTTCCACGGACGGCAAGGGTTTTGCCGAGTCGATGCAGCTGTTGATCTTGACGAATCAGACAGGTGTCGGCGTTTTCATCCTGATCGTTCTGGGTCTCATCGGCCTGCTCGCGTCTCTCGTGCAGATCGTGCTGATGGTCGTTCGCAGTGGCATGTTGGTGATTCTGGCGGGCATTCTTCCGACCACAGCCGCGTTCACGAATACGGAGATGGGTAGGCAGTGGTTCCAGAAAGCAGTGGGCTGGACCATCGCTTTCATCCTCTACAAACCAGCCGCCGCCATCGTCTACTCCGTCGCATTCCTGCTCATGGGCGGCAAGGGCCAGGACGCCTTGATCGGCTCCATCACTGGTTTCACGTTGATGATCGTGGCGTTGTTCGCGCTGCCTGCTCTGATGCGATTCGTTACTCCCATGGTCGGGGCCGTCGCTTCCGGCGGAGGTGCCGGGGCCGGAGCAGCCGTCGGTGCCATTGCCACAGGGGCCGTCTCACTTGGACGCGGGGGCAGTGGCAGGGGCAACGCGTCCCCAACCCCTTCATCGTCAACAAGCACATCGAACACCCAGAGCACGCACACCGGCAGTTCGCCAAAGGGCAGCGATGGAACGTCCGGCCCACGAGGAGGGGGAGGGCAACCGACCCCGGGCGCTACGGGACCGGGCGGAGCTGCTGGAACTGCTGCAGCAGCCAAGGCAGGCACGGCAGGAACCGCTGGATTCGCCGGAGCGGCAACTGGGGCCAGTGCGGGGACGGCCGCAGCCAGTGGGGGAGCAGCGGCAGCTGGCCCTGCTGGTGTGGCTGTGGCTACAGGAGCAAAGGTGGCGTCCGCGACGTCACAGGCAATCGAAAAGACCGCGCAGGATTCAACCGGGGAGGGCCCCAGTGGCAGCAATTAACACCGAATACAAAGAACCGTCCTACGGCAACTGGCGCGTACCGCGCTCAGCAGGGCTGGCCAACCTCGGCGCGATCGGTACTGCAATTGTTTTTGCCGGCCTACTGATGGGCATTATCAGCTTCGCTATTTGGGGCCTGTTTGTTGGCCTGGGCGTCCTTGCCTTTGCCGGTGTCAGCGCCTTGCTGCTGACAGTCAAGGACAAGCATGGCCAGTCCATTGTTGACCGTTTCGGCACACGGATGGCCTTCAAGGTCTCCCGGTCCTCCGGGACGAATCTCTACCGTTCGGGTCCGCTGGGCGTAACGCCGTGGGGCATGTACCAGCTCCCCGGGTTGGCTGCGAAGTCGACTCTGTACGAGTTCACTGATTCCTACAAGCGCCCGTTCGCCCTGCTGCACGTACCCACCACAAACCACTTCACCGTGATCTTCTCCACCGAACCAGACGGGGCATCACTGGTTGACCCTGAGCAGGTCGATGCGTGGGTCGCGAACTGGGGCGGCTGGCTCGCCGGACTGGCCGACGAAGCAGGGCTGGACGCCGCAGCAGTCACAGTCGAGACCGCCCCGGACTCGGGGTACCGGCTGCGGAACGAAGTACTGATGAACATCGACCCGGAAGCACCCGCATTCGCCCGGGAAATGCTCAACGAGGTTGTAGCCACCTACCCGGAAGGATCGGCCACGGTCCGCGCCTGGGTGTCGTTGACCTTCAACGCCACGATCCGTACAGGTGCGAAGAAGCGGACGCCTGAAGAAGTCGCCCGTGACCTGGCCTCCCGGATCCCCGGCCTGTCGGCACGGCTGCAGTCCACAGGTGCCGGGATCGCCCGCCCGACCACAGCGCAGGAACTCTGCGAGGTCGTGCGCATCGCCTACGATCCTCCCGCAGCACTGATCATCGATGAAGCCCACGCGGCAGGGTCCCCGGTGTCCCTGACCTGGGGCGAGGTCGGACCCACAGCACACCAGTCCAACTGGGAGAACTACCGTCACGATTCCGCCTTCTCAGTCTCTTGGACCATGACCGGTGCCCCGCGTGGATCGGTGAATTCCTCGGTCCTGTCCCGGTTGCTCGCCCCGCACGGGGACGTTGACCGCAAACGCGTGTCCCTGCTGTACCGTCCGATGGATTCGGCCCGTGCGGCTGCCGTGGTTGAGCAGGATCAGAACAACGCCAACGTCCGTATCACTTCCGGAAACCGGCCATCAGCCCGTGCCTTGGTGGATGCCCGGTCAGCGCAACAGACCGCGCAGGAAGAAGCCCAAGGTGCCGGGTTGGTGAACTTCGGTGTGGTCGTCACGGCCACCGTGACCGATCGGGAACGCCTTCCCGACGCTGTGGCTGCTGTGGAACAGAGTTCCGGTAGCGCCAGGTTGTTGCTGCGTCCCGCTTACGGGTCACAGGACACCGTGTTCGCCGCGTCCCTGCCTTTGGGTCTGGTGCTGCCCGAGCACAGCTTGGTCCCGTCCGAGATTAAGGATGCTCTGTAATGGCCTTCCCGAAACTCTTCGCCCGTTCCTCGAAGCACAGCACTGCGCGGGTCAAGGCTGCGCCGAAGAAGGCTGAGAAGCAGCCCCGCCCTGCCGGTCCTGGTGCCCGTGGCTGGCCGGGTCGTGGCGGGGGCATGGCCCAGCTCGTCCCTACCGTGAAGCAGTACCGGGGTACAACGGTTCAGGTCTGCGGCCTGTGGCCGTTCTCTTCCGGTGCGTCCTCACCCATGATCGGTGTCCCGCTGGGCCGCCACGAGGAAACACAGGCCACGGTCTGCTGCGACCCGATCAGCTGGTTCCAGCGCGCCCGGCTGATCTCCAACCCCTCCGCGTTCATCCTGGGCAAGCCCGGTTTGGGCAAGTCCACGGTGGTGCGGCGGATGTTCATCGGACTCTCGGCACAAGGTGTTCACCCACTGATCCTCGGTGACCTCAAGGGCGAGCACGTCAAAGCAGTCCGGGCGCTCGGCGGGCAAGTCATCCGCCTCGGCCGTGGCGTCGGTTACCTGAACATCCTGGACCCTGGCCAGGCTGTCGAAGCCGCCCAGCTCCTTGAAGACAACGGCCACCCTGAGGACGCAGCCCGCGTCCGAGCTGACGCGCATGGCCGTCGCCTGACCATGGTCGTCTCACTGATCACGATCAGCCGGAACAACCCACCCACCGACCAGGAACAAACGATCCTGGACCGCGCCCTGCGGGTCCTCGATGACCGCTTTGACGGCGTCCCGGTGTTGAAGGACCTTCTGGATGTCATCGTCTCCGCACCTGACGAGCTGCGACAGGTCGCTCTGGACCGTGGCGACATGAACATCTACCTGCAGGAAACCCGGGCGTTGGAGGCAACCCTGCTCGGTTTGACCGGTGGCGGGAAGCTGGGAGAAATCTTCTCCCGCCAGACCAGCCAGCCTATGAAGCGCGACCGCGCCGTGGTTTTCGACGTCTCCAGCATTGATGAGACCGAAACAGACCTGCAGGCCGCCATCCTGCTTGCCTGCTGGTCCTACGGCTTCGGCACGGTCAACGTTGCCAACGCCCTCGCGGACGCCGGTCTGGAACCGCGACGGAACTACTTTGTGGTTCTGGATGAGCTGTGGCGGGCGCTGCGTGCCGGTAAGGGCATGGTGGACCGGGTGGATGCTTTGACCCGGCTGAACCGCTCCGTGGGTGTCGGGCAGATCATGATTTCCCACACCATGTCCGACTTGCTGGCCCTGCCGGCAGAAGAGGACCGGATGAAAGCCCGCGGATTCGTCGAACGCTCCGGCATGGTCATCTGCGGCGGCCTCCCGGCCTCTGAAATGCCGCTGCTCACCTCGGCCATTCCGCTGTCCCGCCAGGAGCAGCAAAAGCTCATTGGCTGGCAGGACCCGCCCGCGTGGGACTCACGCGGCGTCGACGTCGAACCCCCGGGCCGGGGAAAGTTCCTCATCAAGGTCGGCGGCCGTCCCGGGATCCCCGTCCAGGTCGGACTCACCTCCTTGGAGAAGGGCCCCGAAGGCGTCAACGACACGGACGGCAAATGGCATGCAGCTCCGGAGACTCTGCTCGAATCCGCAGCCCCGGTCCTGCCCAGTGAAGGAGGCACACAGTGAGCGCACCAAACCGCAAAGGAATGGGCCTTGGTGATGCCCTGCTGGTCTGGCTGGCCATCGGCTTCATCGTCGTTTTCGGCGGCGGAACCTACGCCGCCCTGCACCTCGGCTCCTGGATGGCAGGCATCGCCGCACCACCAGCCCACCCGATTGATCTGATCGCCGGCCTCGCCAAGGGCCGTGTGCCGTGGCCCACCGAGGCCACGGTTGTGGTCTGCGTGCTGGCCGGTGTGGTGCTGGCACTGACCATTGTTGTGCTCGTGGCTTGGAGGAAGGGTGCGTCCAAGCGTGCCCGGGTCGATAAGGCCGCCCGGTACCTTGGACGGGGTAAGTCGCTGGCCGCGTTCTCAGAAAAGGGAGCGAAAGCGACCGCCGAGCGTCTGGGGGTCACGGACACTCCCGGCATCGTGGTCGGCAAAGTCGTCGCCACCGGGCAGAAGTTCATCCAGTCCTGGGAAGACCTCAGCCTCGACATCTGGGGTCCCCGAACCGGTAAGTCGACCTCACGGGTCATGCCCGCCATCTTGGACGCACCCGGTGCTGTGGTCTCGACGTCCAACAAGCGCGACGTCGTGGACGGCACCCGTGGGGTCCGGGAGAGTACGGCTCCGGTGTCGGTGTTCGATCCGCAGAAGATCGCCCAGGAAGAACCGGACTGGTGGTGGAACCCGCTCTCCTACGTCACCGACGAAGAGAAGGCTTACAAACTCACCCAACACTTCTCCGTTGGCTCCCGCGTCCCCGGGTCCAAGCCCGACGCCTACTTCGATCCCAAGGCAGAAGACATTCTGTCCTCGTACTTCCTTGCGGCCGCGCTCGGGGACCTGCCCATCACGCAGGTCTACATCTGGGTCACCGAACAGGTAAACCGGGAACCTATCAACATCCTCAAAACACACGATTACGAGCTGCAGTACAAGGGACTTGAATCCACGCTCGAACTGGCTGATAAGCAGCGAGACGGTATCTTCGGCACGGCCGAGAAAATGATCCAATGCCTCAAGAGCCGGAACACGCTCCGCTGGGTCGCTCCAACGGGTGGTGCAACGGTGGCCACGGATGCCCGCCGCCAGTTCAACCCGCATGCTTTCGCTGCGTCTCAGGAAACGATCTACATCCTCTCCAAGGAAGGTGCCGGCTCCGCTGCCCCTCTCACCACAGCCCTAACGGTGGCCATCGCAGAGGCCATGGAAGAGCGAGCCGAGCGCAGCGGCGGCCGACTCCCCAAGCCCGCCCTGTTCGCTCTCGATGAGCTGGCCAACGTCGTCCGCTGGGCAGGACTGCCGGACCAGTTCAGCCACTACGGCTCTAAAGGCCTGATCGTCATGGGCATCCTGCAGTCCTGGTCCCAAGGGGTCGAGCTATGGGGAGAGGCGAACATGCGGAAAATCTGGTCAGCGGCAAACGTGAAGGTCTACGGCGGCGGCGTCGCAGAAGAAGGCTTCCTCCGTGCGCTCTCGGACCTGATCGGAGACTACAGCTACATCAACGTCTCCACCTCTTCAGGCAAGTCCGGTTCCAGCCGCTCCCGCCAGGAGAGCAAGGAACGCATCTTCGACGTTTCCAACCTCGCCGAACTGGACCGTGGCCGCGCCGTCGTCCTCGCCTCCGGCGCACCCGCCACGCTCGTCCGCACCATGCCCTGGTACACAGGACCCCACAAGGAAACGGTGGAGGCATCCATCAAGAAGTACAGCCCCCGGCCCGAAGAACCAGTCGTACCGATGCCAGCTGCACCGGCAGCCAATCCCTGGGTCACCAAATAGGAAAGGGCGCCACACATGGCAACTGATTTTGACCTCTACGACACGGACACACCGGCCCCCACTGCAGTTGGGCAGGGTGAGGAGAAAGAACCGGAGCTCGTCTACGGCTCGGCCGAAGAGTTCCTCCATGAGCAGCTGCTACCCACCTATGTCCGCAACGTCACGGGAAAGTCAGCCAAGTGGTGCATCGACTGGTATTTCCACCCGGAAGCCGTCTCACGTGTAGCGGCTCTGTGGCGTTCATGGGAGCACCTGCGCCTGGATCCCGCGACTGGTATGAGCGTCTGGTGGCGGGACCACGCAGACCACCACATGCGCGTCCTCCTCGACCCCCAAGGTCCCTTCTACAACTGCGACATGAAAGAACACCGAGACCCCGAACACCTCGAACCCCGCAAAGCACCCCACGGATGGTTCCCCGACGTCAGAACCATCCAGCCATAACCCTCAAAGCTCCATCGCTGGAAGATGAGCATCCCGTCAGAACAAGGAAGTGATGCGAAGCCCATAGTGCCACAAGCTGCGGCACATTTGCCGAAGCAATCGTCCAAGGAACTTTGGACTATCAGGGCAAAAATTGAAGTCGCAGGGGGGCATGGGACGCTGCTGCCGGTCACGGGCCACCAGGGAAAGATCCTGTTGGGGCGCTGCAGTCGACTCGCCCGCCAGAAGAGCTTTTCGAGATGGACAGAATCCCTCGGGGTTACGATGTGCTTGCTGGGACACGAGTCGAGTAAACGGCCGTTGGTTTGAATCATGGGAAAGGTCTCCCGTTTCCCTCCATGATCAAGCGCATCTGACGGCGGCTTACCCGACTCATATTTATTGTGGGCAGTTGCAGGAGCGGACACAACAGAGGGTCGGTCGGGCAGCTGTTCTTCTCAGCCTCGGGAGGTAGTTGATGAGCAACAAACCAAACCCCTTCATCCGTTGCACGGTTGTCACGTCCTTGAGCCTGTGTCTTTGGGCTACAGGCTGCACCAACGGATCCGGCACGTCCCCGCAGACATCGCCGCCGACAAGCACCGTTCAACCCACTCCGCCCACCGAAAGCGCACCGACCACCGCAGCAGCGACAAGCACAAGCGCCGCCCCGTCACCGAGTGCATGGCCTGATGTCGTTGCTGATGTCCAGCCCGGCGTGGGCCAGCTCTCTGTCACGACGTGTGAATCCTGGCGTACAGGAACTGGTTTTCTTATCGAACCTGACTTGGTGGTTACTGCAGCGCACGTTGTCCAGGATGCTACCTCGATCAGCGTAGCCTTCGGGAGAACATCGGTGAATGCCACCGTTGTTGGCACGAATGATGTAGTGGATATCGCTCTTGTCAGAACCGACCGGCCGATCCAAGGCCATCAGTTTCAGCTCAGAAGCAGCGAGCCCCCGGTCGGGACCGATGTAGCAGCCCTGGGGTTCCCGTTGAGCCGCCCGTTCACCTTCACCAAAGGAACAGTCAGCGCCCTCGACACCGAACAGGACATAGGGGACCGGGTTCTCCGAAACCTGATCCAAACAGACACTGCTATCAACCATGGCAACAGCGGAGGACCACTCATCACCCAAGACGGCCAGGTAGCCGGCATTGTTGTAACCATCGAATTTGATGAGTACACCAGGGCCGAAGGCATCGCCTACGCGGTAACCGCACCCCGTGTTGCCGCGGCCGTCAACGAGTGGAAATCCAGGTCCACCCCTGTGGCGTTCAAGGATTGCGGAAACGCTCCGGCGCCAGGTTCCGGATTCTTTCCCTTTACCGTCTCGGCAGACCATGACCAAGCCCGCAGCGTAGGCCAAAGCCTGCTCCTTCACGGTCAAGGCATCAATCGAGCCGCCTACACAGCAGCCTTCAAACTCCTCACGCCCGAGCTGCAGGCCACTTTCGGGGACGCCTCGACATGGAGCAAGGACCTCGGTTCCTCCTACTGGACGAAAGCTGAGGTCATTGATGTCACCGGCACGCCGTCAGCCGACGATCTGAACGCCGATGTGAATCTTCAGACCATCCAGAACGCGGCCGATGCCTACCGCGGGACCGGCCAAACATGTTCGAACTGGAAGATCCGGTACTCAATGCACTGGGACGGAACACATTGGCTCATCGCCGGCACCTCCCTGCCTTTCGGCGACCCAACCGCCTGCTAGAAACCCGTAGGCTCAATTGTCCAGACAGCGTCTGGACAATTGAGTCCACCGTGCCTGTCGGTGGCTCGCATTAGGGTGGAATGATGACAGACTCGCGCGAACTGGACCTGCCCGCTGGCTACGTGGAACTGCTCGAGGACCTAAAAGCGACCGTCAAGGCAGCCAGGACGACGGCGCTCCGAACCATTAACACCCAGCTGATCGAGCTGTATTGGACGATCGGCCAGGGCGTCCGGCGGCAGCAGGAACAGCAGGGCTGGGGGAGCGGAGTTATCAAGAAGCTGTCCGAGGACTTGCGCAGAGAGTTCCCGGAGATGAAAGGCCTTTCGCCGCGCAACATCCAGTACATGACCACGTTCGCCGGAGCCTGGCAAGGCGGACCAATTGCGCAACAAGCTGTTGCGCAATTGCCGTGGGGCCACGTCACTGTCCTGCTGGACAAGGTGGACACACAGGAAAAACGTAATTCGTACGCTGCAGCAGCCGTCCAATACGGGTGGTCCAGGAATGTCCTGCTGAACATGATCATGAACCGAACCCTTGAAAGGACCGGTGCAGCTCCGTCCAACTTCGCGCAACAGCTTGTTGCGCAAGACACCGAGCTTGCCCAACAAATCGCGAAGGACCCTTACAACTTCGAATTTTTGGGGTTGTCGGGGGAGGTCGCTGAACGCGAACTGGAACTGGCTCTGACCAGTCGAATCACCGAAACCCTGCGCGAACTCGGACCAGGATTCGCTTTCGTTGGGCGGCAAGTCCACTTCGACGTCGACGGCGACGACTACTACGTCGACATGCTGTTCTTCCACATGGACCAGAACAGATACGTGGTCATCGAACTCAAGACAGGGAAGTTTCAGCCAGAGTTCGCCGGCAAACTTAACTTCTACGTCGCCCTCGTCGATGACATGCTCCGCCGCGAGCACCACAACGAAACAATCGGCATTCTCATCTGTGGCGCCAAGAACGAACGCAGCGTACGCTACAGCCTCGGCCGCTCAACCTCACCGATGGCGGTCGCTGCCTACACCTACGACAAACTCCCGGCAGACGAGAAGCGTGTCCTGCCCAATGAAGGCCACGTCGTGGCAGCACTCGAATGGGCCGAACCCGGCATAGAACCAGAAGACTGAGCTTTCCGAACGCCCGCAACGCCGATAAGCACCCATATGTTGGGTAGTAGTCTGCGTACGTCAGCAGTCAGAAACGGATGGCAGATCAGGAACGGTCGGCCTGGCGGAGGTATTGATACACCGTTTCCCGGCTGATTCCATAGTCCTTCGCGAGGACCGATTTAGGTGTTCCATCGGCTGCCCTCTGCACCAGCTCGGTGGCCCGCTCGGGTGTAAGCGTCTTTTTGCGCCCGCGGTAGGCACCTCGCTGCTTGGCTAAGGCAATGCCTTCTCGCTGGCGTTCCTTGATCAGGGAGCGTTCAAATTCAGCGAAGGCCCCCATGACCGAGAGCATGAGATTCGCCATAGGGGAGTCCTCGCCACTGAAGAGCAGGTGCTCCCTGACGAACTCCACCTGCACGCCTTTTCCGGTGAGCGCTTTGACTACGGAACGCAGGTCATCCAGATTCCGTGCCAGCCGGTCCATGCTGTGCACTACAACAGTGTCTCCCTCACGGGCGAAGCGCAACATTTCTGTCAGCGCAGGGCGGGCGGTGTCCTTGCCCGAGGCCTTATCAAGGAAGATCCTGTCGAGAACCGCTCCATCGAGCTGGCGTTGTTCATTCTGGTCCAAGGTGCTGACTCGTACATACCCGATTCGCTGTCCAGCCATGGCATCTCCTACTCCGTGTCAGGTTTGAATCTAAGAACCTCCACACCGAGTGTCAAGAAAAGCGGAACCGTAGCCTATTCTGACGAGTATAAGCCAGCCGTCTGACGTCAGATTGGGGTGTACGGTTTTCTGCGCACGATTCGGCCGGAAAGCTCCTCATCTTGCAAATACGGATTGACCATCGTCTTCGGTGCAGGCGCACCAATAGGCAGGGGCAGAATCGCGGAGTCCCGATACTGGCTTTCCAGGGCTTTTAGCACTCACTTGTGAGGTCACCCCGGAAGTTCAGCCCGAATGGTCTTTGTGGACTTGCCACCTGGGATGCCGCACCGTCTCCGCTACACGCCGAACGCTTACTTCCCTCAATTGATCCGCGTTGCTGTGAGGCCAAACCAGAACGGTCCAACCGGGCGACTACCCTCATGGGACCGCTACGGCATTTAGAGTAGACCTGAGTCCAGGGGCAAGGAGACAAGTTGCGTATTTCCACGGTGGATCGTCGCCAACAGCTCATCGACGCAGCTATTCGTGTAATTAGGCGGGATGGAGTCGAAAGTGCCAGCCTAAGAACGATAGCCAGCGAAGCGAAGGCTTCTCTAGCAGCCGTGCACGTTTGCTTCACGAACAAAGATGAGCTCATGCAGGCAGCTGCCGCAGAGCTGCTTCAGCAACTGGTCCGGTCCATTCCGCGCGTGGTCGACGGCTCGGAGGACGTTCGAGCTATCGCGCATCGGGTCATGGACTTGTTTTGGGCCCAGATGGTTTCAGACGAGTTGAATATCCTGGCCCAATTTGAAATAGGGATCTGGGCGAAGCGTAACCCGCATCACGGTGATCTGTCCCGCACCGTTTACAGCGACTACGAAAAGGAAATCTCAAAACTGCTGGTCGCCGCCGCAAAGCGACAGAAGCAGACCATAGCTGCTCGAAACGTTGCTAGGGCGCTGATTGTGATCATGGATGGATGCAGTCTTCAGTACTTTGCCGACCCATCCGACCCTCGCCACAAGGACCTCTGCGACAACCTCGTAGATGCATACCTCGATCGGGTAGGACTATAACCCTTGCTCCTTATGGGGATGCGCCCCTTTCTGCCGACGTCTTTTTCCGCTCAGGCTATTGGGCCGAGTGCCTCTTGTAATCAGCAACTTTAGTTGCCTGGAAGCGCCACCGGACCCAGTAAAACAGGCCGCCGAGAAGAAGTAGGAGGAGGGCGATGAGGATTTCCATTCCCTGGCCACCGGCGGCAAGACCCGGATTGAATGCGCCGGCTATGAGGATGGTTGCGTTGAAAGCTGTAACCGCGACTGCGACAGGGACCCAGTAACGTCCCAGTTTGATGGGGCGCGGAATGTGAGCGTGAGTTTTGCGCATGATCAGGAAGCCGGCCGTGGCAAGGGTAACGGAAATCATGTAGCCAAGGTTGGCGGCGATAATAATTGCCACTATGTTGCCCACAAAGAAGAGCACAACGAGGTTTACGACCAGTGTGAAGACCAATGCGCCAGATGGAGCACCCCGCCGGTTCGTGTGTGCGAGCTGACTGATGGTCAGCTTCTCCTGGGCAAGGCCCTTGAGAGCGTGGGAGGCATCCGCCGAAGAAGACAAGAGTGCGGCAAAGGTGGCAACAACCAGAATGACCGCTACTACTCCGCCTGCGGGCTCACCGAGCATCTGCGAGTAGAAATTGACACCGAAGTTCACCGGATCGGTGACGACTCCCTGCTCCCCAATCGCGCCGGCGGTGATTACCGGTACAAGTGCGTAGACCAAAATATAAATCATCGCCATGGTCTTGAGCGCACGCTTGACATCACGCACGGGCCGGCGGTACTCGGGGGCAAAAGTGGCGCATAGCTCGCTGCCGTAAATCGACCAAGCACCCACGTACATCCAAACCAGCACGGACACTACGCTGCTTCCTTCGCCGAGAAGATTAAAGCTGAAGCTCGCTGTCGACCATTCAGTGAAGAACACCGGCAGTACGAGCAATCCCGCCAGGACGAAGACCATGGCCGCGGCGACCACCTTATTCAGGTTTACGGTTGCGTTCAGTCCCAAGAGGTTGGCACCCACGGCCGTGATCATAACTGCTGCCGCCAGTATCTGGGGTAGACCTATGGAGGCAATACCCAGATTAACGTCGAGGTTCGTGGCTGCGGGGAACCATTGCGCTGTGACAATTTGACCGATCTGCAAAGAAGCCAGAGACAGAGACAGCCCCCAGCCGCACCAATAGCCAAACGCGGCAACCGATGCAAGCAATGGAGAGAATTGTTTCCAGGCTTCCGCTGCGAACAGAGCGACCCCACCTGGTTTGCCGGGGAACATTGCAGCCATTTCTGCAAAAAGATAGTTCTGCAACAGTGATACCACGGCAAGCACAATGCACACCACTGCGGCGCCCCAAATGCCGAGTGCCCCGGCCGTTGACCCAGCGACGACAAAAACGACGTTCAAGAGGGGTGTACACATAGCAACGGTGTCGCGGGCCCGCAGGCCCTTCCGCCCAGGAAGAGTTAACGAGGACTCAGACATAGGTATCACCTTCTGTATGTAGAGGGGAAAGCTTTTGTTTAGTCAGCTCAAGTGCGACGCGCCATTCGGCGGCAGGGCTTACCCGCCGCTCACCCGCATGGAGGCCTGCCGTCAGTCGTAGAAGACAGGATCTGATGCACGGTCCCTTTCACAAGACGAGCCACCAGATCTGAAACGGCGACATCTGCGGCCGGGCTCTCCATGCTTCTAAGGTCAGACGCTGCTCAGATGCCAAAACGCTACAGCTTTTGGTAGCCCGTTCCGTGCAGGTTGTGCCAGGGGTAATGAAGCCTGAACGGCAAAGTTAGCCGGCACTATGGCTTACCTTCAGTGAAGGTCGCTCCTCGCGCTTAAATGATCACACTAGCTAGGGCGTTTCAATGGTGTGCATGGCCAGCGGTATAACTGCGTTCAGCATCGCAGGAGACGGCATAGTTTTCCCGTAGCTCCCACTTCTTCTTAATCCGTCAAAGCACCCGCAGTCAGTGCAGTGGCGGTGGGGCTGTTTCAAGATCCCTCGGGATCTATATTGTAGTTGTGACGAAAACGGTTCTCAGGGTCGTATTCACCTTTGACTGCCGCAAGACGACAATAAACTTCCGGCTTATAAACTTCGGCGACCATCTCTGCTGTGACCTCTGAGTTGTTGTTTAGCAGTCCAAACCCAGAAGTCGTCACGCCTGCGCGAAGGAGCGCGGCGTCCAGTTCACGTGCCAACTCGGGGTACTTTTCACTTCCAGGAGCCGCCCCGCTCCATTCCGCCAGGGCCAGCACGCCCATCGCATCGCGATGTCGAGCGGGCGTCCCCTTGGGGTTTCCGAACGGCATTCCCTCGATCTCCAGTTTGACGGAGCCTCCGCTTGCGGGTTCACTAACAAACTTGTCAAGATTGCCTGCAATCGCTTCGGCGAAACGAGCGTTCGGCATCGCGATCTCCCGGTCGATCCAGAGATTGGACATTCCGTCCTCGAAACTGCCCACCTCAGCGTTAAGAGCCACTACCTCGTCATATGATCGGACGGCGATCGAATCGGACACCGTCCGACCCAGACTCCGAAGCCGTGCTATGTCCCGTTCAGCGATATCGAGCCCTCCGAGGTGCCCCACGCATACTGTAACGGAAGGTGCCCTGTTTTCGTCCACGCCGACAAAAACGCTGGGGTAGATGTGATCCGCCATTTCATTGAGCGCATCAAGGAGGGATGTCAGGAGCCCTGCGAGTTCGCTGACCGAGGGGGCCCAGGTAATGAATCCGGCGAGCATCTTCCTCGGTAGCTCGTAGAGCTGGACCTCGACCTCTGTGACGACACCGAAGTTGGGGCCCGCACCTCTGACCGCCCAGAACAATTCCGGGCGTTCATCATCAGAGCAGTAGATAACGTCACCAGTTGCGGTCACCAGAGTCGCTCCCAAGATATTGTCACTGGCGAGACCATATTTGGGGGTGAGGAAGCCGACGCCCCCATTGAGCGCTAGTCCACAGAACCCGACCTTGGGATGCATGCCGGTGACTGCCGCTAGACCGAATTTGGCCGCCTCCTTCACGAGATCGCCAGCGATTACGCCACCCCCGATCCGCGCGCGACTCCCGGCGGTGTCGATGTGGATGCTGTTCATGAGTCTGAGGTCCAAGACGATGCCACCGTCGTTGGTCGCATAGCCATTCGGATTGTGGCCACCGGATCGAACCGAGATCTCCAGGCCGTTGTCACATGCGTAGCGGATGGACTTTGCAACGTCGCCCGCACTCAGACACCGGGCAATTAGCGACGGCCGCTGCAAATGACGGCCGTCCCAAATATTCGCGATGGCATCAAATCCGCTGTCATCAGGGTAAATAACTTCACCTTGAATACTAAGGGGGGTGGCTAGTTTTGATGACACCAATTCCAACTCCTTTGTCTGCTGACAATCAGCATTCTCGTCTTCGAGAGAGTGATCACCCTATTGATACATGGACAGCTGTCCATGTCAATGGGGTTTATTTTTTGCGCGACTAGGGGGGCCGGAACACATCGCACTTTGTCCCTGACATGGACACTTGTCCTTGTCAAGGCCATGTCCAGTCAAAATGATGGAAAAATTTTATCCTGCCGTCTATGGCGATTCCTTGCCCAAAAAAAAGAAGATCATGAGTCAGCGGCTTCCCTTGGTCTTTGGTGGGGGAGCACGACAACTTTACGTCAGCGCTTTTTCGCCGTGTAGCGAATGCTGCGGTTATAGAGGGCAGGCATCCAGTTGAACAGAAGCAGGCAGGGCTGCAAAGGGCGGGCGATCTGCTCGCTGGGCATTCAAGGCCGCGGCGCCTAGGCCGGTCTTCCTTCGGGGTGCTAATGAGTCATGGAGGACTCCCCGGGAGGATGTGTTGAAGGTGGACGAAAAGGCACTTTCCCAAATCTCGCAGTCGATCACCATCTGCTGTCGAAACCTCGAGTATGGTGGCCAAACGGCTCCTCGAGCTATTTGAAAGGCGTATTGCATTGCAAGTTTCTTCTTCTGAGAGCCAGCGAGAGGCCGTTGGTCCCCAAACAGGCAGGACGGGGGGTGATATTGCCAACCCTGGCCTGCAGTTAGGGCATTTAACCGGACGTCAGGTGATGGGCCTTTCTATAGCCTCTTTCGTTCCAGCTGTAGGTCTGGCACAAGTGCCGGCATACCTTGCCGCTTACTCCGGGCGGTCCTCGTGGCTGGCGATGGCCGCCTCGGTGGTGGCATTCACCCTCATTGGCCTGTTCATTACCGTGTTCGCCCGACGCTTCATTGGAACCGGGTCGCTTTACTCCTACATTCGCCACGCGTTCGGTTCATGGAGCACCCTCGTCATCGCCGCCGCGATGATCCCGGGCTACATTGTCGCGATCATGTCGCTCATCGTGGGAGTGGGGGTCTTTTTTGGAAGTTTCCTAGTGTCGGTAGGGGTCGCAAACGCGGCGGGACCAGGAATTCAACTGTTGATCTACGTGGTAGCAACATTGGTAGCTATGACCATTGCATATCGGGGGATTGACCTTTCAGTCCGATCCAGCGTTATTCTTACTGTCATCTCCTTGCCGGTGATGCTGGTCATCACGATAGCCACCGCGTTCAGCGGAAACGTCGACTTGGCGGGACAGTTCAGCCTCAACGACTTCACGCTCAACAGTTTCCTCCAGGGCCTGGCGATCGGTTCGGCATACTTCATCGGCTTCGAGGGCAGCGCCGCGCTCGGCGCCGAAACCAAAAACCCCAACCGCAACATCCCCCGCGCGATCATAGTCATTCCCGTCGGCATAGGTCTCTTCTATCTGGCCGGCACGGTGATTCAGGTACCGACCCTTGTTAGTGCAGCCGACAAACTCGCCCTGGGCATCTCCCCCAACGCAGTACTTGCAGAAGCGGCAGGCGTTGGATTTCTGTCCAACGTCAGCGACCTCGTTCTGGCAGTAGCCATCTTCGCCAGCCTTATCGGATTCTTCAACTACGGATCCCGCGTAGTTGTCAGCGCCGCATCCGATGGACTCCTGCCATCTTCACTAGTCAAGGTCAACAAGCTACACAAAAGCCCCGGCGCTGCCATCGCTTTCATCGGGGTTCCCTCATTGATCGGACCAGCCTTGCTGCTTTGGCTTACTCCAGCGAGCCCATTGGAAATCAACGGCTACATCGCGACATTGCTGGTCTATTTCTGGGTGATCCCTTACTTCCTCATTTGTATTGGCGGCGCCATTCTACTGAACCGGACCAAGGGCAGTAGATCTTTCATCGTCAACGTCGGAGCAGCATTAGCCTCAGCAACTGTTTTGTGGCTATACCTCAACGGCATAATAAATCCCGGTCCTGCACCTCTGAACGCACTGCCGTACGTCATGATCGGCACGTTCGTGGTCTTTCTCATCGCTTTAGTAGTATCTATCCGTTCCAAAGAGAAGAAACGAGTGCTGGCACAGCGGTAAGAAACTTCGGTAAGGCACCCGCTCTTTCGGCAATGATCGAGGGGACCTGCTCCAAAGTCGAGCGGGTCCCCTCGGTAGATGCATTTTTATGGCTGGTGGACGACCAAGGTTGTGGCGCAGCAAAAGGGAAAATTCCGAATCCCTTAGCGGGTCTTACGAAACCGACTCCCTTCTGCGCCACTCTTGTTTCGTTTACAGGCCCGCAACTAACCTTAAGAACCTACTAACCGTTCGTGGTAGAGGTGGATCCTTATGAGGAGGTCGCATGATAACCGTCGTTAGCACTATGCAGCTTGAATCGAACTCAGAGAAGGAGTGGGACCAACTAATCCGAGAGCGCTTCAGATCAGCCCGGGATAGGGTGGGGTGGATCTCCGGTCAGTTGCTCGCCCCCTCTGACGCACCTAACACTCGTGTCATCATCGGGACTTGGAAAAGCCGACAGGACTGGGAGGCTTGGCATGAGGATCCTGCCTTTCTCACGTCGCGGAGAAGGCTTGACGAACTACAGCATATAGACCATCAGACCGCACTGTACGACGTAATAGAGGGCGCCCAGGCCAGCAACTAGTTTGGCCAACCAAGACCCCAGCCGTATTTTTCCCTTCAAATCGGGCCGAGCATTGTCGGGCGGGAATCGGTTCAGAAACAGGATTTCGACGTGCCTGTGATCGTTTGGGTTCTAAGAGTCGACAGGGGGCTAACCATAGGCCACTTTGCGCGTACCGAGACTGCAATATATCTGAGTTCGCGCTTGTCCTAAAGAAGCTAAAAGCCTGCCGCAACACCCTGCGCACTCGTCCGACGTGTCACGACGACCGCCGTCTACCGCCGCGAGGCGCTCAGTCATACCCTCCGGCTGTGCCTGCCGAACCCCGACGGGTTTCGGGTCATTACGTTGTGCCGTCAGGTTTTGCTAATCTCTCGGGCTCGTCAGTTGATGATCGTCGGACGAGTTCCGTGACGAACTCGTAGCGGCGGATATCGACGTGTTCGCCTTGAATTTTACGCAGTAGTAACTCAACCGCGTAGCAACCCATCTCTTCGTAGGGCTGCCGGATTGTGGTTAATTGCGGATCGACCAGGATGGCGGCGCGCTCATCGTCAAAACCTACGATCGATACGTCTTCTGGCACTTTCAACCCGTGGGCACGAAGGGTCCGTAGGGCGGCAGCCGCCATAGTGTCTGCAGCGCAGAACATGGCGTCGATTCTGACGCCTGTCGAAAGTTCGGCTTCCAGTTCCCTCCAGTGCTTTCGTGTTTCGTTGAAGGGATCAGTGCAGTCGATAATCAGCGATTCGTTGAAGGCAATTCCGGCCGAATCCAGGGCGTCCCGGTAACCCAGGGTGCGGTGGTCAATGAACAGCCCGTCACCCCAGTTGTCCGTCTCCACTCCGATGTTTGGTCGCAGCAGCGCGATCGACCGTCTGCCAAGAGAAATCAGATGCTCGACCGCAAGTCGGGCACCCTCCCGGTTCTGTGCAGAAATCGTCGGAAACCGGACAGTGCGACTTGTATCATCAATTGCGATAGCAGGTAGTGCGATGCGGTCACATGCTTCGCACACGCCATCTTGATCCGGCACCCCGATTACGATTACGCCGTCGGTGGGTACGTTGGCAAGTGCCTCGACAATCGCGGCGGCTCCACCTTTAGTGCCGGCGACGGGATGGGCCATGAGGTAGTAGCCCACTTCGGCGGCGGCTTTGAATGCAGCACGAACGACCGGCTCAGCCGCATGACAGTCGCTGAAAAAGCGGCCTTGATGTTTCACCCATCAACCACGCCAGGTGATGGTGGCCTACTCGCTGCTGCGGAACTTTACGTTGGCAACATCGGCATCACCCACTTCAATGTGCTCGCCGGCGAAGACAGTCTCTCCGTTGCGGAATGGCACAATACTCTACAGGAGATTGCCGAGGGCAACCCGGCTAGCTATCCCAGTCACCCTCTCGACAGACCCCCGGCATGGCTTCCGTAGTAATCCGTTTACCGGGCAGGCGCTAGGAAGTCTTTCGCGCTGGCCGGAGACCACCGGAATCGCCGCGACTGGAGAACTTACCACCGTCCGCAGTTACGCCGACACTATGCGCCAAGAATTGCTGGCCATGGGAATCCGCGTCTTCCTCGGGCCTATGGCAGATATTTTCAGTGAACCACGGTGGTCACGCGGTTCGGGGACTTTTGGCGAGAACCCCGAACGCGTCTCCGAGCTCACCGCAGCGTTCATTGAGGCCTTGCGGGGAGGGCCCCATCTGGGCCCGCAGTCGGTGGCTGCCGTCGTGAAACACTTCCCGGGTGCAGGCCCTCAGCTCAAAGGGGACGACGCCCACGATCCGCGATATCCGGAACAGGTGTACCCCGGGGGAATGCAGGACCTGCATCTGGCCCCGTTCCGGCGCGCATTTGCGGCAGGGGCATCGCAGGTTATGACGTACTACGGGAAGCCGATGGGAACATCCTGGGAAGAAGTCGGCTTTGCATTCAATGCCCCTGTTGTACAGAACATCCTGCGAAAGGAACTAGGTTTCGACGGCGTCGTTCTAACAGACTGGAATTTACTTGAGGCAGAGCAGATCGGCGGGCTGTCGTTCGGTCCAAATGGCTGGGGACTTGAGCATCTCGACCCGAAGGAACGCGCTGCCATCGCAATAGACGTCGGCGTGGACCAGTTTGGTGGCGACCGCAACCCAGCCCTTATCGAGGAGCTCATCGACTCCGGCCGCATAACGGAAGAACGCATCGACCAATCAGTGCTGCGGCTCCTGCGTGAGAAATTTCGGCTGGGAGCCTTCGAACACCGGCGTGTGGATCTGGAAAGGACCCTGGAAGTGTGTGGTTCGCCAGTCTTCGTCGAGAGAGGAGTTGTAGCTCAAAAAGATTCGCTGGTGCTGCTCACTGCAGACGAGGCCTTACTGCCCATTAGGCACGGAAGCCGTGTGTATCTTGACGGGTTGTCAGCCCAAAATGTAGGCAACGAGCTAATTGTCGTTGACAATGACGTGGACGCTGAGGCCATTGTGGTGAGGCTTGACGCGCCCTTCGAACCCGGTCGCGGCTCGCTCGGCGACTTCTTCCATGGCGGGACCCTCGAATTTTCCCAGGAGACGGTGGAGCGCATTGACGCGTATGCCAAAAAAGCCCCGGTCTACCTCGCGGTATACCTGGAACGCCCGGCAGTGCTCACCCAATTTATCGGCGTTGCGTCAGCCATTATCGGTGAGTTTGGCTGTAGCGACGAGGTTTTGCTGGATGCACTTACTGGACGTACCGCGTTCAGGGGAAGCCTTCCTTTTGACCTTCCGTCGTCCATGGCCGATATCGAGGCCTCACGGGAAGATGTGCCGTTCGACATGGCGGTTCCGCTCTTCCGCGCCGGCTTTGGACTGAAGCTAAATGCGGGCCTAACCCCCACGTCACTCAGTTAGCCTCTCCCAACCCGTCTAATGCCCGCTAGGCGTTGACGGCAGCACGGCCCTCGCGAAAGGAATCACGCAAGTTTGATTACCCGCCGACCTCACAACGACAAGAAGGATCTACCATGCCGGGGGCCACGAACAACGGTCTTTACCTTCAAAGCAGGGCTTCTGATCCGAGAAGGCAGGATGCCCCAACTGTCCGGAACGAAGATTCAAGGTCTCCAGGAATGCTTGAGGTAACGGTAACCGAGGGTGCCGAAAAGGGGCGAGCAGTTGATGCCGCCATCAATCTGGTGGCTCAGGCCGCACAACGCAACGACATGGGGATCTTGGTCACTGATCTTGGAATGGGTCAGTACGTAGTAAGGGCACATCCAGCAGTCCCCGTTGACCTCGTGCGCCATCAGGGATGTGGGGCGTGATCTTTCCAGCCTGCTGACTCCACGGGTACGGTGCTGGAAATGTCGTCAGACCCAGGAGTTCGGTCGAGTGCCTGCAATGATTATTCTTCTCTCGTAGCGGAAGTCGTCCGCTTGGATAGTCACTGTTCGAACTAGCTGGTCACCGATGTATCCAAAAGGGTCCAGGGAAGTTCGCCTCCGGAGTGGAACCAAGCGTTAACAAGTGGCAAAGGCAGGGAGAGAAGCCCCTATTCACCCAACCGGTGACTCGCAAGAATCCATAAATAGCTCACGTAAAAGGCAGATGTGACGAGCTCTTGCCACGGCACAGGGTGCTTTCTTCGCCTGCCGCAATGATGCATATCATGCACCTGGCGGGAAGTAAAGGGTTCCTCGACCCTGCCAGAACGACAAATATGACGGACGCGTCTAAAGACGCTCAGCCACGCTGAGGCTATCGTGAATCCATCACTGGTCGAGGGGGCGCGTTCATAGGTTGAGCATTGCCAACCAGAATTTCCCTGTGAAACGCAGGTTCATCAAGAACGCTCTTCAGGGAGGGCCGAAGGAGGATTAGATGACTTCTAACGATACGAAACCAGCAACGTCGTTTCCAGCGCCGTGTGAGGAGGTCTATCTTCCTCCCGGGGGCACAGATCCGGACTTCTACATCCCCGCTGAAGGGGAGCGGAGAGAGCGCCGTTCAATTCGATGGATTCGGAGACACCTGAGGTTTTTCCGCCGAACGTCGGAATCGAGCCGTGCGACTTGAAGAGGTCCGCGGCGCCTCCTTCCTCTCATAGCGGCCATCAATATTTCTTTACGGCAAAAGGGCACTATCACCGTCAGCTGACATCAAAGCCTCCGTCAGGGAGCCGAGAGATCGTTAACAGGCTAAGGGTCATGCAGGTGGGGCTTTCATGCGGCGGAGTAACGGGTCCTGCGGCGACCGCGAAGGCAGACCATGAAGTGATCGACTCCGTTCTCTGAAGGCAGTTGTCTGAAACGGAAGGACCAGCAGCCAAGATATAGCCGTACCTTGCCGCGCTTAGTGCCGGTGTTGTGCGCCATTACTCACCGCAGGCGTACTCTCTGGGAGCGTGTCGCCATCGCATAGGAGCAGCACTGTGGCGGGGAGAAGACGGGGCTTTTGCATGTCTTGTGTGCTACGCCGGATAGACGGCTATGGCCGTGGCCTTGATGA
The DNA here is from genome assembly GCF_023656375.1 of Paenarthrobacter sp. TYUT067. Taxonomy (NCBI): domain Bacteria; kingdom Bacillati; phylum Actinomycetota; class Actinomycetes; order Micrococcales; family Micrococcaceae; genus Paenarthrobacter; species Paenarthrobacter sp. TYUT067. The sequence goes on from NZ_JAMOIT010000010.1 coordinate 49,649, forward strand.
CGAAGTAGACGGTCATCCCGGGCATGAGCCCTAGGTCTGCCGAGGCCGCCGGGGTGATGTCTGCGGACAGGCCGCCTGCGTGGACGCGGATCTGGTCGCCTTGGGGTTCCAGCTCTGTGATGTTCACGGCGAACGAGTTCCGAGGGCTTCCGTGCTTGGCGCTCGGGAAGACCGAAACTGCGGTCGGCGAAAAGACGGCGACGCCGTTCTGGCCGGGGACGGCCCCGTCCTCGGGATGCGCGGTAATGTCCAGTCCGCCGTCGGATGTGAGCCCATAGCCGGTGATGGTTCCGGGGAGCAGGTTCATGCCCGCGAGTCCGGCAGCGAACTTGCTGCGCGGTTTTTCCAGAACCCGGCGGGTGGGGCCTTCCTCGGTGATCCTCCCGCCTTCGAGGACGATGGCCCGGTCGGCGAGCACGAGCGCGTCCAGGACATCGTGCGTGATGATGATGGCACGGCGGTTGCTTAGGACACGCTTCAGAAGGCGACGCAGCATAGGAGCGGCGTGAATATCGAGGGCCGCCATGGGTTCATCGAGCAGCAGCAGCTCGGGGTCCGTAGCCAGGGCACGCGCGATGGCGACGCGCTGCGCCTGGCCCCCTGAGAGCTGGCCGGGCCGCCGATCGGCGAACCCCGCGGCTTCCACTTCTGTAAGCCAGTGCCGTGCCGTCTGCAGAGCTTTGGACCGGTTCGCGCCGGCCGCCCGCGGCCCGAAGGCTACGTTCTCCAGCACGCTCATGTGCGGAAACAGCAGCGGTTCCTGGGCGAGCAGTGCCGTTCCCCGGGTATGAGGCGGCAGGAAGTGGTTAGTGCCTCCGTCGAGCTTGAACAGCCGTTTCCGGCCGAGCATGGCGTTCCCGCTATCCGGGCGGATGAGCCCGGCGAGGATCCCGAGAAGCGTCGACTTGCCTGCCCCGTTGGGACCCAGCACGGCGACTGTTTCCGTGGCCTCCATTGTGAAGGCAACGTTGAAGTTGCGCGCGCGCAGCGAGGCGTTGAAGTCCAGGGTCATTCTGATTCCGCCTCTTCCGCCAGCGGCCGGGGCCGGGGGCGGGAAAGCCCGACGACGGCTACCGCCACCGCCACCAGCAGCAGGGAAAGCGCGACAGCGGCATCGGCGTCCGTTTCGCGCTGAAGATAAATCTCTAACGGCAGGGTGCGGGTGACACCCTGCAGGCTGCCGGCAAAGGTGAGGGTGGCGCCGAATTCGCCCAGACAGCGTGCGAAGGACAGCACGGATCCGGAGGCGATACCGGGCAAGACCAGCGGGATACTGACGCGACGCAGCACCGTCGTGGGATGGGCGCCGAGGGTCGCCGCGACCGCCTCGTACTTGATGCCGGCGGTGCGCAGAGCACCCTCGAGGCTGACCACCAGGAACGGCAACGCCACGAACGTTTGCGCGAGGACGACGGCGGTGGTCGAGAACGCGATCTGCATCCCCGCTAGTTCCAGGGTTCGCCCGAGCAGGCCCTGGCGGCCAAAAGTATAAAGCAGCGCGATGCCGCCGACGACGGGGGGCAGGACCAGGGGCAGCAACACGAACGCCCGGAGCAGGCGCTGGCCGGGGAAGCTGGCACGGGCCAGGACGAACGCCAGCGGTACCCCGAAGACGATGCACAGCACCGTGCCAGCAGCCGACGTCCGCAGGCTAAGGCCGAGCGCCGTCAGCGAGGATTCCGACGTGATGAGCGGGATGAACTGCCCCCAGTTGATCCTGGCCACCATCGCGGCCAGCGGCAGCAGGACAAACAGCCCTCCTGCTGCCGCGAGGGCGAAAACCCACGGCGGGAAACCGGTGTAGCCGGTGTTCTGCCCGTTTGTCTTGCTGGCTGTCCAGCGTTTCCTACAGGGCACCGAAACCGGCGTCACCGAGGACCCTCTTGCCTTCGCTGCCGGTGACCATGGCGATGAAGGCATTGGCCAGTTCCTTGTTCTTGCTGCTGCCCATAGCGGCGATCGGATATGTGTTCACGGCCTGGTCCGACTCGCGGAACGTGATGCCCTTGACCCTATCGCCCGCGGTCTTGACATCGGTGACATAGACCAAGCCGGCATCGGCTTCCCCGGAGGTGACCTTGCCTAGGACATCGGCAACGGAGGATTCCTCGCTGACAGGCATCAATGTCGTTCCGGCAGCCTTTTCCACCTTCCGTGTGGCGGCGCCGCAAGGGACCTGCGGTGCGCAGACAACAACTTTGATGCCCGGCTTCGCCAGGTCCGCGAAGGATGAAATCGATGCCGGGTCCGCTGACGAAACTGCTATCGTCAGGACGTTCGTGGCGAAGTTGGTCGGCGTTCCGTCAATGAGGCCGGCGGCGGAAAGCTCGTCCATGTTCCTACTGTCGGCGGAGGCGAATACGTCGGCCGGAGCGCCTTGGGTGATCTGCGAGACCAGGGCTGAGGACCCAGCGAAGTTCAGCGTAACCTTCGTGCCCGGGTTGGCGGCCTCGAACTTGGAAGCGATCTCGGTGAAGGGCGACTTCAACGACGCGGCAGCGTAAACCGTCACGGAGCTGGCGGCCGCTTTGCGTCCGTCCGTGCTCGCGCTCGGGGCTTTGTCCGGGGTGGAGTTAACGCAAGCAGCCAGTCCTGCTGCAACGACGCCTGCGGCCAGCAGCGCGCCGGTGCACAAGCGGAATAAATCAACCTGCGACACCGGCACCGACCCATTCCACGGTTCCATCGGAAAAGAACTGTTCCTTCCAAATGGGTACCTCTTCCTTGATGCGGTCAACCAGTTCCGAACACACGGCGAATGCCTGTCCCCGGTGTCCGGCGGCTACAGCACAAACGAGTGCCGCTTGCCCAATTTGGAGTGCGCCCACACGATGCGCCGCCCAGATTCGCACGGGAACGCCTTCCTCCGCCTCGTCACTGAACGAGTACTTGGCAGCAACCGCTTCCAAGACGTCGCTTAGGGCCTGGTGTGCCGTGGGGTGAGCGGTGTAGCTAAGTCGGTCGACTGCTTTGCCGCCGTCGTGATCGCGCACCACTCCACAAAAACTCACCACTGCTCCAGACGTACGTGAATCCACAGCCGCAATGGCCACGTCGACGGAAATTGGCTGATCGCTGAGCGCGGAATGGACGACGTCAAAGGCTTGCCTCATTGACTGCCCTCCGGTGGCGGATTCCCCGGTACCCCTAGGCTGGACAGCGCTCATTTCCGTCCTCTCAATAGATGGCAGTCCCCTCGTCCGATAAGTCCACTGGTGTTTGCAGTCACGCTCTCTCCTCAGAGGTTCCCAGGTCCCAATCCCCACTCTTGCCGCCACTCTTAGCCAGTACTCGAATGTCGGTGAGAACAGCGTGCTTATCAATAGCCTTGAACATGTCGTAAAGGTTCAAAGCGGCGACGCTCACTGCAGTCAGTGCTTCCATCTCTACACCTGTCACACCGCGTGTTTTCACGGTTGCAAAGAGCTGCACCCTGTCAGACCCGAGCACGAAGTCGACAGTCGCCTGAGAAACAGGCAGGGGGTGGCACAGCGGAATCAATTCGGACGTCTTCTTAGTCGCCAGGATGCCCGAGATCCGGGCCACGGCCAGGGCGTCACCCTTGGGCAATCCGTCTGATGTGAGCAGCAGCAGAACTTCACGAGTTGTACGAACTGTTCCCGTAGCTGTCGCCTCCCGGGTGGACTCAACTTTTTCTGATACATCGACCATGTGGGCAGTGCCGTCCGTTCGCAGGTGGGTGAGGCCTGGAGACCAACTTTCCAGCCTCATACCGCCCATACCTCCACTTCCGATCCCTTGGCCAGTTCCGAAATTCCCTCTGGGATGTGCACCAGAACGTTCGAGCGTGCAAGTGCTCCCAGCAAATGGGAACCTTCGCCGCCCTCCAGTCGTATAGTGCCGTCCGCTGAGAGGACGCCCCTTCTGACCTGGTGCTTTTTTGGGGGTGACGTCAGGGGATGCGAAAGGGGGGCGCGGAAGGAGAGTCGAGGTGTGGGCGCTGCAAACATTTCGCTGAGGAGGGGACGCAGGAACATCTCAAACGAGACAAAGCAGCTCACCGGGTTCCCGGGGAATGCGAGGACTGGAATCCCCTCGAAGGTGCCGACTCCTTGAGGACCGCCAGGTTGAATGGCTACATGCGAAAACTCAACGTCATGATCTATCATGGCCTGTCTAACGGGCTCGTAGGCACCAGCGCTCACGCCGCCACTGGTCACAATCAGGTCGACATGCGCGGTATGGCTTCTCAAGAGTTTCGAGAGAGCCCCCGGTTCATCCTTGACTATCCCGGCCCTGATGACGTTGAGCCCCGCCTGAAGCATAGAGGACTGCAAGAGCGTGTTATTTGCATCGAAAATCTTGCCCAGGGCGAGTTTCTCTCCGGGCTCAAGGACCTCGTCCCCAGTGGTAGCCAGCAGCACCGTCAACTTCTGATTAACAACTACTTCAGTGATGCCCAACGCGGCGAGCAGACCAAGCTGACGCGGGCCTAGAACGGTTCCAGCGGACAGCGCGCATTCGCCTGTAGCTATATCGCTGCCGGCGCTGCGGATGTACGTTCCGGCGGCTATCTCAGGAAGCCGCACTGTCACATCCAAACCGGGAGGAGGGAAATGGTTTGGCTCTGCGCGCTCAACGGGGACGACAGCATCGGCTCCATCGGGTATTAAAGCCCCCGTCATGATTGGAGCAGCCGTCCCTCCAGCCAATGGGGCCGGTACTGCGCCCGCCGGGATGGGCGCTGCCACACGCAAACCTCCTTGGCCGTCTCCTGTGTCGCGGGATCTAACCGCATAGCCATCCATTTGGGAGTTAGTAAAGGGTGGCAAGTTTGTCGGTGCATGTATGGTTTCGGCCAGGCCGCGTCCCATTGCTTGCATTAGAGGTATTCGCTCCACCCGCGGTGGGGTCAACAGCGGAAAGAGAACATCCCTGATTGCCTGCCTGTGTACTGAAACGCTTCGGTGTTCATGTTCCGGCAGTGACTTTCCAATGGTCCCCACGCCGGGCCGCTTGCCAGCCAGTCCGGTCAGCTGCTCTTCTTGCCTTTGCATGTCCTGCTTTCGGGTTGCCTTTGCATGTCCTGCCTTCGGGAGATTTTGTCGGTCCTGCTCGGCCATGCCAACCTGATTTATTTCCGACAAAGCTATTGACGATAAGCAAACTCTGTTGTTTTCGTGTGCGCCTTCCGTCCGCCGCACCGCGCAAACGTGTTCTCCTGAGTGCAAAATGATTCCAGCAGGAAAGCGGCGCTTCGGGCTATAGCTACTTGCCACAACTGGCTGCCGCAATTGTCAGTTCCAGCACAAACGCACCTGGCCTGCTTTCGCGTAGCCTGAATTCATGACTGTCCAGCTAGGCATACCGCAACCCCGGGAGGGCGCAGGCTTGTCCGTGCCCGCCGCTCGGTCTGCAGACGCGGGTGTCGGGCTGGTGGACCGTTACGGCCGCCGTGCCACGGACATGCGGCTGTCCTTGACGGATAAATGCAACCTCCGCTGCACGTACTGCATGCCGGCCGAGGGGCTTGAGTGGTTGTCCAAGCAGGCGGTGATGTCGGCTTCGGAGATCGTCCGGATTGTCGGGATTGGCGTGGGGCGCCTGGGGGTCCGGGAATTGCGGCTTACCGGCGGCGAGCCGCTGGTGCGGCACGACCTGGTGGACATCATCGCGGAGTTGCGCCGCAACCATCCTGAGCTGCCGATTTCCATGACCACCAATGGCGTGGGGCTCGCCAAGAAGGCTGCGCCGCTCAAGGCTGCCGGGCTGACCCGAATCAACGTGTCGCTGGATTCGCTTCATGAGGAGACCTTCACCAAGCTGACCCGTCGGCCGTTCCTGGACCAGGTCCTGGCAGGGGTGGATGCGGCGTGGGCAGCCGGGCTGGGCCCGGTCAAGCTGAATGCGGTGCTGATGCGGGGGATCAACGACGCTGAAGCTCCTTCGCTGCTGACGTGGGCAGTGGAGCGCGGCTACGAGTTGCGGTTCATTGAGCAGATGCCGCTGGACGCCGACCATGGCTGGACCCGGCGCAACATGATTACCGCGGCGGAGATCCGCGATCTGTTGTCCACTGATTTTGTCCTCACCCCGGACCCGCGGGCACGGGACGGTGCCCCGGCCGAGCGGTTTGAGGTACGACGCCGGGTGGCGGGGTCCGGTGCCGGGCTCGGTCCCGTGCTTGGGACGGTTGGCATCATCGCGTCTGTTACGGAGCCGTTCTGCTCCGATTGCCGCCGTACCAGGATTACTGCCGAGGGCAAGATCATGAGCTGCCTGTTCTCCCGGGAGGAGTTCGACCTGCTGGGGCTCCTGCGTTCGGGCGCCTCCGATGATGATCTGGCTCGCCGGTGGCAGGATGCGATGTGGCTCAAGCCAAAGGCCCACGGCATGGACCACGTGGGACTTGACGCTCCGGACTTCGTCCAACCGGACCGCAGCATGAGCGCCATCGGAGGCTGACCTGTTATGAACGTACGTTACTTCGCTGCCGCTCGCGCTGCTGCGGGACTTGAGGAAGAGAAGTTCGACCTGCCGGAGGGAACAACCGTGGCCGGGCTTTTGGAGGCCATCCAGTCTGTGCAGCGGCCGGAACCTCCGGCTGGCACTCCTCCGCTCCCCCGGATCCTGGCGCGGTGCAGCTTCCTTCTCAATGAGGTTGCCGTCCGCAACCAGGCGACGGTGCTGGGGCCGGACGACGTGGTTGACGTACTGCCCCCCTTCGCTGGGGGATAAGCCGGTTCTGTCCTCGTGCATCCGGCCGACACCTCGCTGTTACCGAGAGTAACTGTCTGAGTGAACTCCACTGAAGGCCTGCTTTACGCACGACGCCGTAGTTAAGGATCGTCGATAGCTACTTGGACCCTAGCCCTGATGAAGAGGCAGCCTGTGATCTTTGGAGTTGTATTGACCACGGACGTTAGTGACGCTCGGCGTGGTTTGGTGACATGAAGAAGACCTCCGGGTGGAGTGGGGCTTGTCTAGAGTCCTTTTCCACACACGGAGGTCTTCGTGTCCCACCCTAACGCTTTCCTCACTCCTCGTGGCCGGTTGCAGCTCGCGCAGTGCGTTGTTGATCAGTGCTGGAGCCTGCGCCGTGCCGCGGAGCGGTTTCCGGTCTCGGTCCCGACCGCTGAACGTTGGGCGAAGCGCTACCTCGAGGAGGGACCCGAACCGCACCATGCTCGAGGAATGGGCCTATATCCGCCCCTACCGCTCAGAAGCCGAGCGGGTTGCTGCTTTCCCCGACTGGCTCCATGCCTACAATCACCATCGAGCCGCCACTGCGCTCAAAGGTCAGACGCCAGCCAGCCGCGTCACCAACCTCTCAGGTCAATACAACTAGTTGCTGCCGGGGCTTTTTGTGGACTTCCAATGGTTGCCCAACAAGAGAGGCTCGCTTGGTGTCTACCTCAGGAGTATCAGTACTCGTACCTTCCTCAGAGGGTGCTGGGTAGAAAGCTACTTCCTCCGGTGACGGGCGCAAATGGCATGCGACAAAGCCGCACCGCGGCTTCCGGCTGGTGAATTAACCGGCGCTCTAACAGGCTGTGCCGGGAAAGAACCCAAGGGACCCAGGAATGCCCGTCCAGACGTGCCTAATGAAACGGTTCACGACGTTCAAATGGAACCATTGTCCTGCGCACCTCTGCCCGGTCTATCCCCGAATGTCGGACGTGGTGCTCCTTATGCGCACTTCGACAAATGGTGCGATGGAGTTGTTCTTCCATGTCATGCAAGAAGCCCCGGCGAGTAGGGGAAGATGAAGGTCATTCGAGGGAGTGAAGGATGAAACTACCTGCTATCAGATACGCATCACCTGCATCTATTGAAGATGCCTGCGATCTACTGTCAACCGACGAGGACTCCAAGATCATTGCCGGAGGCCAAAGTCTTTTACCTGTCATGGCTATGCGACTAGCCCAACCGTCCGTCGTTATAGACCTCGGGAACGTTCCTGGCTTGACTAGACTGGAAGAAGTCGGAGACTACGTCCGCTTCGGGCCTATGGTCACCCATGCAACAATCGTAAATTCGCCTGCCGTTGCCAAGCACCTGCCAATGATGGCGGCAGCTGGTCGCCACATAGCCCATCCCCAGATCAGGAATCGGGGGACCCTGGGTGGTTCCTTGGCCCATGGCGATGCAGCCGGGGAATGGCCGCTCGTGTTGCTTGCCCTCAACGGAATGGTGGAAGTCCAAAGCGTAAGAGGACGTCGCACCATTGAGGCCGATGACTTGTTCGTCGGTCCGTACATGACAAGCCTGGCCGCTGATGAGATCATCACTGATGTCTGGATACCGTCACGGCCCAATGGCTGGGGCTACGGGGAGTTCGCCAGGCGATCCGGGGACTATGGGCTCGCCAATGTCGCAGTCGTTCTATCGACTGCGGATTCGCGAATTTCTGATGTCCGGATTGCGGTAGGAGGCGCTGTCGGCAAAATACAACGAGTGCCCGATGCAGAAGACGTCCTCAACGGATCCGAACTGTCACCGGAAAGGGCTGAAGCCGCTTCAGAAGCTGGAGCGAAATCGCTCTCGTATATCTCAGACATCCACGGATCGGCCGAATATCGGCATGGCCTGGTGCAGGAGCTGATCCGCCGCACCATAGTTGAAGCAGGAGCACGTACGTGACAACACCATCGCCATCAGATCGCGTCGAAATAGACGTGGAAGTAAACGGACGTCGCCGCACTGTTGCAGTGGACGCGCGGGAAACTCTGGCCGACCACCTGAGGAATGACCAAAAACTTACGGGTATTAAGCTCGGATGTGAACACGGGGTTTGCGGTGCGTGCACGATACTCATGGACGGGGCAGCCGTACGATCTTGTCTGACTCTTGCCGCTCAGGGCGATGGGAGGAGCATACGGACCGTCGAGGACCTATCGGACGGAGCCCTCAGCCCGCTTCAGGAAGCTTTCAAAAGGCACCACGCCCTCCAGTGCGGTTTTTGCACTGCAGGCTTCCTCATGTCGGCTACGGAGTTGCTCGAGGCAAACCCAAGCCCGACAAAAGAGGAAGTTATCGAGGCTCTTTCCGGTAACTTATGCCGTTGCACCGGCTACCAGACAATTGTTGAGGCCGTCCTGGACGCAGCGGGCCAGATTGGAAACAAAAATGGATAACCCACACTATTACTCTCCTCCCATAACAAGAAACGTCATCGGTAAGCGAGTTCCGCGAACTGAGGACGCAAGACTTCTGACCGGGCGCGGGAAGTACCTGAACGACATCAACGTCGACGGCCAACTGCATGCTTGTTTCGTGCGCAGCCCTGCTGCTCATGCTCAAATAACCGGCATTGATACGTCGGCCGCCTCAGAAATGCCTGGCGTTCACCTTGTCTGGACATCCGCCGACATTGAGCAATACTGCGCCGGCATCGAAGCGCAGTACACCGCTGAGGGATGCGAAGCTATGACCATGCCGCTCTTGGCCAAGGACGTCGTACGTTACGTTGGAGAACCGGTTGTATTGGTAGTCGCCGAGTCGCGAGCGGCTGCAGAAGATGCCTGTGATCTTGTAGGCCTTGAGCTTGAGCACCTCGAGGTAGTGCTTGACCCGCGCAAGTCGATTCAAGGGGGCCCCGTAGCGAATGGCGAACGCCCCGACAATGTAGGCATTCGCGGGCGGGCTTCTTTTGGGGACGTGGATGAGGCTTTTAGCAATGCTGAGCATGTGGTTTCCGCCCTGTATCACCCTGGTCGGGTGGCCGCCGCACCGATGGAGACAAGGGGGTGCCTAGCGGACTACGAATGGACTGAGGACCGGCTTAAACTTTGGGTGTCGACGCAGATGCCCCATTACGTAAAAATGTGCCTCAGCCTCTTTCTTGGTTTCGATGAGTCCCGAAGTGAGGTCATTTCTCCCGATACGGGTGGAGGCTTTGGTCAGAAGGCGCACGTATTTCCTGAGGAAATGCTCATGCCCTTGGCCTCGAAGCACCTGAAGACGCCGGTGAAATGGGTAGAGGATCGCCGGGAAAATCTTCTGGCGGGCTCACACGCCCACGAACAGTTCGTCACGATCCAATATGCGGCCAACGCTGAAGGACGAATAACCGGCGTTCGTACGCATGCCTTAGTTGATGGAGGCGCCTACCACATGCCCCCGCAGACCATGGCTGTGGAATGCTGGGCGACCGCCGCAGTCACGCCAACTGGTGTATACGATATCCCGGCCGCTGAGTACGTCTACGAGGGGGCCGTTACCAACAAGTGCCCCATGGGTGCCTTCCGTGGCGTTGGTTACACGGCGGGAACTCTTGCCAGAGAATCCCTCATGGATGATTTGGCGCGAAAGATGAAGGTGTCTCCTTTTGAAATCAGGAGACGGAATGTTGTCAGGGAGTTCCCCTGGACAAATCCCCAGGGCGTCGTTTATGAGGAGGGATCCTTTCTTGAAGTAATCGATGCGTTGGAAGAAATGGTCGATTACCCGGCCTTTCTTAAGCGACAGGATGAAGCCCGCAAAGCCGGAAAGTACCTAGGGCTGGGAATCAGCGTTTTCGTCGAAAGTAGCGGCGAGAGCACCGGCATGATGCAGGCTCACGGCGCAACGGATGTATTTCATGACACGGCTACCGTCAAGATGGATTCAACCGGGTCGGTCACTATAACATCGGGATTGAACTCACAGGGTCAGGGCCATCAAACCACGCTCGCTCAGGTAGCGGCGGACGTGTTGGGTATTCCTTTTGAATCGATCAGTGTCGATGCGGGGACCTCCACTAAGGGGGCCTATGGCAGCGGTACCATTGGAAGCCGAGCGGCTGTCATCGCGGGCGGGTGCGTCAACCGTGCAGCTTATGCCATTCGACAGAAACTGGTGGCCGTAGCTGCGAACATGCTCGAATCTTCTGAGGAAGATATCGTTTTGGAAGACGGCTTCGCGTCCGTCATAGGCGCTGCGGAATCACGAGTGAGCATCGCCGACGTGGCCATGGCAGTCTACTGGGACTCATCCAAGTGGCCCGCCGGTTTTGAACCTGGTTTGGAGTTCACGAAGGCGTGGGACACATCCCGGCCGATGTTTTCGAACGGCGGCCATGCCCTTATTGTTGAACTGGATCCTGTCACCGGATTTGTGAAAGTCGAAAAGGTTTATTCTGTAGAGGACTGCGGCGTTATTATCAACCCCACAATTGTTGAAGGTCAAATTCGAGGTGGGGTCGTACAAGGAATTGGTATGGGCCTCTTCGAACAGCTGGCTTATGACAACGCAGGAAACTTGTCTACGACATCTTTCCTGGATTACCAGACGCCGACTATGGATGTTTCTCCGCCATTTGAAATCAGGCACATTGAAACACCGTCCGTGATGACAGCATCTGGGGTGAAGGGCATGGGGGAGTCGGGTCTGATTTCGGCGCCGGCTGCGGTGCTGAACGCCGTAAATGATGCGCTATCTCCGTTTGGTTCTGTCCTCTATGAACTCCCTGCCACTCCGGAGAAGGTTGTTCGTGCAACGAAAGGCATCATTGACCTGCAGGGCCCCCAGGACTGGTCAGAGCTATGGGAACGGGCAGGGGTACCCGCGCTTGATCGCGGCCCTATGGACAGGGAGTAACGCATTGCTCCTGCATCTTTGATGCAGCTCAAAGCGCCCGAGCTAGAAACTTGAAAGAAGGAAAACTTTGTATGACGCGATTGTGGTTGGTGGGGGTTTCAGCGGGCTGAAAGCAGCACGCGATCTTACCAACGCCGGCAAGAAGGTACTTCTGCTTGAAGGCGGTGAACGTCTGGGAGGACGGGCGTATTCCCGGGAGTCCCGGAATGTACCTGGCCTGCGGGTCGAGATCGGTGGAGCATACCTTCACCGGAAGCACCACCCGCGTTTGGCAGCTGAATTGGACCGGTATGGAATTCCCACTGCAGCTGCAAGCGAGTTCACCTCGTTTAGGCATCGCCTTGGACCGACCGCAGTAGACCAGGCATTTCCTATTCCTGGCTCAGAAGCAGTTGCGGTGGAAGCAGCCACCTACACATTGCTGCGTGATGCGCACAGGATAGATCTGGAAAAGGGATTGGAAAACCAGGACCTTGAGGACCTGGACATCCCACTGAACGAGTATGTTGACAAACTCGATTTGCCCCCTGTTTCTAGGCAGTTCTTGCTCGCTTGGGCATGGAACATGCTTGGCCAGCCGGCTGACCAAGCATCCGCGCTTTGGATGCTGCAACTTGTTGCAGCGCATCACTACAGCATCCTAGGTGTTGTTCTCTCGCTGGATGAAGTTTTTTCCAATGGTTCCGCTGACCTTGTCGATGCAATGAGCCAAGAAATTCCTGAAATCAGACTCCAGACTGTCGTGACCGGAATAGACCAGTCTGGCGATGTAGTGAACGTGACGGTCAAGGATGGGCATGCCTTCCAGGCTCATTCCGTGATTGTTGCTACTCCAATGAACACTTGGCGAAGGATCGTTTTCACCCCCGCACTTCCTGAACGGCGCAGGTCAGTAATCGAGGAAGGGCATGGTGGTCAGGGTCTGAAAATTCTTATCCACGTGCGTGGAGCCGAGGCAGGAATTGAATGCGTCGGAGACGGAATATTTCCCACTCTCTACGATTATTGCGAGGTGTCGGAAAGCGAACGACTGTTGGTGGCTTTCACGGACTCAGGATCCTTCGATCCGACCGATATCGGCGCAGTCAAGGACGCGGTGCTTTACTACTTGCCGGAGGTTGAAGTTCTGGGTATCGACTACCACGACTGGATCGCAGACCCGCTTTTCGAAGGGCCCTGGGTAGCACCGCGCGTGGGACAATTTAGTCGAGTGCATAAGGAACTTGGAGAGCCCGCTGGCCGGATTCATTTCGTAGGTTCCGATGTTTCGTTAGAGTTCCCCGGATATATTGAAGGCGCACTGGAAACCGCTGAATGCGCGGTGAACGCAATTCTGCATTCGTAGAACCTGCAGCCTCACTTATGCATTCCTCGGCGCTCTCGGATGACTTCGGCCCAAGACAGCATTACTAAGGCAAGCGGTACCTCCCAGATATAGGTGACCGTCTGCAGCGTACGGGTTGACGCCGGCGCCTGCTGCAACCACGACAGCAAGCAGTTGCACTGAGTCTGATGAACGTCACCGGCCGTTAGGAATGGCGGCCGGTGGCCTTCTGGTTGTCAAGGGTCGCCCCGCTTGGGCTTCGTGGTCATCGGATTTTGGTTCAAGGACTTGATACAGGGTATTTCGCATAACTTGGTGCCGCTACGGTGCCCAACGCCTGTTTCTCCTGCTCCAGCGGGTGTCTGGCAGGAGCCATAAGTATCGGCCGATTCTCTCGTGGCACGCTGCCATCAGGTTTCAGGCTAACCAGGTGGCTTTGGTGCGTAAAAGGCTGCTGTCTCGCCTTGTTGCCTTAGGATTCGCCGGCACCAAGGCCAGCGCTTTCAGTGCCACTCTTTCCCCGTCATTGCGGGCACCTTTGTGCTCACACATCAATCTTGTTGGAGATGAATCTATGTCTGTTGGTGCTATCGCCGGGCTGATTGCCGCTGGGGTCTTTGCACTCCTTGTCCTGCTGTTGGCGGTGCCCATTATGAAGCTAGGCCAGGTACTCGACGAGGTGCGAATGGCAGTCAGATCATTAAGTGACGGCACCGCACCGATGTTGGATGAGGTGACAGCTATTGTGACCACCACACACCACCAACTCAAGAAGGTGGACACCATAGCGACTAACGTTTCTGACGCCAGCGCCAACGTCTCCGCCCTGTCCTCTCTCGTCGCTGCCAGTATAGGGTCACCGTTGATCAAGGTATTGGCTTTTAGTCACGGTGTCAGAACGGCCTTGGTGAATCACTCCAAACCCGCCACCGGCCGCCGAAGCCGCTGAGTTCCGGAGAGAAGCATGAAACGACTTGTTTGGATGGGAATCGGTGTGGCTATTGGAATCATTGCCCTTCGGAAGGTGGATGAAAAAAAGTCCGGATTGGGGCATGAAGGCCTAGAGCGGGCAGTAGCCGGCATTACTCAGGGAATTTACGATTTTGCCGACGCCGTCCGCGCAGGAATGCGCGAACGGGACACGGAGCTTCGCGTCGCGCTTAAGGCAAGTAGCGCGGTCCAAGTGCCAAGCGACCTATGACCATCGAAGCCGGCTGTAGGGACAGCGCAACTGTCTCTTCCAGAGCTCGTTGGACACAAGCAAATATCTGGGCCGTTTCAAGGACCATCTTTCGGGAAGTGACCGGTACCTCGCCTAGGGTGCTGACCATGGCTCTTTTTCGGGATTAGTCCGTTCTTCGAACAGAAGCCCTGGACTGACACTGTGGTGGAGTGGAACTGGGGCGACAGCCTCGGTATAGCGCACCTGACAGCATCTTGCTCAAATCGTCGGCCGTATGCCTCACCGGATGACTGGCCGGACATTGGCCGTCGGAATCCAGTGCCCTACCTGGCGTTAAATCTCCGCTGGAATAAAACACTACGCCGCAGGAACGAGGTCTACGGGAACTGGTTTGCCCATTGGACTCATCCCCCGCCCTCTGGGAGCAGGGTCAGCTCCACCACTCCCGCCCTCTGGAACGCATGAGTACCTGCGACAAGGCAGACCGCAGGCTTCACAACTTCGTTCAACTGTCTTGCTGCGCCACCCATAATGCCGGCAGGCGACCGCGGAAATGTTTCTCGCCTTGTTGACTGACAGTTTCGGACGATCTCTACGGCGCCGCTGCAGGTTTCGTCCACGGTGGCGGCCTACGGATGCAACCCGGCGAGGATATGTGAGCTCAAGCATCAAAGAATATCTTGCAGGCCCGTCTTGACCTACCTGCACAGCGGTACGTGGTTTTGTCGACAGTGCGCAGGATTACACCCTGCAAACCGCGTTATGCGGTCATCGGGCTCAAGACGAGAATCATCACGCGATAGAGTCCCCCCGGGGCCAAGTTCGCTTGACCGGTGAGGGCGCGCGGCAGACATCCAATCTGTCCGGAGTAGTGTCACTGTAAGAAGGCTGCGGGGAATGCAGATGCTGCATTCCCCGCAGCCTTTCATGGACGGTGAATTCCGAGCCAGGAGGAGTCGTGTCTGGCCCGGAAACATGAAGGCCAAATAGTGCTGTTTAGCCTGGCGCTCGTGTTGGCGGGTGCCGGATAACCAGCTTCAGCTCATTTTCGTTCTTGTACCCTTCTATAGACACTCAGCCATGAGGCCAGGATTCCCACATCGAGACATGCTCAGGATCTCGATATGCGGACGCCGCGCTGACAAGTATCTTCTGCAAAGAAGCTGCTTGCCAGCGCCCCTCGCTCGGTTGGTTCGGTCCGGCCGTGTCGTCATCGCGCTTCATCAAGTGCTGTTGCATCATCACTTTCGAAATTCTGTATTCCTACAGACCCCTCATGGGATTTCTGAAGGTCAATCGCAAAATACTCGCGCGATCGGCGCGGGAATTGCCATGGTTAAGGCTGGCGGTCTACAAGTAGAGCAGCGAAGGGGCCCAGATCCTCGTCAGTCGTTGTGATCTCTGCAATGGAAGGCATCGACTGTCGCTTCCACAATTTGCTGGTATCCGGTACATCGGCAAATATTTCCCGAGATAGCTTCACGAGCAGATGTCGCATCGAGGGTGACGTCTTCGTCATCGTAAAGAGGCTTGAGCGTCATCAAGAACCCTGACGTGCAAAATCCGCACTGCAGGGCATGGCACTTAGAAAACGACCTCTGCAGCGGGTGAAGCTGTCCGTCCTTCTGCAGGCTTTCGACCGTTTCAATCCTGGAATTATTGGCCTGTACGGCCAGCACGGTGCAGGATCGAACGGGCTGACCATCCAATAGGACAGTACAGGAACCGCATACGCCGTGTTCGCAGCCTACTCGTGTACCCCTGAGGTGCAGGTCGTCTCGTAGGAAGTCCGCAAGGAGCCTACGAGGCTCGACGTCCGTTGCGTGGGTGACTCCGTTTACTTCAACCGTGAGGCGAAAGGCGTTCATCAGTGATCCATGCTTTCCTTTGTCGGTCTCGCCCGGTGCAGTGCTTTGGCGAGGGTTCGTTCGACCATTGTCCGAACAACTTGCGCGCGATATTGGGCACTTCCATGCACCGTGGGCACGGGGTCAAGCCCCTGTACCGCGGCGTGCGCAGCTGCGGCAATATCATGGCTGGAGAGAGTGCTATCAATTAGGATGTTTTCCGCCTCCTGGCAGCGGATGGCGGTGGACCCTCCACCCAGGACAGTAATCCTCGCCCGCGAACACTTGCCCTGCTCATCCAAGGTAACGATGGACGCAGCGCCACCTATGGCGTAGTCCCCATGCCGACGAGAAAATTCATCAAATGCAGCACCGCTCCCGTGAGGCAATTGAGGTACGTTTACCTCCACAATGAGCTCGCCGGGAAGGATGCTTGAGACGAAATGTGAGACCAATAGTTCCTTGAGAGGAATCTTCCGCTCACCTTGCAAAGACTGTGCGGTGACGTAGGCGTCAAGGGCTAGCAGGACTACGGGCAGCTCTGCGGCAGCATCAGCGTGTGCAAGGGAGCCACCGATCGTTCCTCGGTTACGAATTTGAGGGTGCGCGATCCACGCCGCCGCTTCCGACAGGATTGGAAGGTTTTGCGAAATGGTTTTGGAGGTTGTTAGCTTCGCATGACGTGTCAGCGCGCCAATCGCAATGGTTTGATCTGATTTCCTGATGTTTGCCAAACCGGGAACGCGGTTTATATCAACCAAAAGGGACGGGCGGGACATCCGGAAATTTAGGAGCGGGACTAAACTCTGACCGCCGGCAATGATTTTAGCGTCATCGCCCCCGTCCGCCAGCAGGCGGAGCGCATGCTCAACCGAATCGGCAACAACGTAATCGAAGGAAGGTGGCTTCACGGGCAGTACCGCCGGCCGCGCTCATTGTTCATGTCACCACTTTGCCCCTTTGGTATGACTTTGCGCTCTGCGTCATGGGACAAATCAACACCCCGACCTATCTAGAACAGACAATCCCGCGACGAACCAGCCCTGACGCTCCCGTTCGCTACAGGATTTCGGTCTCGGCGATTGACTTCAGCAAGCCATAAAGTCTTAGGGCTACGAGGAGCTCGACATGACGTTCTGCAACGCTTATGCCAAGCCGTTCTTCAATGGATCTGAGCCGGTAGGCAACGGTGCGCTCATGAACCTGGAGTGCTGCTGCAGCCGCTACGGCATTGCAACCAGCAGAGAAATAGGCCCGGAGAGTGTCGCAAAGTATGTCTTTGCGGGGGTCAGCAAGCAAAGGGCCCAACTGCTGCAAGACCAAGTCACGCACCGCCTGCATATTTGTAGCGAAGACAGCTTCGAGAGCCACGTCCGTGTACCGGGTTATCCGTGCGCCGGTCAAGCGGCCAACTTTATAAGCCCTCCAAGCACGCTGGTGACTGCGCCGGAAACCGGAGAACCCCTTATCAATGGACCCTAGAGCCAAATGTGCACCGTCGGGAAAGTCCCCTTCAATGACTTGCGCGTCGGCATTCTGTCCATCCTTTACCGCCAACCAGCCCAGAAAGGCTCCGCCGGTGCTTTCGAGTACCAAAGGTACTTCGCTGTTGATCAGCGAGGCGGCGAGGTCGATGGTACCCTTTGGATCATTTCCCCAGGCCACCACGGATAAATGTTGTCCTTCAAAGGGGTACCCCGTGTTTGGTCGGGCAGTGCGCCGTCCTGCAATGAAATCCCGCAACTCATTTCTAAGCCGGTGATCCTCCGACTTGTAAAAGAACCGATGCTGTTCTGAACGATACGCGTCGATGACGTTGGCAACTACAACGTCATGCCACCGATGCTGCAACTGAGAGACCCATTTTTGAATTTCCAATTGCTGTGATGCATCCGGGATAAGAGTAGTTGTAAGGTCCAGGAGCACATCCCAGGTCGCAGACTGCAGCACTCGATAGGTATGGATGAGCTCGAGTAGATCCACGCCGGCCTGGGCTGTCTCGCGAGCCTCCAAGGTGGCCTCGGCAAGAAACTTGTCGTCTGGTTCCTCTGACCCGGACAAGGCCCTGCTGATAGATAGCAGGGCCGCGGCCAGCCGCTCAGATCTCCGCTGCGCCAGTGCAGGGTCTAAGCCCACACCAGCCTGAACATCATCATGGAGTCGACGGACCATAGAGTCGGACAGTTGATTTATGTCCGATGTAATGGCGACCGATATTGCCGATAGATGTTGTGTCTGGATCATGTTCCTAAATTCATGCGCCGCCTGAGTCTCGGCGCAGGCGAGCTCTGTTGATAGTCTCAGTGTATGACCATTGAGGAAGGACTGGATGAACTTTCCGTTGCCGTGAAGGCAAGGATTCCCGAAATCTATGACTGTATACGGGCGAGACTGCAGTATGCGTACGAAGACTATTCGACCGCGACACGTAACGCCTCTCTTACCGAGGCGGAATCGGAAACCATCACGGCTTCCTTGCGCGATGTCCTCGAATACATCGGTCAGGGGCGCGTAGGAGCCACTAGGGCTTCCAACGAAACTCTTCGCGAGGTGAGGCTGGCTGCGCGGGCGGGCGTCGACCTTCATCATCTGCTCAGGGGATCTAGGGCGGCCCAAGCCACTTTGTGGGAGTTTGTCTTGGAAGAGGCGCATCGAATCATCGCCGATCCCGTCCGACGGTCAAAGGTTCTGCGGCACGCCAGTGCAAGCCATTTCGCTTGGAACGATAAAGTTTCCGCTTCCATTATTGAGACGTACCAAATGGAGAGCACCGCATTTTCAAGGCAGAGCCAGAACCGGAGGAAGCTATCGACGCTGAGGGCTCTCCTCGCTGGGCTGCCAATCGATTCGACGGTTTTTTCTTATAACCTTTCCGGCCGGCACCTGGCAGCCGTGGTACCTGGCGAAAGCACGGAGGCTGTTGCTCGGACACTGGGCACTGCCTCTCGGATCCGCCCCCTTGTTATCACGGCCGAGGATGAGACCGGCTATATTTGGGCGGAGTGGTCGAATCGGCTGCCCTCACCGCAAGTTGTCCTCGCAAACGCCTTGCCGAAGGACACCAGAATTTCGTTTGGGACTCTGAGCGAAGGTGTGGACGGATTTATAGTTTCCCATAGACGGGCGTTGGAGGCCGATTCGGTTGCCCAAAAACTGGGCACTCAGGTCACTTGGTATGAAGATGTCATGCTCGAGGCGTTGGCTATGCGCGATCTCGCTGCCGTAACCACATTCATCTCCGACGAACTGGGGGGTCTCGGATTGCACCAAGACCCCCCAAGCAGGTTAGTGGAAACCCTCGAAGCCTATTTTGCTTCGGGTCAGAATGCGGCGTCCGCGGCACAGCGCCTCGGAGTGCACAGCCGAACTATCGCCTATCGACTGAAACTCATCGAGGGCAAAATTGGTGCAAGGGGAGTGCTGCGAGATGAATTGCCCGTTGCCATCAGACTTTCGCGGATGGTCGAGGCCATGAAGCTCGAGCTTACTGGGTTGGAGGAATCTCCCGGCCTCCCGCAACCTGCACCGTAAATGAACCTGCTCACGGCGTCGCTGCTAACATCTCCTATTCCACCAAGAACCAGATTTCCTTGAATGGCTCGTGAAACTCCCAGGTAGATGTGTGCCCCTTCGGCAGAAATACCAAATCGCCGGCAGTCACGGAAACCGGCTCTTGGGATGTAAGTGTGAGCGTTGCTGAGCCTTCGACAACGTAGATAATCTCGTTGTCAGTGAGTTCATAGGTTGTTGTGCTCGGCTGCGAAGTGAAGATACCCGTGCCGAACTGGGGAGAGGAAGTGCGTTCGAAAAGCGTGAACCCATGACCATTGGGATTTCCCTCATGGACGGTTACACCGTCCGGCTGCCAGGATTCAAGCGGCGCGGTCGCGGTACTGATCTTCCTGATCTTATCCATTGAGGGGCCACCCTTTCATTGTTGGGGCGACCTTCTTTCCGGCAACCAGAACATCATAGAGCCAGTCTGCCATTTCAAGCCGGGGACGGATTCCAAGGTTGTGGCAGCAGTGATCACCGTCCTTTTCAACCACTAGGTTCAGGTGTTCTGCCGGCACCAATTCGAGGACGGTATCCACGAAGGACAGTGGAACCTCGTCGTGCACCCCGTGCAGGATGTACGTCGGGCATGCGATCTGGGAAAGGACGTCCCGGGTCTCCAAAGCCGCATGGACGTGCAGCCTTGCTTCCTCCAAAGTGTCAACCTTGGAGACGTACTTCCAGCTTTCCTTTGTCAGGGGAGTTTCGAGGTCCCAGTAGTCCAGGTCTGAGAATCCGCCCCAAGAAATGCATGCGGCCAAACGCGGTTCACAGGCGGCAGATTTGAGAGCGTAATTACCGCCCAGGCTCCGCCCCAGCACTCCGATAGCATCATTCCGAATCGCTTCAAGTTTGGTGAGCAGATCCACTACCGCGGACGTGTACTTTTCGTAATCACCCGCAATCCGCTTGTACTCAAACATCTCGCCCTGGCCGGGACCGTCAAATGTGGCAGTAGCCATTCCCCGATCGAGCACAAGATTTTCCATCTGGAAACTTTCCTCTTTTGTGCTCTCAAGACCACCAAGCATGATCACAGCGGGGTGTGGTCCCGGTCCCTCCGGAATGCGCACATAGACGGGCATCGGGATACCGTCGACGACTAGCTCGTGACGCTCTGCAGGCGGGGACAACAGTGGAGCTGCCTTCTGATACAGCTCAACTTTCCGAGCTTGGCCCTTCTGCCGGCGCTCGTCGAACCAGAGGAACTGAGCGTACTGGGCACAGAGTGCGGCTGACATCAGGAGTTCACCGGCGGACAGGTCATGGCCCAGTGCCACTTTCCTTTCCGCTTCCTGCTCATACTCATTTGCGAGACTCATCCAGTAGTCAAACCAGGTGATTTCCTTGGGCCTATCGCGAGCACCCACCATGTCTGAGTAGGAAACGCCGTCAAGGATAAGACGCCCCCAGTTCAGCATTTCATCTTCAGGTTTCACCTGCGAAGTTACAGTCATACCGTTATCTCCCTATAGTCAGACTTCCGTGACCCCGCGCAAGGGGTCTGCGAAATGATCATGCTATGGAAGCTGCGCGAGGGCGCCTACTAACTGCGGAGACTTAGGCCGCGTTTTTGTCAATGCCTGAACATCCAGGCTGGACGGCCCGATGACATACTGAGCGCATGATGGCAAAGGCTAAAGCGCTCATCCCTGACAACGGTAGAGCCGGCGCGGACGAGGGCAACAGACAGGCATGGATAGGCCAGGAGGTTCTGCGGCGGGAGGACCGCCGGCTACTCACTGGAACAGCAACATTTGCTGGCGATCTGGGAGTGCCCGGGCAATTGCATATGCGCATTGTCCGTTCAACACAGGCTCATGCCCGGATCGTGTCCATAGACGCCACTGAAGCTGAAAAGACTCCAGGCGTACGAATGGTTATCACGTCTGAGCACACGCGGCACCTGGGTTCGGTTCTCTTGGAAGAGCTGGGATATCACGAAATTTATGAAAACATTGAGGACTTCAGTCACCCCGTCCTAGCAGTAGACAAGGTGCTATATGTGGGGCAGCCGGTGGTTGCTGTACTTGCTGTTGATCCTTATCTTGCCGAAGACGCAGCTGAGCTTGTCTCTATCGAGTATGAGCCGCTCCCGGTCCTCTTGGATCCGGAAGAAGCATTGACCGGTAAGGTCGAGCTCTTTCCGGGGCGCGGCAATGAAGGTGCGCGCATCAAAAAGGCCTACGGCGATATTGATCGCGCCTTCGCCGAAGCAGAGCACGTCATTCGCCACAAGTACGTCACGAACCGCCATTCCGGTGTACCTATGGAACCGCGGGCCGTAGTGGTACAGCCCGACCCAGCAAGGGACACGCTGTTCATCTGGGGCACCGTGCATGTGCATGACAACCGGAGGATCATCGCCAAGATGCTGAATCTTCCCGAGGTCAACGTACGGATGAAACACGTAGAGATCGGCGGCAGTTTTGGCGTGAAGGGCGGAGTCTTCCCAGAAAACGTTGTTGCAGCATGGGCAGCCCGTACGTTGGGAGTCCCGATCAAATGGACTGAGGACCGAGTCGAGCACATGACTTCCACGTCCCATGCCCGGGAAATGGTGCATAAGCTCGAACTCGCGCTCGATGCTGAGGGCAGAATCCTGGGTATGAAGGACGAAATTTTCCACAACCATGGTGCCTATTTCAGGCAGGCGGAGCCGCTAGTCAGCGACATTACTGCCGGCATTGTGTTCGGCCCCTATCGGGTCCCTGCCTACGATGCTACTCTGCACGCCGTCTTCACCAACAAAACACCTGTCGGAGCTTACCGCGCGCCTGGACGCTACGAGTCCACTTTCGCTCGAGAGCGGATCTTTGATCTGGCGTGTGAAGAAATCGGTCTCAGCAAGACGGAATTTCGCCGACGAAACCTTCTTACGGCTGAAGACCTCCCTTGGACACCGGGTCTTGACATCGTCCACGAGCCCTACCACTTCGACTCGGGAGACGTAGTTAAGCATTTCAACGAAGCTCTGGAGGCAGCAAACTTCTCGGAGTGGCTTGAGGAATCCAAACGACTACGGGCGGATGGCCGAAAAGTCGGCGTAGGCCTCGGCGTGCTGATGGATAAGGCAGGTCTGGGGCTTTTCGAAACCGGCGGCGTTGAAGTCAGCCGTGCCGGCCGCGTCACGGTCAAAACCGGAGGTTCCTCGGTCGGGCAGGGAATCGAAACGGTTCTGGCCCAGATTGTCGCCGAAGAGCTACAGATCGCTCCCGAAAACATTGACATCGTCCATAGCGATACAGAGCTTATTCCGGACGGTGTGGGTTCCTGGTCCAGCCGTTCAACTGTTCTTGCTGGAGGTGCTGCCCGCAAAGCTGCGCTTGCAGTTGTGGAAAAAGCCAGACGCTTGGCCAGTGAGATGCTGGAAGCTGATCCGGACGACCTCGAATTAACTGCAGGCAGTTTTAAGGTCAAGGGCACTGATCAGCAAATCTCGCTGTACGAGATCGCAGCGGCGAGGGACCCCTTCACGGCGAGGGCCGACAATGATGAACCCGGCCTAGCAGCGGACGCGGTCTACATGAACAACGCCATGAACTATCCATACGGGGTAACACTCGTACAAATCGAACTAGATCCTGACACAGGCGGTCATAGGATTCTTCGCTTTTCCACTTCCACGGAAGCAGGAAGGGTAATCAACCCCCTGACCACGAGGGGCCAGATCATAGGTGCGGCGGTTCAAGGCATTGGAGGCGCCCTGTACGAGGAGTTCCTCTACGAAGAGGATGGACAGCCGATTACGACGTCGTTCATGGACTACTTGTTGCCAAGCGCTCAGGAGATGCCGAACGTCGACTGTTTTGTAACTGAAGATGCCAAGTCACCGGACAACCCCTTTGGCGCCAAGGGCCTTGGGGAAATTGGCATCATTGCGGCCGGCGCGGCAATCGCTTCAGCTATCGATGATGCCATCGCCGATGGCGTACATACTGACCGTTTGCCAGTCACCCCCGAGCAGATCTTCAGCCGCTGTCAAGGTTTGAACAAAGCAGAACGGTAACTTGTGCAATCCGCCAGTGGGACAACTTCGCTGCTCTTACCAAACTGAACAGACACAACCCGGCGGGTAATCCAAGACACACATGAGAGGTCTACTGATGACTAAGGTTCGACACGTATTTGCATGGCGCGTAGCTGAAGGCAGCAGCCAGGAGGAAATTGTTGAAATTCTCAACACTCTTCCCCCGCGCCTAGGTTTCATTCAGGGCTGGGAGATTGGCACTCACTCTGGCGACCCCGGGGATAACGGTGCGCCGTGGGACGGAGTTCTGATTTCTGACTTTGCAAGCTGGGCTGATCTGGACAAGTACTCCACGGATCCCTTCCACCTCGAGGTAGTCGCCACACTTATGCCGATGTTCGCGGACAGGGCTGTGGTTGATTACGAAGTCGAGGCCGTCTGATGAGCCAGACTGCAGACGTAAAGGTCGGGATGAGCCCGTGGGGCGCCGATGACGAGCGGGGCGCACTAAACCTCCTTGACGAGTCTGTACGCGCCGACGTCCTTCACCGGGCCGACCCGTCTCGGGTCTATGACCTCAGTGTTGACTACTTCGTAGGCATGCCCAGCTTTCAGGGAGCCGGTGACCCTAGCTACCAAATTTTCATGAGCCACACCCCTCAAGGCACGGTGGTGGATAACCTCAACGGCGTCGGCGAGGATGTCAACAGGCACGTGTGCTACTCGGGTGACGTCGTCTTCATGTATACCCACACCGGGACGCATATTGACTCGTTGAACCACTTCGGTGTCGACGGACAGATCTACAATGGGTATAAGCCGGAAGAGAATCTGGGCAGCCGGACCTGGACCAAGGGCGGGGCGGAGACGATCCCGCCAATCATCACCCGCGGCGTATTGTTGGATATTGCTGGTCTCAAGAACGTTGACTGCCTCCCTGATTCCTACGCGATCACTGTTGCAGACATCGAAGAGGCACTGGATAAAGCCGGCCTCGTACTGCAGACGGGGGATGTGCCCTTGGTCCGTACCGGACGTATGCGTTACTGGCCGGACGGAACCAAGACTCTTGGAAACCCTCCAGGCCTAAGCCTGGATGCTGCCCGATGGCTCACCAGCCAAAACATTTCCGCAATCGGTGCTGACCAGGAGTGCGTAGAGGTAGGTCCGTCGGAGCATGAGGACAACTGGCTTCCCGGGCATACCCACTTCCTTGCCGAAGCCGGTGTGCCCATGGTGGAACTGTTGAATCTGGAGGAACTGGCAGCGGATGGAGTAAAGGAATTTTGCCTAATCGCTGCTCCTATCCGTCTTCGGGGAGCGAGCGGTGCCCCGATGCGCCCGCTCGCCATGGCACTAAGGAATAACGCATGAGTCCCACGACCGACCGTATCGCGGTAGTTGGTGGTTCGATATCTGGGCTGACAGCAGCGCTGATGCTTCGAGATGCTGGCGTTGACGTCGATGTCTATGAGCGATCACCTCAGCCCCTCTCAGGCTTCGGCACAGGCATTGTCGTCCAGCCGGAGCTTGTTCATTACTTGCTGGAGCAAGGCGTTGAGCTGGACTCCATCAGCGTGCCGTCATCATCCATGGAATATGTGGACGCACTGACTGGAGAAAGAGTCGGATCCGTTCCTGCAGACTGGCGCTTCACTAGCTACGACTCGATATACGGGGGGCTCTACGAGCTGTTCGGACCCGAGCGATACCACACCAGTAAATGCCTGGTCGGCCTAAGCCAAGATTCCGAAACAGTGCAGATGCGCTTCTCAGATGGCACAAAGGCCGAAGCGAACTGGGTGATCGGCGCGGACGGCGGAGCCTCGGTAGTTCGCAAGCGCCTGCTGGGTATTGAGCCCACATACGCGGGCTACGTCACCTGGCGAGGCGTGCTTCAGCCGGGCGAAGTTGCCGACGACGTGTGGAACTACTTTAACGACAAGTTCACGTATGGACTTCTGGACGATGGCCACCTCATCGCTTACCCGATTCCAGGACGGGAAAACGCCGAGTCCCCGCGTCTGAATTTTCAGTGGTACTGGAACGTCGCTGAAGGACCGGACCTCGACGAACTTATGACAGACGTTCGCGGCATCAGGCTCCCGACATCGGTGCACAACAACTCGCTGAATCCCCACAATCTCCGTCAGTTCCACAGTAAGGGCGAGAGCCTCTTCAAGCCCTTCAGGGACCTCGTACTCAACGCCTCCTCCCCATTCGTGACTGTTGTTGCAGATGCCACCGTCGACCGCATGGTTCATGGCCGTGTCCTGTTGATCGGAGACGCGGCGGTGACTCCAAGGCCCCACGCCGCTGCGGGGGGTGCTAAAGCTTGTGATGACGCACGAACCCTTGCCGAAGTCTTCACAAAGAACCATGATCTGCGGGGGTCCCTGCAGAGTTGGGAAACCAGACAGCTGCAGCAGGGACACGCTTATCTCAACAAAGTGAAAAAGATGGCGTCCCGTCTGCAGCACGGGGGAAGCTTTGAGCCCGGAAACCCCGCGTTTGCTTTTGGGCTCCCTAAAGTGGATGAACCATCCGTCGTCACTAATTCTTAATAAGGAAAAACCATCATGGAGATGACCAACACTTTTACCGTGCCCGTACCCCCGGACGAGGCGTGGCCGGTTTTGCTGGACTTGCAGCGAATCGCCCCCATGCTTCCCGGAGCATCCATCACCAGTGTTGACGGTGACGAGTACGAGGGCAAGGCAAAAATCAAGGTTGGGCCCATCACGGCCGAGTATGTCGGCGTTGCCCGATTCATTGAGGTCGATGAAAAGGGCCGCCGCGCGGTAATTCAGGCCCGTGCGAAGGATGCTCGCGGGCAAGGAAATATGTCCGCAACTATCACCGCCCGACTTGAGCCGGAAGCAAACGGCGCCACCGTCATTGTTCAGACCGAGCTGGACATGACAGGTAAAATCGCTCAGTTCGGGCGAGGTGTAATCAATGAAGCGGCCACGGCCATCCTCGGAGTATTCGCCCAACGGTTGGCTGTAGAGATGACTTCAGGAAGCGAGAGCAGCAGCGAAGCATCTGAGCTCTCAAAAACTGAAGCAGCCCTCGGAAGAGAAGTAAAGCAACCTCTTCAGGCAGAATCCGAAGTACTGGACCTCATCAAGCTGGCAAAGGACACGCGGGCCGCCAAAAAGGGCCCTGGCAGTCAGGTCGAAGTTCCCGCAGTTGGACAGTGGCTGCCCGCAATCGTTTCCATCGTAGCTGCGCTGATTGCGGTCTTCTCGGCCGGTGTTGCCGCAGGAAGCAACCGAAGGTCTTGAACCTGATGGAAGTGCGCGAACTAGCACCAAGTAGAGGGCAACTTGACGTAGCAGCTGTTCAGGTGAAATTTGACTCAACAGAGCTGCTCGAGGACAGGATTTCGCGTATCCAGGACTTGGTTTCTGGCGTCGGCAAAGCGGACCTGATCGTCCTGCCTGAACTCTGGCTTCATGGCGGGTTCTCCTACGACAGCTGGCGAAAGAACGCCATTTCGCTGGAAAGTGAAGTGTTCACTTTCCTGTCCGAAGTGGCCAGGGACAAGAAGGCCTGGTTTCACGCCGGCTCTTTCATGGTCACGGAACCAAGCAGCGCTGCTTCTGACATGTGGAATACATCGGTTCTTTTTGACCCGACCGGATCCCTCCGGGCGACCTATAAAAAGATCCACCGCTTCGGCTTTTCCGACGGAGAGCCAAAGCTGATAGCAGCGGGAGATGAACCCAGGGTGGTGGAGCTGCAGACAGAACGAGCCACTGCCATCACTGGGCTCAGCACATGCTACGATCTTCGCTTCCCCGAACTATATCGACACATCTCAGCAGAAGGTACGGCGCTCAATGTGATACCAGCATGCTGGCCACTTACGCGAATTCAGCATTGGCAGACTCTGGGTCGCGCTCGAGCAATCGAAAACCAATCCTTTGTCGTGCAATGCAACATGACGGGGGTTGACCAGGAGGTGGAGCTGGGTGGTCACAGTCAGATTGTGGATGGCAACGGAGATATCCTCGCTCAGGCAGACAAAGAGGAAGCCGTTCTCCGTGCAACTCTCAATTTCGATTCACTGAACGAACTGCGAAGTTCGTTCCCGGTGCTGAACGACCGGCGGGCAGATATCTGGGCTGCTAAGGGCAAGACCGTGATCGCAAGCCACTTGTAGGAATAGTAAGGGTCTAATCCGAGCAGACTCGGCCGGGATGTCCTGCCGATTCGGGTAGGGCGGGGCATCCCGGAATCGGCTGTTCTTACGTTTGGTACGGCCGGTGGACGCCCTTCTACTGGCGGTATTCAGCACCTGCATAAGTAGACACCGCAAAAAGCCGCAATGCCACACCTCGAAAACCGACTAGCAAGGCGAGACAATGAGTAACGACAAAGTGACCAAACCGGAAAGTCCCGGTGAGATGGCTGCGCGGCTCAAGGCTGTCAACTATTTGGCTGACGAGGGTCTATCCACCACCGTCTTTCTATCTGTTGCGATGAACAAGCCGCTGCTTGTTGAAGGTGCTCCAGGCACGGGAAAAACGTCCTTGGCCGAAGCAATAGCTAAGATGCTGGCAATCCCGTTGATCCGACTGCAGTGCTACGAGGGCATCGAGTCCACCCAAGCGCTCTATGACTGGGATTTCTCACGTCAGATTCTTTACTTACGCTCACTGGAGGCAGCAAATTCGACAACGAGTGCGGAGGAACTAGAGCAGTCCCTATATACCGAACGTTTCCTGCTGCCTCGTCCGATTCTTCGGGCCTTACAAAGTGGACCGGCCGTTCTCCTCATCGACGAGGTTGACCGAGCTGACGATGAATTTGAAGCGTTCCTCCTGGAAGTGCTCGCATCAAACCAAATATCTATACCCGAGTTGGGTACTATCACCGCCAAAGTTCCACCCATCGTGATCCTGACCTCCAACCGGACCCGAGAGTTACACGAGGCTCTGAAACGGCGATGCTACTTTCATTGGATAGACCACCCAGAACCGGCCCGTGAGTTGGAGATCATCAAGACACGGCTGCCCGGCGTGGATGAGAAGCTAGCGCAGCAGGTGGTGGACGTAGTCCAGTCCTTGCGCAATCAGGGACGTTTGCGACGCTCCCCTGGGGTAGCCGAAGCGCTTGACTGGGCCCAGGCTTTGAACCGCCTTGGCGGAAGTGACATCGACGCCGACAGTGCCAGCCTGACAATTGGCGCCCTCTGCAAAGACCAAGACGACCAGGAGCTTATCTTGAACGCCCTAAGAACCGTCTTTCCTACCTAACGTGAACGGTACTGGCGATGTCTTCACAAGTAGGTCTGAAAATTTTTTATGGTTTCGTAGGTGCTCTCAGAGATGAGGGGATGACCATAGGGGCCGAACAGGCCCAGCTTTACCTCGAGGCTCTGAGCGTTTTGGATCTTCAGCGTCGCGACGAGGTCTTCTGGGCCGGACGCGCGACGTTATGTAGGAGCAGGTCTGACTTCGGGCCCTACGACCGGACGTTCCGCCTGTGGTTTTCATCGGAATCGCCGATTCCTGTGCCCCTTTCGGAGGGACAGGAAGCAAGCCTTCCCGACGCAGCAGACGGCGACAGCCCTCAGCCGGAATTGGAGCAGCAGATTGCACTGGCTAGCAAAGATGAATCCCTGCAACACCGAGATGTGGCACTCATGTCAGCGGAGGAAAAGAGTTATCTTGCGGAGGCCTTTGCTGCTCTACCTGTTAGAGAACCGCTGAGAAGGGCGCGTTACAAGCGGACCCATCGCCACAAGCGCATCGATCCGGCACACACTGTCCGAGACAATCTGAGGAGAGGCGGCGAACCAGGGCGCCTGCAATATCGCTTCCGAACGAAAAAGCCCCGACGAGTCGTCTTGATCGTAGATGTTTCAGGATCTATGGAAGCCTATGCTGACAGCTTTTTCCGCTTCGGTCACCGCCTTTTAGCTGGCGCGTCCGACACAACAGAAGTATTTTCTATCGGCACACGCCTAACCAGAGTGACCTCGGCATTGCAGCACCCGGATCCGGAGGTCGCACTGTTGGACGCTGGACTCGTCGTTCCCGATTGGTCCGGAGGCACGCGACTGGGCGAAGCCCTAGCGGCCTTCATTACCCTGTGGGGACAACACGCAATGCTCAGAGGTTCTGTGCTGGTGATCGCCAGTGACGGATGGGAACGTGGGGATCCCAGGGATCTTGCCCGTCAGGTTTCCCGCCTCCATGGTTTGGCTCATCGTGTTATCTGGGCCAACCCCCACCGCGGAAAGTCTGGATACGAACCTATACAGAGCGGCATTAAGGCCGTTCTCCCGCACGTTGATGCCCTGGTCGCCGGCCACACCATGGCAGCTTTTAGGGACCTAGCAGATCGGATAGCACATGCGTGACGTTATTGAAGCACTGGCAGAATGGACGACGCACGGAGAAACCTTCGCCCTCGCCACAGTCGTCAGCACGTCTAAATCGGCCCCCCGGCCAGCGGGCGCTGCGATGGCCGTAAGCACCCCGGGGGAGGCCGTCGGCTCAGTCTCCGGGGGTTGCGTCGAAGGAGCTGTTTACCAAATTGCGCAGGAGGTCATTGAAGACGGTACTCCTGTTCTGCAACGGTTTGGATATAGCGACGATGACGCTGTAGCCGTAGGACTGACCTGTGGCGGAACAATCGACGTCTTCGTTGAACGAGTCACCAAAGAAAGTTACCCAGAATTACGAACGATCATTCAGGACGTTCAGAAGGGCAACCCCGTTGCCACCGCTACCGTGGTCGAACATGACCAGCCAGAAATGCTGGGTAAGCGGCTAATAGTCTGGCCAGCCCATACTGGCGGGACCCTCGGCAATAACATGCTGGACCATGCGATTGCCGACGATGCGAGAGGCCTGCTGGCTTCGGGTGAATCCAAGGTGCTCACGTACGGTCCCAGCGGGGAACGGATGGAAACCGGAACAAAGGTCTTTGTTTCTTCCTATCAGCCCAAGCCCAGAATGATCATTTTTGGTGCCATCGATTTTGCAGCAGCAGTCGCGCGGGCTGGGTCAATGGTGGGCTTTCATGTGACCGTCTGCGATGCTCGCCCTGTATTTGCGACCACCGCGCGCTTTCCTGGTGCGGACGAGGTGATCGTATCTTGGCCTCACGTTTACCTTCAGCAGGAAGTGACACAGGGAAAGGTGGACAACCGCACGGTCATCTGCGTTCTTACCCATGATCCCAAGTTCGACGTCCCTGTCTTGGAAATCGCCCTGCGGCTGGAGGGGGCATGCAGGCCCTCCTACATAGGCGCTATGGGCTCACGAAAGACCCATGAAGATCGGCTAAACCGCCTTCTGGAGGCTGGAGTGATAGAGCGGCAAATTGCCGAGCTTCATAGTCCCATCGGACTTGATCTCGGCGGCCGGACACCGGAGGAAACAGCAGTGTCAGTTGTGGCCGAAATAATAGCCAAGCGTTGGCAGGGGAGTGGCCGCCCTCTGCGCGACTCCACTGGCGCTGTGCACTCGGACCCGGCCTAGCAATGTCCAACCTTAAAGAGCTAGCAATGCAACCTTCTGAAGACAGCCGAAGTTGGCAAAACCCGGTGGACAACAAGACCATGGCAGTTTCAAAGTCAGTAGAAAATCCCGCACCCGGCAACTTCGACGAAAGCCAGCTATTTGATCTGCAAATGTTGGCGCAGGGTGACCAGATCCAGGTGTGTGAAGATGGCACGTTACCCTACTCCGGCGTCGTGGACACGAGCGCTCCTTCCCTTGGCATCATCTGGATTCGCCTAGAAGGGCTTGGGGAGAGAAGGCTAATCTTTTGTACTGACTATCGACTGCGTCGGGATCGCACCAAGCAATGGGATCTGACAGTCCTTCCATCTTGCGAACAGGAACCTCACGGTGGGTGACACGGATTTGCCGTGTGTGACGGGAGTGTTGCTGGCCGCCGGCGCCGGAAAACGTCTTGGGCGTGGTCCGAAGGCGCTCCTGCCATACCGCGGACGAAACCTCGTTGAGGACGCCGCCGAGACAATGCTTGTCGGCGGCTGTCATGAGGTAGTAATTGTTCTTGGAGCGAATGCACAAGCGGTGTGCGCCCGTGCAAACCTTGAGCCCTATCGGATAGTGGTGAACCATGACTGGTCCTCAGGTATGGGAAGTTCCTACCTTGCCGGTGATGCTGCTGCACATACAAAGAACCACATCCTCGTGGCTCTGGTAGATCAACCAGGGCTCAGCGTCACCACTGTTGGCCGGCTACTCGTCTCCCACCGGCCGGGGCGCATCAGTTCGGCTGCGTACTCATCGTTAGACAGCCCTCGGGTGCTCCGAAGAGGTCATCCAATGGTCATCGATGCAGGACTTCGGCCAGCAGTGGCCAGTACCGTTTCCGGTGATGCCGGAGCCAGGGTTTTCTTACGCCAGAAACCGTGGCTCGTAGATCTTATCGATTGCAGTGATGAATCTACCGGTGAGGACGTAGACACCGTGGAGCAGATGTATCGCCTCCTGTAGGACGATGCCCCGCAGCCTGCACCCCACCTATTTCTCGTGGGTCTCAAAAGCACGTTTAGGTTGATTCTCTGAACAGAAGGACGTTCCACTATGGCTTTCCTATTCCGGATGGATCGACTACGTACGGCACTATTTGGCAGCGGACAGACAGAATGTGCCGAATGCAAGCACCCCTCTCGCGACGACCAATGGACTTGGCTGGGAAGAATGACCGACCTGCCGCCTTCCGGTCTTGGTCTCTGCCAGGCAGCGGACACAAAGGGCGGAAGGTGTCTTTGCGTGAATAAAAGCCATTGTCGGTGACGGGCCAAAATTGAACCTTTCCTACGGCTTGGAGTTAACCTCAGCGACTTAGGAGTTTCATCGGTAGACCTAATATGTGTCTAGGAAGTCCAGTGCCTCCGATGCTCGATATGAGCAGTTGGTGAAACTGTGCATGGCAATCGCGCAGCGAGCCGGTTGTGGACATCAGCCATATATCGGGCAATGTGTGGCGCTACGGGACACGGTGGACGTTCCGGAAGTGGCGGCGGATGATCCAGGAGGGTGACCTCGACCGAATCTGATTCCACGAGAGCATGGGAACATGGCCCGCACGAATGGCGAGTGGTCCGCGTTAGAAAGGGCTGACTGTGACAGGTTTGGAAGCTGCGGAATGCGTTGTTTCCCATCCAGGTGGTGAAGCTTAGTCCGGGGCCGGCGCGTCGGGTTCGTGAGGTCGAGGAGACGCTGGGACTGCTGTTGCGCTGCAGCCCTGTCCACATATTTCCCAGGGTCAGCCGTCGCCCTTCGAGCAGGTGAAATGGTTCAGCCTTCGCATTCGGTGCAATACTTGTTTCCGTCCCTTTCCTTGGCGAGCTGGCTGCGGTGGTGGACAAGGAAACAGGACATAAACGTGAATTCGTCAGACTGGACGGAATGACCTGGACCAGCAGTTCTTCGTTGGAAAGGTCAGCGCCGGGCAGTTAGAAAGCCTCGGCGAGATCGGTCTCATCGATGTCGATGACGGCCCCTTTCGGGGCGACACTGGCCACCCGTTACCGCCAACGACCATGCATCCTTCGTCCCGGCCCCGCCAATGGACTGGATCGCTGACCCGGTTGGGGATCGGCTTACGGACGAGGTTCCCCTAGGGGGCGACGTCAAGCTTGGTGTTGCTGTGTTTGGAATGGAACCGTTAGGTCCGGGGCATGAATTGGACTTGGATGTGCTTGAGCTCAGTGCGGGGAAGCACAGCGGTCACCACGCCGCCGCCTGCCAGTTGGGCTCCGATACCGTAGACGAACGGGTCCGTATCGACCTCTGCACCGGGCATATCGACTCCGTTGATGACGGTCCTGGCCTGGCTGTTGACCATCCGGCCGGTAACTGTGGGGGCGTGCTGGTCCCACGGGTTGCTGCCCGGCCAGAGCTCTTGCCGATATTGGTTCATGAGGATGTGGGTGACATGGTCAACCAACAGGCTTCGAACCGAAGAACGCTCGGATGGATCACGGTGCCAGGTGGTTCGCACGGCCTCCTCAAGTTGCGGGTAACGCAGGCGCTCCACGTACTCGATCAGCCAAGGGGGCCGCGGCCATGGCGGAACTTCCTCGATCGATCTGCGTGTCTTCTCGTTGAGGTCCGCGAGGTTTACCGGGTCTGAGTGGTCATCCGGGTTTCGCCAGAGCGTATAGGTGATGCTCGCCGTCATCTCGTTGTACCCACGATCATCTTGGCCATAGGTCACACCAACGCTGTCGGTGTCCTCCAACGATGGTTGAGGCGCGAGCCCCATCACCGGAATGGGCATCAGCTTCAGGCGCTCGGCCCATCCGGCCCGCGGGTCAGGAGCGTCTGAGGGGAGAATTCCGGCCACTCGCATACCTCGACGATGAACCACACGAGGGCGCCTGTAAATGGGAATTGGGTTTGGTACAACACCAAGCACGAACACTCCGGCATCGCCCTGTTCTCCTCAGCGCAAGTCCACGACGGCACATGGAAAAGCATTCGGAAGGAACGCGACCAAACCCTGCAACGCTACTACGACCAGTACCCGCACAGATTCCGAGACCGACCCACCACACCAGCACCGCAAACCTACGTAGGAATCAACCTTCCCGAACCAAACAAACAACCAGCCCACTGACTCCACACAGCTTGAAGGCC
The DNA here is from genome assembly GCF_023656375.1 of Paenarthrobacter sp. TYUT067. Lineage (NCBI taxonomy): Bacteria > Bacillati > Actinomycetota > Actinomycetes > Micrococcales > Micrococcaceae > Paenarthrobacter > Paenarthrobacter sp. TYUT067. The sequence goes on from NZ_JAMOIT010000010.1 coordinate 83,706, forward strand.
TGCGATATGCCCCCATCTCGCATCAGAGGCCGATGGTGCTTTCGCCAGCTTTCTCTCCACGTCCCAACGGCCCAAGATCGTACACCTGTTGCTGTGGGCCGGAGCAGCGGGCTGCCGTCACTGGTGGTAAGGCGAAGAAGGGAACATCTGAGCGGTAAAACTGTGGGAAGGGCGTCACCTCCGACGCCAAGAACGTCCGCAGCGTCCGCGACATCCACCGCGGTCAAAACCGATTTTTGTGCGGCGGCGCCGACACGTTTGACACATCGACGACCAGCGAAAAACAAGACCGCCTAATTGCACACCCTCACTTCTCGATTTCGCTTGCACAAGTAGTCCTAAGAACACCGACGGGATGAGGCGGGTTCTGGGGAAGCCATTGTCCGTGACAGCAGCACCGCTAACTTGCTTTCGTTGGCTGCTCAATCCGTTTCCGGCAAGTTGCAGAATCTGCAGGGGTGCTCTTCGCAACCAGAACCGGCAGGTTCAAGGGCAAGACGCGGGTGCTGTCCTGGGGTGAGGGTGCGTAAGCGGGGATCTAAAGTGTGCCCGTCCGGAACGGCGGCTGTCATCATGGGGTAACCTTTCTGTTCCTCGAGGCCACGCGTTGGTGGACGAGGGTGTTGAGGGACAAAGGGAGCTCGACTGCTGATACGGAAGGCTCCTATGTAAGAGCAGGGATAACCGGAGCAGGAACCGGGGCGAGTCGCGTCAGCCGATTTTGCTGCTCACAGGTGCACTCAACAACAAGCCCTGTTCTTCGACATTAGACGTTCGGGAAACGGCAGTCATGATAGGGAAAGCCAAAAACAAGAAACCCTTTTGTCTGATTCCTTGGATCGCAAGTAGAACCTGCTCTTTGGAAGACGCCCTTCGCAGGGTGTATGAGCGGTGCCCTTGACAATGTCCGTCACTACGACAGCCTGGAACGAGGAACTCGTGAATGACGGAAGTCTTCAGTCGGATCTGTCCGAGAAGGAGGGCCAGGCTTGAAACGCAAGCCAGAAGGCAGACAGATCCGCTGACGACGCGATATCCCGCCCGGTGATCTCTTTGATCCGGGTGAGTCTATAGGACAAGGTCTGCCGGTGGATGCCAAGAGCGGCTGCCGTTTCATTCCAGCGACGGTCATTGGCAAGGAAAGCAAACAGCGTTTCACGCAGAACAGTTATTTTAGGATCCGTACCCGCGAGTCTACCTAACACCTGTTGGACTATGGCCGAGGCTTCCTTTCTAGAGCGGGTTAGTAGCGATACCGGGACCCCGGTGAAGTCCGTCCATAGACCGTTCGTCCCACCAGATGAAAAGATCTTTGCGGCTTCATCCGCAGCAGCTTTAGCATCCCGCAAGTCGAGGTAGGTTGACGATACCCCGGCCCGGACGTCGAGGCCGTGGAGCAAGTTCCGGACGTCATTTCGACTCTGCTCAGGCATCAGGATAAAAAACGAGCTGCTTCCGGGCCCGGCCAGAACTGGCAGTGACTTGATGGACGCGGCCCGGGCTACCTTTTCGCTATCTTCCAATGCCACTGCAACGAATTGATAGCCTGACGAAGTACCGCTCGGACCCAGAATGCTCCCCAACCCATCAGGGCTACGCCCTTCAAAAATGGACGCAAGCATTTGAGTCGACCGTTCGGAACGGCGGCGAAGTGACCGTAGAAGTTGGCTCAACGCGACATCTATCACCTGCAGGACATGGATTAGCAGGAAGCTGCTCACCTCTTCGCCGGGATATTCGGAAATCATGAGCCTGGAGTCGCTGTCCCCCGGGAGCGCATAGGTACGTTCCCGGACGGACGTGGGCATAAATTCTAGCGGTGCCCCTTCTACAATCGTTAGGCCGGTTTGCACATCGAAGACGCTGAGACCCGCCCTTAGAAGAGCCTGTAAGTCGTTCATCATCCGTAACGGGTCAGTACGGGCGTACGTGGACAACTGATAGAGCTTGCTCAGCTTGAGTACTTGCATGGTTTGGGTGGTTGCGGTAGCAGCGGCAACTGTTCTCCCAATTGCTGCGAAGGGAGTGGCCTGGTTCGTGAGAAGTACAGGAAAAGAACGTCTGTCTGCTTCTTCGTATAGTTCCCGAGTGAGTGGGGGGAGGCTGTTGTGATCCCCCAAGGCAACACCGGAAAGGCCGGCCTCGTCGAGTTTGACAATGAAGTTCCGTTGTTCCACGGCACTATGCGGAACACACAGGCCCACTGTCATGAGTAACTCGTGCGGACCAAGCCAGCGGTCGGGATCACTCAACTCGCAGCTGTGCGCCCATAGAACCTGCCGGTCAAGGCCGCCGGCGCCAGAAAGTACCTTCATACCCAGGCTTTGAGCGGTAACGAGGTCCCTGACCGTCAGCACTTGCTGTTCCATACGGGCATCTTAGTACTCGTGTATGAGGTAACTCTCTAGTACGCCAACACGAATATTTCGCAAACTTTGGTCTTTTGTCGAGTTTTGGCTCACGGAACGGATGCGTAAGGTGTGTCACACGCAGGCAGCCATGACCCTTAGGGAGCTTTGTAGGCACCGTGCACTGACCTGACACCGGCCACACAAGTATTCCCACAGCATCGGAGCGTGGCCGTCATTTGTGAGACCAGCTCGACTCAACCCCTCCCGCTGGTATCGAACGCTGTTAGAAGGCTAAACAGCTTGAACAGCCGAAAACATTGCTGGCGAACTGGCTCGGTGAGCATACAAGACTGAATTGGTCGCAACCACAATCCGAACCCAAGTCGCCATCTGGTAGGTGCAAGGGCGCATCTTCCCAACCGACTTCTTCGACAGGTTCGAAGAAGCCGCTTAAGCGTCGTGGTCGTGTGACCGCGACTCACCTGAAAGGCGTACACCTTTGCAATCTTCTTCTTCTGATATCACAGGAACATCGGCGGACGGTGGCCAAGCACCACCTCCTCAAGATATAGCCCATGCAGATCTACAGTTGGGACACCTCACCGGCCCGCAGGTGATGGGGCTTTCAATATCTTCTTTTATTCCCGCCGTCGGTCTTTCAGCAGTCCCCGCTTTCCTCGCCGCCTACACAGGGCGTTCGTCGTGGCTGGCTATGGCTGCCTCCGTTGTGGCATTCACCATCATTGGGTTATTCGTTACTGCGTTCGCCCGACGGTTTATAGGAACTGGGTCGCTCTACTCCTATATTCGGCACGTGTTTGGCTCGTGGAGCCCGCTCGTCATCGCGGCGGCGATGGTCCCAGGTTACATCGTTGTAGTCATGGTCCTAGTCGTCTCACTGGGTCTCTATGTCGGAAGTTTCCTCATGTCCGTGGGCGTTTCTAGCGCAGCAGGACCAGAGATACAACTGGTAATTTACGTCTTAGCGGCGCTGGTAGCTATGGGGATCGCCTATCGAGGATTGGACGTATCAGTCCGTTCCAGCGTCATCCTCACGGTCGTTTCTGTGCCCGTTATGTTGGTCATTACCGTGGCAACGGCATTCGGCGGAAATGTTGACCTGGCGAGCCAGCTTAGTCTCAGCGACTTCACCTTCAACAGTTTCCTGCAAGGTCTAGCAATAGGCTCGACGTTCTTCATCGGTTTCGAAAGCAGCGCGGCCCTTGGCGCAGAAACCAGAAACCCTACCCGCGCGATTCCTCGGGCAATCATGGTGATCCCCGTCGTCCTCGGTATGGCCTTCCTTGCTGCCACAGTTATCCAGGTGCCGACTCTTGTCGATTCTGCTGACCAGCTTGCCCTTGGTGTCTCACCGAATGCGGTGCTTGCTGAAGCAGCAGGGGTAGGTTTTCTATCGAACATCAGCGACCTGGTTCTGGCTGCTGCCGTCTTTGCCAGCCTGATTGGATTCTTCAACTACGGGTCGCGAGTCGTTGTCAGCGCGGCTTCTGACGGCCTCCTGCCTTCTGCCTTAACCAAAGTCAGCAAGCGTTACAAGAGTCCGCTGCCAGCCATTGCCTTCCTTGGAGTTCCCTCGCTCGTTGGCCCCCCTGTAATGCTCTGGCTGACATCATCCACCCCCCTGGAAATTTACGGATACATTGCCACCCTGTTGGTCTACTTCTGGGTAATTCCATACTTCCTCATCTGCATCGGCGGTGCGGTGTTGCTAAATCGCCTCAGTCCGCGGAAATCGGTTCTGGTAAACATAGGCGCTGCTCTGGCGTCGGCAACTGTTCTGTGGCTCTATGTAAACGGAATCTTGTACCCAGCGCCGGGGCCCCTGAGCGCATTACCCTATGTAATGATCGGAACAGTCGCGGTGTTCCTCGTCGGCTTTGTGGCATCTGTCCGCAGCAAAAGGAGGACCTCGATTTCCGCCTAGGGCGCATTGCATGATCTCCCTAGGAGTCAAGGCGCAGGTTGCATAAACTGCACCGGCGAGTAGCGCCCGCTCCCAAATAGCGCGCAATTAGGAGGCTCCCGTCCAACCCCGGCCGGGAGCCTCCTGCTACCACAATGAACCTTCTAAAAGAGACCCACGAGGACAGTGAGCTGAAGGGAGCCATGCTTCGTTCCCCGCATCTGTCCGAACAGATGCGGGGAACATCCAACAAGGACCCATTGTGAAATTGGGAACTTCACCGGGGCTGAATCCAACGGGCCGTTGAAGGTGGGTGGTACCCGCTGAGTTTGGGCCCGGGAAGCAGCAGCACGTCGACAGGTACTGATTGAGCAAGCCATGTGACAGCGGTTGAGGGTCTAAGACCAGCACGATGTAGGCGGTCCATGAGCTTGAGGCCAGGCCTCCTTTTTGCCGAGCTGATCACCTGGGTATAGCTGCCAGCGATGCCACCTCCGGTCGCTGGCTTCATGCATTTCTTCCGGCGCTGGCGCGAAGGTGAGGGGCAGTGGCAAAACGACTCGCTCGAAGGTTTTGCGTCCCCAGCCCAGGCCACGCTCCGCTCGGCAGGCTGCAACGCAAGCCGCCCCACCACTGTGACGTATCAAAGTCGCAGTTTAGACCTTAGTACCAAAACCATGGTCTTTTCAGACAAACACCGCATGGAAGGGGCCCGTTCTGGCGCGTATGGTCAACACACGATGCAGGTGCAGCTGGCAGGCGTAGGCCTATCTATAGGCACTGCCCGAACCGTCCCTCCTCGCAAGGGCACCCCACGTACGAACCTCCCCCCCTAGGAGCCCCATGGAAAACGCCCAATTCCGCCAAGTAATTCTTTCACTCAGCTGCAGAGACAGGATTGGAATCGTTCACGCTGTCTCAGGCTTCTTGGTATCCCATGGCTGCAATATTCTTGCCAGTCAGCAGTTCGACGATGCCGCGGAACGCAGATTCTTCATGCGCGTGCACATCTCCTGCCCAGCAACTGTATCCATTGGCGATCTGAAAAGCGCGTTTCTAGCGGTGGCCTCCACATACGAGATGGAGTGGACCTTGGTCGACGCCTCTGATCGACCCAAGGTTGCACTGCTGGTTTCCAAAGCCGAGCATTGCCTCAACGACCTGCTCTTCCGTTGGCGCTCAGGACAACTCAAAGTGGATTTTCCATTCATCGCCTCGAACCATGCGACTCTTCAGCCAGTTGCAGATGCCCATGGAATCCCCTTCTTTCACATTCCGGTAACGCCGGAAACCAAGCAGGAAGCAGAGGAACATCTGCTGGCTCTCCTTGCAGAACATGAAGTGGAACTGACCGTTCTAGCCCGGTATATGCAGGTCCTTAGCGACAATCTTTGCCGCGAACTTGCTGGCAAGGCCATCAATATCCACCACTCATTCCTTCCAGGGTTTAAGGGCGCCAAACCCTACCACCAAGCATTTGACCGCGGGGTGAAACTCGTTGGGGCGACAGCACACTACGTCACCGCCGAACTGGACGAAGGACCAATCATCGAACAGGAAGTTCTTCGAGTTGGACATGACTACAGTCCAGCTCAACTCGCAGTGGCAGGGCAGGATGCTGAGCGACTTGCACTGTCCCGTGCCGTTCAATGGCACGCGGAACAGCGGATCCTGCTGAACGGCCACCGCACCGTCGTCTTCAACTAAGCACAACTACCCTTGCCCAGAGTCGTACATCGACCTGAGTAGAAATGAGACCCTGATGGACAGGCTTGTCGACCGCGACATAAGCGCCAGCATGTTTACAGCTACTTCCCATGACCCGTTGCCGACCCACGTCCGTACAGTCGTGGTCGGTGGCGGCATTATCGGTGCCAGCATTGCCTACCACCTTTCAGCTGCGGGTGAGAACGACACCCTACTTTTGGAGAGCAACGTCCTGGGCAGCGGCACCTCTTGGCACGCCGCAGGCTTGGTCACTGGAGCGCGCGGGACCACGACTATGACAAAGCTGGCCAAGTACGGCTTGGACTTTTATAGCCGGCTCGAGCAGATGTCCGGGCTGGACGTCTCATTTCAGCGTTGCGGGTCCCTCAGTGTTGCGCGAACCGCCGGTCGCGTTGACGAGCTTCTTTATGCAAAGGACGTGGCCGACCAGCAGGGCGTAAGAACTGAATGGCTAACTGAGGACCGATACAAGGAATTGTGGCCTCTCGCAACCTACTCAGGGGTTGCCGGAGCGCTCCTGCTGCCTGACGATGGTCACATCAACCCGGGTCACGCAACAGTGGCTCTCGCTAAACTCGCCCATAGCCTTGGGACCCAAATACGCGAAAACGTTGCCGTACACAAGGTACTTCGTCAGGGCGATCTCGTCGTCGGCGTACTCACGGATCAAGGAATCGTGCACTGCGATCGGGTGATTTTGGCGTGCGGTTTGTGGACTCGTGATCTCGCGGCCACCGCCGGGGTGAAGGTCCCCTTGTACGCCGCCGAACACATCCACGTCCGATCTGCAGAAATTGACGGGGCTGTCCCTGAGCTGCCCGTATATAGGGATCTAGACAACAGCTACTACATCCGTCACGAGGCCGGGAGGCTCTTGGTTGGCGCATTCGAGCCTGACGGGCTTCCACGCCCCGTTGAGGAGATTCCCTCCAACGGCTTCGCCGAGTTCGGACCGGAGTGGGAACACTTCGCTCCGATCAGAGCGAAGGCCGAAGGGGTAGTGCCGGCACTTGCTTCGGCGGGATTCGACCGATTCCTGAACGCTCCCGAAAGCTTCACCCCAGACGCCAACTTTGCCGTGGGTGAAACCTCCGAACTTTCCAATCTCTTCGTGGCAGCAGGCTTCAATTCTCAGGGGATTATCTTTGCTCCCGGCATAGGTAAGGAGCTGGCGGAGTGGGTCATTTCAGGTACGCCCGGTTTTGACTCATCCGCGGTGGACGTGCAGCGCTTTTCGGGACACCAAAACAACCGAAACTATCTCAAGGCCCGAACTAAGGAGGGCCTCGGTCGACTTTATGCAATGCACTGGCCGAACTTGCAGATGGAAACTGGCCGCAACGTCCGTCGAACGCCCCTTCACGCGCGCCTCGCTGAGCTCGGGGCCTGCTTTGGTGAAGTTAACGGTGGGGAGCGGGCAAACTGGTACGGGGCCCCGGGAACCTCTCCCACCTACGACTACAGCTATGGACGCCCGAACTGGTTCGACCGTGTCGCCGAAGAACATAAAGCGGCGCGTGAGGGCGTGGTCCTTTTCGATCTGAGTCCTTTTGCAAAATTCGAAGTTGCTGGTCCTGATGCTCTTGAGGTGTGTCAGATGGCCGCAACAGCAGACATCGACGTCGAGACCGATAAAGCGGTCTATACCCTCTTCTTAAATGACCGAGCGGGGATCGAACTAGACGGAACCATCACTCGTCTTGGCCTTGACCGGTTCTTGGTCGTTACCCCGTCATTTACCCAGCAAAAGACGGCAGCATACCTCAAACGAATCGCTCGGGGTAAAGCGGCCGCGGTATTTGACTGCACGGCGGCTCTGGCCACAATCGGAGTCATGGGACCGAAAAGCCGAGAACTTCTTAGCAGGATTTCGCCGGAAGACTGGTCCGACGAAGCACAGAGATACACCCACGGACGCATGGTAGAAATTGCAGACGGCTATGCGTACAGTTTGCGCGTGAGCTTCGTAGGCGAATTGGGCTACGAGCTGTACCCAAGTGCCGACATGGCAGTCAACGTCCTGGACGCGCTGTGGGAAGCAGGGCAGGATCTTGGACTCAAATTGGCCGGATACCACGCCTTGGATTCACTGCGCAGCGAGAAGGGATTCAGGCACCTGGGTCACGACATCGGGCCCATTGACGATCCCTATTCGGCAGGCCTTCGTTTCACTATCTCGATGGACAAACCGGGAGGCTTCCTAGGCAAAGACGCCCTCCTCAAGCTCGACCCCACAGCGCCCGATCATCGAACAGTGTATGTAGCACTGGAAGACCCCGATCCGGTGTTCGTACATGACGAGACCGTATACTGTAACGGCCTTCCAGTCGGACGCATGACGAGCGGCAGCTATGGCCACACGCTGGGACGCGCAGTCGGAATTGCCGCTCTTGAACCTGATGCAGATCTCTCCGGTGACTTCGAGGTCCAGTGCAAGGGACGGCTTTACCCCGCGAAGGTCTCCCGGCGGCCGTTCTACGATCCAAAGGGCGAACGGCTCCGCGGTTAGGAGCGACATCCCCCTCGACCCCCCTTGGCCCAGATATCGCATGGTTCGGCCTCTGGACAGATGAAAGCCTCACGGGACCACTACAAAGGAAGGCCTATGGCCAAAAACGTCATGCACGAACCGAACCCGTTGGAGAACGTCGGCAACATCCTGGACGGCAGGGCAACCGCTCGTGCCGTGAAAACCGAACTCGCGGGTCGAATTGCAGCATTGAAGGACCATGGCAAGACGGTTGGCTTGGGAACGATCCTCGTTGGTGATGATCCTGCAAGCCATTCCTATGTAGCGGGGAAGCATAGAGACTGTGCGGAAGTGGGGATTGAATCCATTCGTCGGGACTTACCGTCGACAATCTCTCAGAGGGAATTAGAGAGCGTTCTTGATGAGCTGAATAAAGATGCCAGAACCACAGGCTACATAGTTCAGCTACCACTGCCCCCACATATCGACCAAAACGCTGTCTTGGAAAAAATTTCCCCTCAAAAGGATGCAGACGGACTACATCCGATCAACCTTGGAAAGCTTGCACTCAACGTTAGCGGCGACCTCACCTCTCCTCTACCCTGCACTCCAAACGCCATCGTGGAGCTCTTATCCCGACACGGGATCGCTCTCAACGGTTTGGAAGTGCTTGTCATCGGTCGAGGAGTGACAGTGGGCCGGCCCCTGGGGCTACTGCTTACACGGCGCGCTATCAACGCAACCGTCACTTCAGCGCATACCGGTTCGGCTGATCTCCCCAAGCTGCTAAAGCGCGCAGATGTTGTCGTGGCCGCTGCCGGTGTACCGGGGATCGTGCAAGGCAGACACCTGAAGCCGGGGTCAATAGTCTTAGACGTAGGAGTGTCACGGATCCTTGACGCCAGCACCGGCAAAGCCGCCCTCCAAGGAGACGTCGATGCCGACACTATGCAGGTCGCCGCCTGGATCTCACCCAACCCCGGCGGTGTTGGTCCTATGACCCGGGCGATGCTTCTTGTAAACGTCGTTGAGGCGGCCGAACGGGATCTTTCGTATGCGTAGAAACGCCCCGCCAGGACCACCCTTCGTTTGCAGACCAGGTATGGAAGGAGGGCATTAACCATCTGGCCCCTACTTTTACTGGCGATCGCTGCGGAAGTAGCAGCTACCAGTCTGCTCCCTCAAACAAACGGATTCAGGAAACTCAAGCCGACTGTGGCAGTCGCCTGCCTATACACGGTTGCCTTCGCCCTCTTGGCTCAGATCCTCAAGTTCACCGACATCGGAATTGCTTACGCACTTTGGGCCGGCCTGGGAACTGCGTCTGTAGCAGTTATCGGCGTCCTGTTCAGAAATGAACGCTTCAGCTGGAAACATGCCATCGGACTGGCTCTTGTGGTCACGGGCGTGGTCACCCTCAACCTCCAAGCCGGTCAATGACTCAAACTCTGCCTCCCGAGTTCAGACCATGAAGGCTGATAATCGGGGGCATGAGTAGCTATGCACGACGAACTCCAGTCAGGACGGTCTTGAACTTTTGCACAGCGATTCGGCAGATCATCACAGGAGAGGCAGGAAGCGTGGCGGCTGACAAAGGTAACAGGGGGCAGAAACGTGCGCCGTTACTTCATAGACATCGCCTTCATGCTTGGTTGTATCTTGGAAGTGCCATAACCACCGAGGTGACTGGCACAGTAATTCTCGACTTTTCCGAAGGCTTTCAACTCCCGGCACAGACAACCGCGGCCATGGCACTATACGCCTTTTCCTTCTTTCTGCTAACCCGCGCGCTTAGGGCAGTACCACTAAGCGTCGCTTATGCTACGTGGTCTGGTCTAGGCACAGTAGCCGTTGCCTTTGCTGGCGCGATTATCCACGGAGAGGCAGTCACTTTGGGAAGGATAACAGCCATTACTGCAGTGATCGGGGGCATCGTTATATTGAACCTTGCCACCACGCGCCAACACTCGGCACGACGCAAAGACGTCTAAGAGGTTGGGTACAGCCGATGTTCCGCGTCTTCTCATAGCTCGGGAGAGCCGGCGCTCGGCGAACTCAAGGAAGTCGGGCTAGGTGACGAAGCACATCGGACTATCCGGGCCGCTTGAAGAACGGCGCCAAGGGTCAGATCATGGACTTGCGAAGGATTGTGCCTGACCCCTCTCGGAAGGGGTCCTTTATTTGCAGTATTTAGACGACTGTGCTGGTCAACGTACCAATTCCCTCGAGACTGATTTGTACGCAGTCTCCGGGGTTAACAGCTGCGAAGGTACCCGGCGCCCCCGTCATCACGATGTCACCAGGCTTCAGAGTCGTCCAGCGAGTGACATACACCAGGCAGTCCACGACGCTCGTGGGTAGATTGAATGTCCCGGAATTGGCCCTAACCTCGCCGTTCACTCGCACGGTGATGTTGACCTTTTCAGGATCCCTAATGTCGGTCTCAATCCAAGGTCCAAGAGGTGTGTAATTGATACCGGCTTTGGCTTGGAAGAGTTTTTCGTCGATAAGTCCTTGGTCGGCGTTCGTGACATCATTCGCGATCGTGTACCCCAGCACATGGTCCATCGCCTCTTCCGTGGTGAGACCGGCAGCGCGTTTACGAATAACAACTGCCAACTCGCCCTCCACGTGGACTGCCCCAGCGTCCCGAGCCGTCTTTATCTGATCACCCGGGTTGGCCAGGGTATGTACGGATTTGTGCCATGCCTGTACGGGAAGCGGATGCTTATTGGTAGGGCGGTTATGGCTCATTCCTATGAGGACGGACGGACGTACCGGGGCGAGTAGCTTCGCACCATCCGCCGGTGTGACTTGCCCAGTGAAGGATATGACTTCGGCAAAGGGGTCTTCCAGATGGTGCCACTCACCGTTCCGAAATACTGCATGCCGTGGGCCTGCGCTCGTTTGTATCCTAGCAAGTCGCATTATTCACTGGTTCAGACGGCATGTAAGCCCCTACCAGTCGTTCAGTTCTCGTAGGGATCGGCGATGCCGATGTATTGGGTGGTGGTGTATTCGGCGATACCTTCGGACCCGCCTTCGCGGCCTAGCCCTGATTGTTTAACGCCACCAAAGGGGGCGGCGGCGTTGGAGATGATGCCCGCGTTGAAGCCAACCATGCCAAACTCGATCTGCTCCGCCACCCGCAGGAGCCGGTTAAGGTCGCGGCTGTAAAGGTAGGCCGCGAGCCCGTATTCCGAGGCGTTAGCCAGTTTGATTGCGTCCTGTTCAGTAGTGAAGGTGGTGACAGGAGCGACGGGTCCGAAGATTTCCTGGCCGAGGATCGCCGCATTGTTGGGAACGTCGGCGAGGACGGTGGGCTGATAGAAGTAGCCTGGTCCGTCCACGGGGGCCCCGCCGGTGACAGCGACAGCGCCGGCGTCCACCGCAGCAGTGACTAGGGCATGGATGTCGTCGCGAGCACCGTTATTGATCAGCGGGCCGACCTGACTGGCAGGGTCCGTACCTCGGCCGGTGGAGAGGGCACCCATCGCGGCTGCGAACTTCCGGGTGAATTCCTGCGCCACGGATTCTTGAACGAGGAACCGGTTGGCTGCTGTGCAGGCCTCGCCCATGTTCCGCATCTTGGCCGCCATTGCCCCTTCTACAGCTTTGTCCAGGTCTGCATCTTCGAACACGACGAACGGAGCATTTCCACCCAATTCCATGGAAGTCCGCAGGACATGTCGGGAAGCGTCTGACATCAGGCGCTTGCCGACCGGAGTGGACCCTGTGAAGGAAACCTTACGCAGCCGGGAATCTTTCAGGAGTGGCCCGGATATCCCCGACGCCGAGGAGGAAGAAACGACATTGAGAACTCCTGCAGGAAGGCCGGCCTCCATCATCGTTTGGGCAAATAGCTGCGAAGTTAGCGGCGTCAGCTTTGCTGGTTTAAGAACCATCGTGCAACCAGCGGCGACCGCGGGAGCAACCTTGCGAGTAGCCATGGCCAACGGGAAATTCCACGGCGTTATCAGCAGGCAGGGACCTACGGGTTTGTGCTGGACCAGGATCTTGTTCTTACCTTCGGGGGTGGTGAGGTATCGGCCGTAGTCCCGAACAGTTTCTTCCGAGAACCAACGCAGAAACTCGGCGCCGTAGGCAACCTCGCCCCGGGCTTCAGCCAATGGCTTGCCCATCTCCAACGTCATCAAAAGCGCGAAGTCCTCCGATCGCGCTGTTACCAGGTCGAAGGCACGGCGCAAAATCTCGGCTCGCACCCGCGGAGCGGTCCGCGCCCACGAGGTCTGCGCCGCGCAAGCAGCCTCCAGAGCGGCGACGGCATCTTCGCTAGTGGCCGAAGCTAGAGTAGCGAGCACCTCCCCCGTAGCAGGATCACGCACATCAAACGTTCCGCCGTCTGATGCATCCCGCCACTGGCCGCCAACAAGCAAGCCGGTGGGCACAGACGCGAGCAGAGGGGCCTCGCGCTCTAGGGGAGCGGCGGGGAACACAGCCGATTCAACTGTCATTTGTAGTCCTCAGAAGATTGTTTTGTAAGCGACTGATTGTGGTGGGTGGGCACATTGGGGGTGAGTAAGTTTCCGCTAAGGAAAGCGCAAGACGCGGACCATGGTGAGACAAAGTTGTGACGGTAGGCGTCGCATGAGTGCCGGCGAAATTGACTCTTATGTTAGGAGCACGGAGTCCAACATTAGATATTCGGTCGACATCCAACATTGCTTCTCCAGAGATCGCGCTCCACTGTCGTCCCTGGGGATATGTCCGGCGAAAGGCGGACACTGAACGTTCTTTGGTCGTGACGCGTGACAACAATTCCATGGGTTGACGTCCGTAACGCATGCGCCATTGCCTCGGTGACCACGGCGGTGAGTCGTTCATCCACCTCGCAGCGGTGATCAACTGTGATGACCTTGCTAAATATGCCCGTGTGCTGTGGCATGCCGGTGGCTCCTTCCGAGGCGGTGCGCGAGTCTCTACCGCGCTATGTTTCAGACATAAAAGTGCTCTGTTGCTTCGAAGCGAACGCAAAGGCGGTTACGGTCTCACGTCTAAGCAGTCAGTATGAAGCGCCCCGCGGTGGTCCCAAACAGTTCTAGAGGATGATTTCTGTACTAATTCCGTACTTGAGTCCGAAAACGAACCCGGCTATGAAACCGGGAAAATCCTCCACGAGGTCAGGCTGGACGTCTCCAGCGGCCTGTCGCTTGGGGGTAAGCACATCCGGAACTTTCCCTCGCCGAGGCTTTTAGGGCAACAATCCACTCGGCCACGCGCCACCCGGCAGACACCGCAACGACTATTCAGAAGTACAAAAACGAGGAGAGATTTATCATACTCGTATGATTTTGTTAGCACTCCTAGCGACCTAATCTGGGGTGGGAACAGCGTCTTCTACTGTCTTCGCCCCTGAACAAAACGAAACGGAGGTGGCTGTGTGGGCCGCATAGGAATTCTTGGTGCCGGCTTGGCTGGCCTTGCAGCTGCTACAAAACTCGCCGAAGCCGGTGAAAACGTCACGGTATTCGAAGCCCGCAACCGCCCCGGTGGTCGTGTGTGGTCCGAAACGCTTGACACACCAAAAGGCAGCTATGTGATAGAACGAGGTGCAGAATTCGTTCTAGATGGCTACACCTCCATGCGGCGGCTGCTTTCCCAGTTTGGGCTTAGCTTGGTTGACACTGGCATGAGCTATTACGTTCGGGAACCCGGCGACACGACTGGAATCACTTGTGATGACATTATCCGTACCGGACGGGAAGCACTGGAATTAGCCAGTGGCAGTGGCCTTCAGGGGACCGCCGAAGAGTTGCTTGCCAAGTTGCCCGACGAACCGGAACTGGTCGACGCCCTTCGTGCCCGAATCGAAATCTCTACGGCTGTGAGCGCATCAGAGGTCACGGCGAGATCCTTACAACATATCGCCTCGTTCGAACCCAAACCCAGCTGGCGGGTGGCTGGCGGCAATCAGCGGCTGCCCGACGCGATGGCAGCTGCACTTGGTTCTGCTGTTCGTTACGGCGAAACCGTGAGGGCGGTTGAAAACATTAGTGACGGCGGTGTTCTTGTTACCACCGACACCGACACGTCCGTTTTCGACACCGTCGTTGTTGCTCTTCCGTTGGCTGTAATCCGTGACTCGCAACTGAACCTTCCGACAACCGAGGCACGTGACGCAGCCCTAAAGCACGTTCTTCAAGGACATGCGGCAAAACTACACCTCCCATTGGAAACCCAGCCCGCCACAAGTGCTGTCATGTCCGTCGAAGGCCGCTACTGGACCTGGACAGCCACGGACGAATCCGGGGCCGTGGCCCCGGTGCTGAACGCCTTCATGGGCTCACCATCAGCCATTACCCGTGCCAGCCTTAAACAGCGCCCAGCGGAATGGGTTGCCAAAGCACGAGCACTTCGCACGGATCTCGCCATCCCACAGGACGCTGCCGCGCTGACCACTGTATGGTCCGAGGACCAACTGGCAGGTGGCGCTTACGCCGCCCATGCCCCAGGCGTAACGGCAGCGGGGACAGCTCTTTTGGAAAAGCCGGTAGGAGATGTTTTCTGGGCCGGCGAATACAGCGAACCCGAATTTGTAGGCCTAATGGAAGGAGCTATACGCAGCGGCGAGCGAGCCGCCGGACGTGTAATGCAGCGCCTTGAAACTAAGTCTGGTAACTCTGACTCTGAAAGAAGCAAAGCATGAGCACCGTACTTCACGCATCTTCCATACACTGGCCAAAACCGGTTTCGATTACTTCCGAACGAGTCATTCAGGGCACACCCGCCGCGAGTACCCACGTGCTTTTTACGGACGGCAAAACGGAGCTTGGTCTGTGGCGGGTGAGTCCTGGTGAATTTAGTACAGTCCATCAGGGATACGAGGAATTTATTAGCGTGTTAGAAGGAGAAGGTGAACTGATTCATGATGACGGCTCACGCATCACCCTCAAGCCCGGAACAGTCCTAATCCTTGAGAACGGCTGGAGCGGTCGGTGGAGTATCAAAAGCACCCTCGTTAAGTCCTACGCAATAGTTCGCCTTTGAACTGAAACGGGACAAGCACCTGTGCCGTAAAAGTTTTCTACCCTTCATCGTAGCGAAAGTCGCTGTATCCATAGCTCTACAAAAGGTCTAGACGTGAACAAGCACTCGTTCCACCTGTTCCGCCCCGGGTTTTGCCATGTGCGGTCAACTAACCATGGTGCGCGCCACCTCCAAGATCGGACACCACTCGGTAACTGCACGTTCGTCGAAAAATTTAGCAAGGCTGCCCTTCCTTCTCAGGCATTGAGGACTCCCGTTGAAAATCGCAATCCCGAAGTACAGGATCTTCTTCCCTGGCTCGGCTGGCTGACCACATAAACCGGCAGCAACGCACAAGTTAGCCTGCGGCCGCCGTAAATCGGAAAAGAAAGGATTGAAACTTTGGCAGCAAAATACAAGATCGGATATTTCGTGGGGAGCTTGGCAACCGGCTCTATCAACCGAGTTCTCTCGCAAGCTTTGATAAATCTTGCACCAGAGGACCTCGAGTTCAGCGAAATTCCGATTAGGGATCTCCCGCTTTATAGCTATGACTACGACGCGGATTTCCCGCCGGAAGGCCGGGCGCTCAAGCGTGCCATTGAAGCGTCGGACGGTATTCTCTTCGTGTCTCCCGAGTACAACCGTTCCATTCCGGGTGCCCTTAAAAACGCTATCGACTGGGGCTCTCGTCCTTGGGGATCGAATTCGTTCGCCCGTAAACCCACCGGCATCATCGGGACCTCCCCGGGTAGTATCGGCACCGCCGTGATGCAGTCATCCTTCCGCAGCATCCTTAGCTTCCTAGACGCACCCCAGCTGAATTCGCCTGAAGCATACGTTCACTACGACGCGGACGTGTTTGGGGAAGGGGGCGAAGTCAAGGATGAACGCACCGCGAAATTCCTGCGCCACTACATGGACGAGTACAGCGCCTTCGTTGCCCGAGTCCTAGCAGCCAACACCGCCGGACACATCGGTGATATGGAGCCGGACAGGGAGAAGCTATCCCGCTAAAAAGGACAACGCGCCACGACAGCAAACTGTCCCTGTCGAGGACACCACACTGACGTAACTGTGATGTTGCGGTTGTAGATGGGTCTGTCTGGTCCGCGGCTGCAGAATTTGCGAAAAGTCATAGCTAGGGTTGCCACCGAGCGATGGCCCTAACCTTCACGGCTGCAGATGTCGGCAAGGCTAGCAACTCAGCGAAACACCGTGGCAAGGGCAAAAAGCTGCGGAGCAAGGAAACTGCTCACGACCGTTAGTCGGCCGTTGGTCCACGCCGCCGGTGACGCTGATGTCGTCCCAGGTTAGACGTGCGATGTTTTCAGCTTGTTGTCCGAAGACGAGGATGAGGATGGCGGCGGCCCGGTCATGGCCGCAGGCGCAGACCCCGCAGGTGCGTTTTGCCTGCTGATAGCAGTAGCCGCAGACTCCGCCGTCGGGCCAACGCGCAACCGTTTGGTGGTGCTGGCCGCAGCGAACGCAGGGGACCGGCCAGCGAACGGGGTCCTCTTCTTTGCGTGGCCTACTCACCGTCTTCGGGAGCGACGAGTCGGACACGTCGTGCGATCGGGTTTCCTGGTTGGATGCCGAGGTCTTCGCTGCGTTTCGGGGCGTTCGCTGTCGCCGCGGCGCGCATCTCCACGAAAGGTTCGAAAAGGTCGTTCGGGGTGCAGTCCAGGACGTCGCAGAGCACCGCGAATGTCTTTGCCGGAATGCGCTCCGGCGTCGAGGTGACCAGCCTGTAGACCTGGCTTTCGGAGAGGTTGATGCCACGGGATTTCAGGAGCGGCATCAGTTCGGTGGTCTTCCAGAGGTTCTGCTTTGTCATCAGGGCTCGCAGGTTTCCAGCGGTAGCCAATCCGGCGCTGTTCAGGCACCTGGGTCCTCCAAGTTCGCGATGCGGCGTGCAATCATCTGCTGCACGGTTTTCTGCTTGAAGTCCGACGATACCGAGGTATAGAGGCCGGTAGTCGACGCATAGGAGTGGCCAACCTGCGTCTGCATTATCTTGAGCCCGTCGGGCTCCTGTGCCTCTGGCCTGCGGTTTTGGGTTGGTGGGTGTGTCCGGGACGTGCATGACGGTGGCATTGGGTGTCCTTTCATTCTCGTGGATCTGTTATGGATTCGGGATGGTCGCGGGGTCTGGTGATGGACTTTGGCGGCGTTGTCCGAGGGCGTGTGCGAGTTGCTGTCGCAGTCGTTGGTTCTCGTCGTTGAGTCGTCGGATTCTGTCGTTGGCCGCTTCGAGTCGTTGCCGTAGCGAGGCCTCGCTTGCCCGCTGTGGCTGTGATGCCGGTGTGGGCTCCGCTGAGGCGTGGTTTTGGCGGAGGCGTTCGATTTCGGCGCGGAGGTCGGGCTGGGTGTAGAGCCAGGACCGGGAGACTCGGGCGTATTTGGCGACGGCGTCGAAGGTGACCGGTCGGCCTTCCGCGTGCAGCGTGCGCAGCGCTTGGACGGCTTTGGACCGGGTGAGAGCGGCGCGCTGCTGTGCAGCTTTGATCAGGTGCCGGCTGTTGTCGGGGCGGTTCATCCGGCGGCCTCGGCTGGTGCGGTGTCGTCGAGGGAGTCGATGATGCGGTCCAGGTTGTGCAGCACGGCCTGGTTCATCTCGATGAGCCGGGTCTGTCCGCGGGCCTCGGCCGCGGAGAGGATCTGGACGGTCTGGCGGCGCTGCTCTTGGTGCTGGGGGAGGAATTCGGCGGTGGTGACAAACATGGGACAGGTCAGGCAGGCGTTGGCGTGCGGGCAGGTTTTCTGAACCGGCAGCCCGCAGAATCCGTTCGGCAAGCTCTGCGTCGCGCGGCCGAGGCGTTGTTTGGCCCAGCTGGCTTCGGCGAGTGGTCCCTGCGGGTCAATGGTGATGGTGTCGCCGTTGATGTTGACCTTGCGGGCTTTCTCCCAGTGGCGACGCACGGTCGTGTCATGCAGCCGGGCGTAATGGGCGGTCATCTCCGCCGAGGTGTGATCGAGGAGGACCCGGACAACTTCCTGAGGAACGTCGCGGTTGATCAGTGTTGTCCCGAAGGTGTGGCGCCTCTGATGCGGAGTCAAGCGCACCTCTTGCCCGTGTTCGTCGCGAATGTCGCAGCGTTCCAGCCAGTCTTCAAGCTGTCCGCGGTAGGAGTGTGTGGTGAGCGGTTTTGCTCCGTCGGGGTTCATCTTCGGGGCCGGGAACAGCCAGTTGCTGCCTTCGGGGAATCGTTCGCGGACGCGTCGTTGCTGATCGAGGATGGCGGTATGGACTTCCTCGTCGAGGGGTACGAGGGCTTCGCGTTTCATCTTCCGGTTCATATAGCGAAGGTATGGGGCGCCGTCACCGTCACGGACCACGCCGTCTGATACCAGGTTGCAGGCGTCCCCGACGCGCAGTCCGCAGCGCATCAGTATCAGTGTGAGTAGCCGACTGTCGGGGCTGGTCCATTTGCCGAGGTTTTCGGGTTGGTCGAGTTGCGCCATGATGTGATCGGCCAGGGCTCTGGGCAGTCGTTTGGCTGGTCGTGGGAAGTCTTCGGGGTAGAAGTTCGCCGATGCCGGCAGGTCCTTGGCCCGGTCGTGGCGGCGGATCGCGGCGAAGAAGGCGTTCAGGGAGCTGATGTCGCGGCCACGGGAAGTCACGGCCCGTTTATCCCGGGCGAGTTCGGCGAGGAAGCGTTCCAGGATGCCGCGGTCGATGCAGTCCGGGCCGTCGGAGTGGGGGATGGTGTGGGCGAGGAACGCGGCGAATCGGTTCAGGGCGAGGAGGTCGATGCGGGCTTGGATGATTTCCCTGCCGCTGGTCAGCCGCCATCGGATGAAGCGTTTTGCCAGGGTGCGCAGCCACGGTTGCGGGATCTTGTCGAAGCGGAGGGTGCCGCGGGTGTCGGTGTAGCCGAGGCGGTGCAGGGCCCAGACGTCGCGGGAATACTCTGACTCCCAGCCGGTGCCGGCGGCGAGGTCTTCGAGCCGGGTGTAGGCAAATCGCAGGAATGCGAGTTGCCCGTTGTGGCGGTGACTGCGGCCCACCCGGCCGGCGCTATAGAACGCTGCCCACTGGCCAAGATTCCACTCCAGCAGCGAGGTGACGCCGCTGTCGGTGAGGAGCCGGATCACGGGCGTCACAACGGAGGAGCGGGTACTGGCCCGGCGTTCATCGTGGCGGCATTGCAGGGCGTGCTGGAGCTCAAGCCGCAGCTGGGGACGATCTGCCAGGCATCGGAAATCGAACCGGTCCAGGCCCACGCTTTCGCACCGGGCGACGAACTCGTCGATATCCGGTGTGCCAATGGCGTGCCAGCGGGACTTGTGGTTCAGACACAACGGCGAGTTGCCTTGGGCCCAGAGGTCGCAGAACGCGAGCCTGCATTCGGGCCGTTCGGTGGCTGGCTCGGGGGAGAGGGTAGCGAGCCACTTATTCACGTCGGTCTCGCTGGAACGACTGAAGAACCCGTGATGGCTGATGCAGAGGCCGCGTCTGGCCGAACCGAAGCGGCACCAGGTGACGGTGCATGCCGCCAAGGGGCCGTCGCCTACGGGTAATGGGCCGGGGCTGGCGAGGAATGACTCCAATTCGGGGCGTCCTTGGTCCAGCCAGCGCTTGTAGTGGCTTTTGCAGAACCCTTTCACCGTACGTTGCCGTTCACACTTGTCGATCCGGCAGGGCTCGGTGTTGAAGACGACGGGAGTTCCCGCAGCTACTTCTACTCCCGTACTTTGGATGCCGATAACGGATATTCCGTCAAGCTAGCAATGCGTCACAGGGCATGGATCTTGCACGCACCGTGGCGTCATCCGTTTTGGTTTTAGTGGTGGCAGACGGCATGGACGGCAGTGCCCCGCCTCGGTCGGAGGCTTTCAGGGGTTGCGGGCAGCGTGTCTTTAAGGTGACCTTTTCTGCGTTATTGGTGGCTGCGGCCTCTGCCCGGGGTTGAGCAGAGGCCGCGTGCTGGGGTTGTTCAGGCGGGTTGGCCGGCCAGGCCGTAGGCTTCGTCCTCGGAGGCGTGGGGGATCTTCATCTCGAATGTTTCGGTGATGGAGGTGTAGTCGTGGTAGCCCATTCGGGCGAGCGGCCTGATTTTTTGTATGTTGAGTCGACCGTCGGGGGTCAGGACTTCATCGTTGATGTGGATGCGTTCGACCTGTGCAAAGACGATGTCGATGGTGCCGACGTTGGAGTTCCCGGTCATGCGGTGGGTCGAAAGGTAGCGGCATTCGAAGTGGACTGGGCTTTCGGCCACCATGGGCGTGGGGGAGAGCTCCGCGTAGCGCTTGGTGATGCCGGCGCGGTCGAATTCGTTTTCCTCGAAGGGCAGGGCCATAGCGCTGATGTTGACGGCTTCACGGAGGTCGTAGGTGGCCATATTCCAGACAAACCATCCTGTTTGCTCTGCGTTGAGGACTGTATCTTTTCGTCGTCCGTCCGGGTATTGGTTGGCGGAGAACATCACCATGGGCGGGTCGAAGGTGAGGTTTTGCCATTGGCTGTAGGGGGCGAGGTTTTCCACCCCATCTGGGCTGATGCTGGAGAGCCAGCCGATAGGGCGTGGGACGGTGCAGCTCTTGAAGGGGGAGTAGGGCAGTGGGCTGCGCTCTTGCGAGGGATCGTATTTCATGAGGTTTCCTTGGTGCTGGTGTTTGCTGTTGCCGGGACGGTGGTTTCCAGGCCCTGGTCTGCGGTGGACACTTGGAGTGCGAAACGACGTGAAGTGGCGTAGTAAAGACCGCCAGCAACGACGAGGCCGATGAGCCAGGCGATCTCGGCGCCGCCGAGCCAGTTGGCTACGGGTCCGACGTAGAGGGTGCTGTTCATGAAGGGGATCTGGATCAGCACGCCGATGGCGTAGGCCAGGAAGGCTCCCTTGTTGAAGCGGCCGTATTCACCGTCGCGGAGGAAGAGTTGGGCGATGTTGTAGCGCTCTTTTCTGACCCAGTAGTAGTCCACGAGATTGATGGCCGACCATGGGGTCATGAAGTAGAGCAGGAACAGCAGGAAGTTGGTGAAGTTGGAAAGGAAGTTGTCCGTAGCGGCCAGCGCAATCGCCAACGAGACCGCCGAGATTGCCACAACGTAGAGCGATCGTTGGCGTGGGCTGACCCTGTCTTGTCGCGTGAGGCTCGTGATGATGGTAGCCAGGGACATATAGCCGCCGTAGGAGCTGAGCGTATTGCCGGTGAGCTTGCCGCAGATGACCGCGAGCAGGACCAGCGGCCAGATCGCGCCGCCCAGTCCGGCGAGGTAACCGACCTGGTCGTGGCCGAAGGCCTTGCCGCCGAGGGCCGCGGCGAGGGCACCGAGGATCATAGCGAGTGAACCGCCCAGGACGCTGCCAAGGAAGGTCCAGCCGATCGTGGCACGCTTGGGTGTGTTCTCGGGGAGGTAGCGTGAGTAGTCGGCAATGTATGGCCCAAACGTGAGCTGCCAGGATGCTGACAGCGAGACCCCCAGGACAAACGCCGCGCCATCGAAGGCGTTCGTTTCGGTTATGGTTCCGATGTTTCCGTCGGCCATGATGCGGATGAGAAGGATCACGAACACCACGGCGCTGAGGACAGCGGCGATGTGGGAGAACTTATGGATGTAGCGGTAGCCGATGATCGCCAGGGTCGTGGACATCAGCGCGAAGACCATGGCGCCCACCTCCGCGGGGACATGGAGTAGAGTGCCGATCGCCTGACCGCCAAGGACCAGCCCGGTGGCGTAGAAACCGACGTAGATCATGAGGGCCAGAACGAGGGGCAGGATGGCCCCGAAGTATCCGAACTGGGCCCTGCTTTGGATCATTTGCGGGACGCCGAGTTTGGGGCCCTGCGCCGAGTGGAGGGCGGTGAAGAACCCGCCAACAGCGTTGCCCAGGATGATCGCCGGAATGGACCACAGCACGCTGTTGCCGAGGATGACGAACAACGCCCCGGTCACCACCGCCGTGATGGAAGTGTTCGCGGCGAACCACACGAACAGGAGGCTCCTCGGTTTCCCATGCCGTTCTTCGGGTGGGATGAAGTCAATGGAGCGCCGCTCAACGGTAACGGTCTTCGCCATTGCAGACCTCGAATCTATAGAAAGTTGGAAAAATTGCGGTGCGCGCTTGACCAGTATGCGACCAATATATCGGTTGTGCAAGGGGTTCGGATAGAGTGGTGCCATGATGCAGCAGGGAAAGGCCGCCCAGGCCTACGACGAGATCGAACGCCTCATCGTCTTCCAAGAACTGGCGCCGGGCTCACTTGTCTCGGAGGCCGTCCTGATGGAGAGGACCGGTCTCGGGCGGACTCCGGTCCGGGAAGCGCTGCAGCAGTTGGCCCGGAACCGGCTGGTGGAGATCCACCCGAACAAAGGTGTGCTCGTTCCGCCTGCATCCGTCGAGGCCCAGCTGCGCATGCTTGAACTACGCCGGGTGCTGGAGGCCCTAGCCGTCCGCTTGGCCTGTCAGACCGCATCGGCAACTGATCGCAAGGCTATGCAGGAGATGGTGGAACTGCTGGAAGCAGACCGGTTCACGCTCCGGCAATACCTTGAGACGGTCAAAGAAACCCACATGATGATCGTGACTGCGAGCCACAACGAATATCTCGCCGATGCGATGGCGCCACTCCAAGGGCTCTCGCGCCGGTTCTGGATCACTCACGTTAGGGACGAGCAAGCAGAAATCAGCCAAGGCTCTGCTCTACATGCCAGCATTCTCCGCAGCGTGCTGGAGCGAGACGCCGAGAAGGCAGAAAAAGCCAGCCACGCCTTGAATGACTACCTCGTCGAGTTCGCCTACCGCACCGTCCGCACCCGCATCGGCGGCGCCTGATCACATCACCGCCGCGAACAACCACACCAGGCGCACGGTTCGGTAGGTGGCATTCGAAGCTTTGGGTGGAATACCTCGCCAGAGGCGGGACTGGATCCGCTGAGAACCTCAAAGCCTTCATCACCGGGCGAACGGCCCTGGACCAGATGGCAGGAGCGGATATCCACGCTTCTGGGCGCCACCCAGCGATTCCCCTTGCGCCTTCTTAGTCATGGCGACCTCGAAGAGGGATACGACCAGTTGTAGTGACATCCACGGTGTAAACGTGGATGTCATCGGCGCCGTCGGAAGAAGCCAACGGAAGGTTCACTTCGCAGTCGCGGCTGCGGGGTGTAGATCGCCTCAGGAAAGCCCGCTGGCCATTCACGCCGGCCAGATCCTCCGATGATGACCCGGGGGGTAATGCTAGTCGAGGCGCCATTTCAGTCCCAGAGCAGTGAAGGCTTCCTGGATGGCTGCGGCCACGTGGTGCAGGTCGACGAGTCGTGGTTGGCCCAGCTTCGGACTGGTAGGCGGGTCACCTGGACGTTCGAAAATGGCCCACAGTTGGAAGGTCATCGCCGTGGCGGGAGCGGAAGGTCGCGCCGTCGACCGTGGTCGTGTCGTACAGCCACGCGGCGACGGCCTGAGTCAGTTGTCTCGGTCTGGCGTCCTTGAGTGCCGAAGCGTCGAAATCCGTCAGGCCGAGACTCAATGCCTTGGCGACGAAGTGCGGATACAGTGCACTCACGGTGGCAGAGGCGGTGACGGCACAGTAGTTTCCACTGAGTTCGGCGCGGGCCGCGGCTCGGGCGTCGAGCCATTCCCGGGGTACTTCTCCGGGTCGAATGCTCGGGTACAGGACCTCGTCTTCCTCGTCTTCGATGACCTCGTCCAGCTCCGCGGCGAGCCGTGGATCGGGGCGGAAGCCAGCAAGGACTTCCAAGAGGCACGCTTTCAGCGATGAGCCGGCGTAGACGGTGCGGAAGTTACCGTGCAGGTCGTCCCAGCGCCCAGGAAAACGCCCGTTAGTGGATCATTCCCAGCCGCTCCACGCCCACGGTTCCGGGCGGAAACCGATCCGCCACACGGTGACCGAGGCCGGGACGATCGTCAGTTCATTCAGTTCCATACCTCAGCCGGCGGCCGCGAAAGCCCGGGCCGCGGCGAGGACTTGTTGTGCGGCCTCGTCCACGTGGCCTTCCCGCAGCAGCCGGGCAGGGGGGACGTCATCCAGCTGCGGGTTCATGCCTTGGAACCACGCCTGGACCACCGCACGGGAGTCCCGTTCAGCCAGCAGTGCCGCCACGTGGTAGGCGTGCCGGAGCCGGGTCATGACCTCGGCCGATGGCTTCCGTTCGCCGTCGGCCCATTGCCGGACGGCGCGGGTTTCCTTGACTGAACCGATGTAGGCGACCAGCTTCGCACCCAGGATGTCCCGCAGGTCACGAACCAGCTCGGCTTCGGGCAACCTGATCGAGTCTTGATGGGCCTTCAGCCCTCCGCGGGCGCCTGCAACTGCTGTCATGCTTCCATGCTGCCATCGATGACAGTTTGTTTCAACCCTTAAATCACACGTCAAATCACAGGTGCTAAGACGCCGATAATTGACCTTATGTAAAGTTGACAGTATGACTGGACATATCTCGCGGCAATGGAAGTCCGACCTCAAAGGAGGATCCTGCGCGGTTTCAGACGCATCGCCGTTTGGCTGAGCGAGGGAGGCCGACAAGAGGGGTGGCCACGCGGTAAAGGGCTGGATGGATTCCTGTCCAAATTGGAGACGTGGTCGGTTTGAAGTAGGCAGCGCGCACGGCCGACGCGAGTGCTACGTGAGTACTAACGAACCTCATTAGCTAATGACTTATAAGATGTCAGGTATTAGCTGCTGCGAACTAGCGTCAGGTAGAGGATCGCGGCTGCCGCCATCGCCCAGCTTGCAAGGCTTCCGACCAAAAACTCTTCCGCTTTAGAGCCCGAGGCTCGATCCTCGGAAATTTCCGGAAAGCGAACGACCCCCTTCGCGGCCGCCAGCCCCGCGATAATCTGCGGAGCACCCGCGAAAGCGAGGACGACGATAAGGAGCCGCTCAATAGGGCCGATGAGCCTGCCGCCCTTGAGCTTCGGCCCGGGCTCCGATTTGTGACCTGCTCGAAGGCTTGCGACCTTTCTCTTGCTGATGAGCAGTTCCCACTTATTCTCAGGTTCGGCGCTCTCCAGTTCTTCCCCGGCAGGGTCTTCGATCACCGCCTTGGAGTCTTCTTTTTTGGCCCATTCAAGTGCTGACTGAGTGACAATGTTGGCGCTCCTGGTTAAGAAGACAGCAACCGCCATGGCGGCCATGCTGACTTCAAGGGGGAACAGTGAGGCGAAACTCGGATCAGTAAGAGAATACATGTCAACGAGGAAACCGCTTGCAGTTTCGAAGCTGCGGTCGTAGGCGCTGATCCCAAAAACCGACAAGAAGAGAAGTATGGCTGGCCAGAGCCGAGGAGCTGCCTGACGGGGTTCCTTATATGGCCTCCCTGACGGTTTCGACGAGGGCACCCTGGAAACCCAGATCCAGCCACAAGCAGCCAACGCGCAGGCACCGGCGCTTATCGGGTTCATCCCAAGACCCCAGAAGGCAAGCGCTGGTACCCCCAGAAGGGCCAACACTCGAAGTGCGATGCTAGCCTTGCCGGAGCAGCCCCCTGCGAGGTCGACAAGCCCAATCAGCAGGAGAAGTGTGGAGCCGATCACCGAAATTTGCCTTCCATAAGTTCCTGCTGTGCTGCAACCAGCGCGGATCCTCCTGAGCGACGAAGACTCTGCGAGACGGCAGACTGACTGATCCCTTCGCGCTGTGCGAGGTCCGACTGTGACGAGCCCAAGAGTGCGCCAAGGGCTAACCTACGGTCGCGGGGTCGCATTGAGCTAACTAGCGAGTCACGTAGCAGTAGGAAACTGTTTGCTAACGCCACGGTCCCTGATTCCTTGAGGTTGCTCGAAACGACCCACGACCGCAGATAAGGCTCAGATCTATGCTCCCTGGCATGTGTTATTTCAATGGCCTCTCGTGCATTCCACCAAGCCGATCCATCCTGGATAGCTACTGGGGCGGACGGGTCGATATCAGTCGTCTCTCCTCGCCCCACCCCAAACCGGCAGTCGACGTCTTCAGGAAGCGCTAGACGAACCAAGGTTGTCGTCAAGAGGGCTTCACGGAGGGTCCTAAACACGGCCTGGAACTCGTCCCCCACAGTTGGCCACAGGGGCCGAAGGGCTGGATACTTCCGGCCGGCGTCATCGAAAACGGACCGGATGGACTGCTGCGCCCCGACGCGGTCCTTGAGCTGGCGGGAATTCACGATGTCAACGATGAGCGCCACAACTGTATCGGTCATGTTCATAAGCTTATAGCTTCTTTAGGTCTCAGAATAAGCTTTTTTGAGTCTCGGGAAGCCGAACTGTCGGAAATCCGACAGTTCGTTGAAAAGTTTTACCGGGGCTCGGGTATTCGACCCCCGGCTACCCGAAGTTCCGACAGCCGGTACGGGCATCCGTCGGATGGTCCCCCGAAGGCAGCACAATCGAGACAGCCACGATCGGGAGATTCCAGCGCGCTGCAGACTTAGGAAGCCGCCCTCCGGGTCCTCGCCGCTCACTAGCTACGCCCTTGACGGCAATGAGCAAGATGAGTGCGAGCGGGCCCGAAATGGTAAGGGTGACACGCCGACACTCGGCGACACGCAGGAGATCTAATGTGGCTAAGTAGTCCACAGGGGGTGGATTTCATCTCTCACTTCGGCGGAATCGCGGACATTTTGAGAGCCCTTGCCTGTGGACGAGCGGTGGATTGAATGACATACTTGTAATACATCATCTTGGGGTTCCAGCGAGGCGCTTGCACTACATGTAGTGTTTTATGTGCGTCCATCGATGGACACGAAAAAAGCCTCAGGGTAATCCCGCTTTGAGGCTAGGGGCTACCGACTGAGGCTGTTTTCATTCCCTTGCGACCGGGATGAAAAGAGCCTACATCCTCAAGACTTGCTCAAGAAATGTTCGGCGAGTCGCGCGGAGGGGTCCGTGGCCACACCTATCTTTTAGGAGTGGTATGACAATCTCACTTGAACGTACAGGCTTTCGAGACCTCGAAAAGGTTCTTGGCGCGGGAATATCCACGTTGGACATCACAGAGAAAGAGAAAGGCCTGGTCACCTCCCGTTACCAAGCCCTTGGGGAGACGCTTGATGAGCACTGGGCGGAATCCACAGCCGATAACCGCGTTTACGTCCAAGGTTCATTCGCCCTTGGAACCATGACCCGACGAATTCACCGCAACGACGACGTCGACATAGACCTCGTAGTACTGCGTGGCATCCAGGCGTCATCCACCACGCAAGTGGAGCTGAAACAAGACACAGGTGCCGGTCTAAGGAAGTTCCTCACGGCATCACAGGCAAATTCCTCATTGGTCGAGAGCGAGCGGTGCTGGACGCTTGAATACCCCGGCATGCACATGGATGTCCTCCCTGCAGTCCCGGATACTTCCCCAGAACGAGGCTCGGATGACGGCATCCTAATCACGGATCACGACGTAAGGTCTTGGCAACGCTCTGATCCGCGTGGATACGCATTGTGGTTCAAGCAGGTGACCCTTGAAGAGGTGCTGCTGAAGGAAGTTCTGCTGGCGAAGCGTGGCGTAGACGTGGACGCCGTGCCCAACTGGACCCGCAAGACAACGCTGCAACTCGCTGTCCAAGCACTGAAACGGCACCGCGATATCTACTTCACTGGCCGGTTGCACGAGCGTCCTTCCTCAATCGTCATCACGACGCTTGCCGCACGCGCCTACCAGCAGGGTGAGAACCTGTTTGAAGTCCTGCAGGGCATTGCCGGCAGCATTGCTACTCACGTTAAGGTAGCTAACGGGCAATATGTCGTTGCCAATCCTGTGATGCCTGAAGAGAACTTCGCAGACTGCTGGGCCGATGAGCGGTGGCGTGCCAATGCAATGTTTGAGTGGGCGGAGGCCGTGTCTCGTGATATCAACGCGATCGCTGCTCGCAGCGGCAACGACAACGTCCTCAAGGGCGTGCAGATGGTACTCGGAGAAAACGCAGCCTTTGCTGGAGCCCGGGCATTGAGCAACCCCCTAGTTGAAGCACGAAAATCGGGAGACCTGCGTGCACAGCATGGCGCGGCGACATTGGCGGTTACCGGAACGGCGGCCACGACACGACCCGTCCGAAAGCATGACTTCCACGGAGGCCGCGTGTGAGCTCGGGTCATCTAACCCTCAGCCAGCAAGCGCTGGGGCTGAGGAGCGTTTTTCCCGACGGTTCAGTGAGACTCGGCCCCAACAGCCTCTTCTGGCAAGGCCGGCTAAAACCGTCGGCTTTAGCTCGGGAATACACCGTCGAAGTTTCCCTAAAAGTCGGGAAGAATCCCGTCGTCACCGTACAGCATCCATCACTTCAACCAAATGCTGAAGGTCTCCTCCCCCATATATGGGACGACGGATCCCTGTGCCTCAACAAGGCGGGCCAATGGTCCCCGAAAATGCTCCTGGTGGACACGACCCTCCCCTGGGCCTCGGAATGGCTGCTGCATTACGAGATGTGGAAAGGCACGGGGATTTGGTTCGGTGACGACCCAAGTCTGGAGACTTCGGAGGACCAGTCGCATCTGTTGCACCCCGTACCTAGCCACATGCAGGGAAAGCAAGCGCTCGAACAACTTCAGTAATCCACGTCGAGCCAAGCGGGCATTGACGGTGCTTGTTCGGTTCCGGTGAGGAACGATACTACTTAGGATTGGATGGACTTTGGTGGGTAGAAGGTTCTTCGGCAGGAGCCCCGACTCCAATTTTGACCTGATTAGGGAAGAGTTCGGCCGAGTCGCATACACGCACAAAACTCATGAGAAAGCCCGGGAGCAGTGTAGCCGTAAGGCTTCGATCTCCCAGTGGGTCAATGTCGTCCTCAACGCCCTGACATTCGGCGGCGTCCTGACAAGCCTCCAAAGCGCGAACCAGGCGTTCCTGTACGTGACCCTGGGGTTTGCTACTGTCACGGCCGGCTATACGCTGTACCAACTCAGTTTCAACCCGAGGCAAGAGGCCATCGAGCATCGTGAAGCCGCCAAGTCCCTGCTCAAGATCCGAGACAGCTATGTCCACTTATTGGCAGATGTGATGGGAAATGCCCTGTCTACCTCTGAAATAAGGCGCCAGAGGGAACAACTCAGCGCCCAAACGCAGGAAGTGTACCGGTCAGCGCCCGACACCAGCTACAAAGCGTACCGTTCGGCCCAAAAAGCGTTGAAGGAGCAGGAGGACCTCACCTTTTCCGATGATGAGATCGACAAGTTTCTGCCTCGAAACCTTCGAAAGAATGTCTGTCGGCACAATTGGCCGTAACGCAGCCTCACCACGAGAAGGCCTCCCGATGTTGAAGGCCCGGCACGTTCCGGACGCGCTGATACGGCACGACAAGAGCCTGACACCATGTTGGTGTCAGGCTCTACCTCCACCCAAAACGAATAAGCAGGAGGACGGGGTATATCTGCCCTCATGTGACGGGCGTTGATCAGGATATCCAAGGCGCGCACGAAGCCCCCATGCACACAGAAAGCAGAACCATGCATGAGGACTTCGTTAGACGCTGGTGGAGTAGCCCGCGGTTGAGCCCAGCCTTCGCACGTGACTGGAGTCTTCTTCGGCCGGCGGGCTTTAAGCAGATTTCGACAAACGGGCAAGTAGTTCGTCTTGGTCCTTGCGGGCCGCTTGCGTCAGTCGTTCCAATTTCGGATCGCGGAGGCGCTCGCCAGTGTAAGCGTCGATGGCCGCCCTTATTTGATCAGCGAGCGTAGTGCCGTCCAACAAGGCAAGGCTCGTGCAAAAGTCGATGGTCCGCTGCTCCAGACGCAACGTAACTTGCTTCTCGCTTCGAATATCCCTTGCCGGCGCTGCGGGAGAATCAACCCCCGCTCCTGGTTGTCCGTCGAGAAGCGAAGCGAAGCCTTGACGGTACCTTTCAACCGCGGCCTCAACCTTTGCAGGCAAATTAGAGTCCTTGAGGCGGTCTTGGATGTAGGAATCTGCAGCCAGACGTACCTGTTCGGCAACCGTGGTTTCGTCGATCACTCCCAGAGCCGTAATGAGCCCTAGTCGCGCGTCATCCAATCTCACGGTGGCGGGCCGTTCGGCCCGTCGATTTGTAACTGCCCGAGCGCCGCGTTGCTCCGTGGTCGGCTTCGTCTCCCCAGGACGACGCGAGGCGGCGTTATGGACTTTTGGCATATCTAGCCTCCGTAGTAGAGCCAATGACTAACGCGCCGATCATTCCCCAGATTGCCCCCGATCGACGCGACCAGCACAGACTAGCAGCCTATGTAGTCGAAATACAAGAGTTCCAAATTACGAGGATGTGACTTACATTTGCTCTACGGCGCGTGTGTTTGTGTGCCTGGACCCCCAGAGCCCAGGAGGCAGTAATGAACCATCCCCAAGATCCCGAGCCGATCTTGCAGAATCTCGTCCGCGATGTCGCCATGATTCTCCATCATGGCCTCTCAGAGGCCGTTGCGCGGGGCCAATACCCGCTGCCGAGCAGAACGATTGACCTGGACGACGAGGTCTATCTGCGCAAGATGCCAGCCCATGATCGCTGGCGTCACCTGGAGCGACTCATCAAGGCGGCCAACCCTCGGCTGAGCGACATCGGCTTGGCGCAAACGGACAATGATGTAGCAGCCCATGTCCTGATCAGTGAGAAGTTGAGGGAGCGCGTCCCTGGTTCGATTGTTGTGGGCGAGGAAGCATCAGAGCGGGACTGGGCCAAGTGCGGGGCCGCACCAGCGGGAACTCTCGTGTGGCAGCTAGATGCCATCGATGGCAGCGCGTTGCAGGACACTGTCGGGTTCGGATACTCGGCAAATGTGATTCTGTATCGCAAGGTGGAGGGAGCTCCGGCCGAACCTGTCGTCTCCGTAACGGTGACCTCCTCTTCGACAATGATGGCTTGGGTGTACACAGGCCAGGTAGGGGCCTCACACTTGAACTCGATTGATCCGCACACCGGCGAGCCGATGATCCTCGAACTTCTGGAACCTGTGAAGTCCGTGGAGCAGGTTCGGGAGGGCTGGGTCGCGGTTGTCGCCGCACAGGCCAAGGATCGAGCAAAGGTACGTCCACTCTTCGAAACCGATCTCAGCATCATGACCCTAGGCGGCGCGCCTGCCCTCCCTGGCCTCCTTCTTGAGAAGCTGGCCGCCATCGTGATACCCAGTCCCCAGACCAGGCACGACGCCCCACTCCTGCCGCTGGCATCACATATGGGCATGCATTTCATTGATATCGCCACCGGTGAGAACTACTCGGATGCAGATGTGAGAGCATTCTTCGCAGGGATTGCCCACCCGAACGACGTTGACTACAAACCCGTACCGGCCATGGTCATATCGCGTGACTTGTTGTTTGGCATTGAGTTGGCAAACATCATTCGCAACGGGCGGCGCGATAAAGCGAGTTAGCCACCCCGCCACGAGGTCCGAGTCCTTGATACTTAAACTCTGCACCGCGTTTGTGACAGGCTCTACCTCCGGGGGAAACCAGCGGCAAAGCTCACAAAGGGCACTCAGAAAGAGGACCCCGCCAGCATGCGGGGTCCTCTTTCTACGTTGATCATGTGGTTCAGCAATCCTGAATAAGCGCCACCACGAGACGAAATGCGTTAATGACAAAGTTGAACATTGGCCATGGGGGCTGCTGCTTCTTTCCCTTCCTCATGCGGGATTCCTCTTCTTTCCGGTTGAACCCGGCTCGGAGCTGGGTAGCCGCGTCTGCGTCTATCCTCATCTTCTGATGGCCTGTGCCTGTTTTTCCTGGATTACCCCAGCTGGTTCCTAGACGCACGGCAAAAGCGCCCTAGGACCCACTCAAAAAGAGGGGCGCCCCCAACGCGGCGGTGTCCCCTTCTTCTGCGGCGGCAGCACGGACCTTGTCCCTCCCGTCGACCGTCATGATGCAGTCACTTCTCCTAACTCGTCGGTGAAACCCACCACAGATGTGCAATTGTTCAACTAGTAAAACTTGGCAAGCAGGACAGTGGAGGCGCGCAGGATGCCCGGCATGCAGGAAAGAATCGTCAAGATCCCCATGTGGCAAGGATCCATCGACGACCTCAAAAGAGTGGTGGCCCTATGCTCAGACCTCCATGACGAAGCGGTGAAGAACCAGCAGGACGAGCTGGATGAAATTCGTGAGAAAGCGGTAGCTGACCACCATGAAGACATGGTTGCGACTCAGAAGGTGCTAGCGTCCGTGGTTCAGTTCGAGGATGACGTTAAGGAAGAACAATTCAACCAAGGTCTGTCCGCCGCACTGATGCGTCCGGAGCTACGACCCAAGGGATTCTCTGAACAGCTCTTCATGCAGAAAATTCGCGAGCTGGAAGTCAGGGTCTACAGTGAGCGTTTTGATGGTGGCAGCATCAAAGCCAGCCCGGATGACATCTTCAAGACCTTGAACTACAAGGAAACGAAGAACCTGGAGATCGCCTTCGGCTCTTACTCCAGCGACACGCGACTTTCGGTTGATTTCAGGCGCGAGCGGGGAGTGACCGTGACTGTTTCTGGATCAGACGTGACGTGGGTAAACGGAGCAATAGAGCGGTTGAGTTCGCTGCTCAAGCAGCAACAACCGCCCTATTCATTCATGCGGTCGCTGTGGTTTAGCTATCCCGTATTCTTCTTTCTGGCCATTCTTCTTACCGTCGCTGCTGGGAATTTGTTTGGTTTCGAGGCCTTCAAGGGCTTTACTTTTTGGGGTGGGCATTGGCTTCTTGGACTCATCTTCGTGGACATCTGGACCAAGATAGTTCTGCCCCGGTTTGAGCTCTTCGGGTCCGGTGGCCGTAGCCGCGCCAAATTTCTACTCGCCTCTGGAGTTGCCCTTGTCGGCTTCATCAGCGCAATCGTCGGCCTGTTCAAGTAGCCCTTAGCACTCGTCCCAGGGTGCCGGATCCACGGCGCTCACAGCAAACGATAGGGCCACCGAGTATTCTCGGTGGCCCTATCTTTGGTTGGAAACGGACTACTTGGACGGTCCGCCCTTGAACCGTTCAGCACCCTTCGAGGCCCCCGTGGGGGTCTTTCTGGCCTTGGCAGCCCCTTTGCCCATGGTCAGGGCTCCGCGAGGGTGTGTGGCCTCGCTGCGTTCAGCAGCGACCCGGCCTCGCACCTGGGATTCGTTGGCCCCACTGTCAGCCAATGAAGTCGCAAACGCGTTTTGCCGTTCCGCCGAACCGTAGTCGTTGGCGGAGGTTGTTTCTGCTTTCAGTCCTTGGTCTTTGAGCCGGCTGCTGTCGTTGCCGGTGACCCGGTTTTCTATCTCGCGGCCGACCCCTTCCATGCGTGCGAAGAGTTCCTTTTCGGCGCGCTCGTACCTCTGCTCCAACGTTGACCATTTGTCGCCTTTGAATCCGCCCTCAGCCAACAGTTTGGCTTCGTGGAGGTTCTTGGCTGCGTCGACGAACGCTGGGTCTTTGAAGTGTTCCTCGCCTGCACCGTTGACGTTCGCGGTCGTTTCTTTCCGCAGCTGGTCAATGTCGGGTCCGTTGATGCCGTCCTTGCCGATCAGGTACAGGCGCTCCTTCACGGCCGCGTCGGCTACCTCCAACGCCTTGGGTGTCTTCGCGTTGTTTGCCAGCCGGAGTGCTTTGGTCAGTTCGGGGTTGGCCAGGTACTCCACGGGCACCTGGTGGCGTTCCATCTGGGGCGCCAGCTTCGCCGCTTGGGCGCGGAGTTCTTCGGCGCGGGCAGCGGCCAGGAGCTGCATGGCCTTTTCGTGTTCCACTGCGGCTGACTGTGATGCCAGCTGGGCGCCTGTAGCTGCCTGCCAATGCCGGATGAGCCTGTTCTCGTCGCTGCGCTCATCGGCTACCGTGTCGGCAAAGTCGTGGCGAAGTTTCCAGTCGTCGTAAAACTTCGGGTCGTGTTCTTTTGCCCATCCCGTAGCCCGGCCCAGATCGGTCTGGTGATCGGCCTTGCTTTGCGTCTGGTCAACACCCTCGGTGCTTTGACCAACGGCAGGGGCAGTTGCCGTTTGCCAGTACTGAATGAGTTCCTTTTCGACGGAGCGTTGGTCCTCTACGGTGTCCGTGAATCCCTGGCGGTTTCTCCACTCGGCGTAGAACCTTGGGTCTTCTTCTGCGGCCCATTCAATGGCACTTTGGAGTTGGCTCTTGTGGTCGTCCTGGCCCTGCACTCCCGCGGCGGTTCCAGGTGCTGCCAAGCGTGCCCTTTCGGTGGCGACGGTGTGAATGCCCGACTCAAGATACGCGGTGTCCGTGCCGACGTCTCGGGTGTCGATGCCGTACCGCGCAAAGACTTCCTGGCGGATCCTTTCGGACGCAGCCAACGCAGTGGGGTCGTGATCCTTCCATGCTTCTGCAACGGTGTAAGCGGTCGCGATGTCCGATGGCTGCGCATTGTCCCACCATTGATCTTTTTCGACCGGTGCGAGTGCTGCGTGGGCGGCGCTACGCTCGGCGGCAAGGCGCGCCTGGGCTTCGTGAGCTGCCTGTGAGTCAAGGTGTTCCTGCTGCCGCTGGGCTTCCTGTCGTTTGCGAGCCAGAGTCTCTGCAATACGGGAGGCGACCATCAGCGATTGCCGCAATCCACCGTCTACTACATCGTCCATTCCGTCTGATTCACTCATGGTGTTCCCCTTGCACTAGTGGTGTGATTCTTATCGGTCGAGTACAGGCCCGGATTCGCGTCCGGTACGCGTGGGTGTCTTGGCCGGTGTTGCTGTTCCTGGAACAACCGAGCCGGGACGGATAGGTGCCATACCGCGTAGGCCGAGCTCCACAGGGTTCCGGGCAGGTTCGAGCCCTACTGCCTGCTCGGTCGCCCCTACGCTGACGGGCCGGGGCATGGTCGCTGCAAAGGGCTTGAGCTGGGTTGCAACGACGGCCCGAATCCTCTCCGCTTCACGTGTCCGACCGGATTGCAGATGCATGTCGTAGATCGCCGCAGCCATGTTCGCCAGTTGCACCATCAGCGCAGCCTGCGCCGCTGTCTTGTTCTTGCTCGATGCCGCCAGGAACAACATCGCGGTGCCGGCAATGGACGGCAGCGCGACAGGTTTGCCGTGCTGGCGAGGTGCACGCAGTTGCGCGGTGCGGGACAATTCAGCGGCGGTTTCGGCCAGCGGTCCAGGTGTGGTTTCGAGACGATGCGACCAAGCCGCGAAGGCTCCCGAAACGTCTCGGGCTGCCTTCGCCCAGGTGGCGTGATCGTCCAACGGAATGGCACGCAGTTGTTCTGCAAGATCTGTCGCGTTGCGGGTGTACTCCACCCACACCTGCGGAGACGGCATAGCCTTCTCAGGACCGGTCTTGGAGACCGTTCGCTTGTTGCGCGCTGCCGCGTTCCATTCCGCCGCAGCCTCGGTGGCAAGCTTCGGAGAATCCATCCATGCCTCACGCAGAGCACCAAGCTTCAAGTCCGAGGCAAGGGTTCCACCGCCGAACCAAATGGGACGCTCTCCGGCCTTAGGTCGTTCGGCCACGGAGTACCCGACAATGACGTCTGTCGTGTTCTTCGCGTAGCGGGGTCGGAGCAGCATTCCCGTGTTTCGGGCGCGGCGAACGAACTCGCCTTCCGTTGCTGATGCACTGGCACTGGCCCGCACTTTACGCGCCAGTGCCGAGCGGTGCATCTCGCGTTCGTCCCGTGCAGCGGTGGCCTTCTCAGCGCGGTCGTAACCACGGGTGGCATACACGCTGGAGAGCTGTTCCAGCCCGTAATTAACTTCCAGTTCCCGGCAGGTCTGCTGCGCCTTCTTGTAGTCCCCGTGGGTAGAGGCCTTAGTGCCGTCCTCACGGACAAGGGAGACGGCGATGTGGATGTGGTGGTTGCCGTTCTCGGACGTGCCATGGTTGACGGCTGCCCAGCGGCACTGTGCCTTGCCACTGGCTGCAGTGAAGCCCATGGCATCAACAAAATCATTGGCAATGTCGCCCCACTGCTGGTCCGTCAGTGCGCCCTCTTCGGCCCGCAGACTCAGCGAGCAGTGCCAGACACTGGCGTCCTTGTAGCCAACGTGAACGCGCTCTTTCTTGGCCGCATCCCACTGCATGTCCTTGATCTGAACGGAAACACCGAACAGCTTGCGTGGTTGGTCGAGGTGCTTGGCAATGGCAAGGGCGTCATCCCTGTCCAGCACGCCGTCGTCGTACCAACTCATGATGGCCGCATCACCAGCCACCAAGTGCGGCTCAGTGTGTGCGTTTTTGGTCTTGTCAGAGTCGGTCGATGCCAGGTAAACCATCAGGCCACCCATGCGCGAACCGCGGGTGATGTTCGGAATCATTCCTTACATCAACCCCTCGATGGCCCGGTCGATTCGCATAGCCACGGTCCGGAGATGCTTCAGAGCCTCACGGGCCTCTACTGGGAACTCACCCGTGGCATTGGCCTGCCGCGCGAGTTGGTTGATGTTGTTCGAGGAACGGGCAAGAATGTTGTGCAATTGCATGAGTTCAGCGCCGATTGCGCGGCGCTCCGTGGGTGAGTCGGTGCGCTCTGCCAGGGCCGATGAAACCAGCAGGTTCGGAACGGTCACTTTCTCCCGTTCGGCCCTCGCAACAAGCGCCGCTTCCTCTTCCACCGTGACCCATACGTCACGGCGCTTCTTCGTTCCTGCCGGAGTGTTCGCACGACGACGGCGGGACAGATTGGGGCGATGAGTGCTCTCTTCATCCGACATCCCAATCCCTCCTTCAAAGGCCCAGCGCAGCGACCCCTAACCGGGGATCACACTGACAAGTGTGCCGTACTCGACCGCCAGTGTCGAGGGCGACAAGCCACTTACACCCGTGTAAGTGTATAGCTTGCTTCGCAAGGTTGAATTTTCTCGTTTTTCGCACCCTTTGCACGACGCGCCAAAAACCATACCTATCGGTGTCAGTCAGGACCGCTAGACTGCCCTCATGGACATCAACGACATTGCCGCTAAAGCGGCCGCGAAAATTGACGCTGCCAGGGACGCCAAGGTCAACGCTGTGAAGGACGCGGCGGCCAGCAGCGTCGAACTCCAAGAAGCCCAGCAGCTGGTCGCTGCAGCCGACCAAAAGTACGCCAAGGACTACCAAGCCGCGCTGCGTGCAGGCTGGACCGAATCGGACTTACGCGGCTTCGGCCTGGAAACCCCGGGCAGGAAAGCCGGCGGTCGGCCGCGCGGTAAACGGACTACCCGGGAAACCTCGCCCGCAACAACGGGATCGGAACAGTAGCCCCTCGTCCACATGGGCACGGCAAAAGCTAAATCCTTCGGGCTTTTCCCGCACACATGTGGACGACGGGACCCAGCTGACCGGTTGCACACAATCGTCAGGGAACCACTTCAGAGCATGTCACCATCAGCGGCCGACGATCATGCACAACCTGTTCTGTAGCTGCGTGCCCCACACAAGGAATCCATGGACCAGCCTCTCGTTATAGCTGCGACCCTCGCATCGACTTTCATCGCCTGCCTTGCCCTGATTTCAGTCTCTATCGGAATCATCGAAGTCTCATTCTTTCGACAGCGCGTGGTTGGCCTAACCGAAAACCAACGCAAGCAATACATCACCAACGTCATCAAGGTCATACTCACCACAGGTGCCGCCAGCCTGGCCGCAATCGTGCTCGTCGTTCCAGGATTTGCACACCAAATCGAACCAGGGATTCCGAACTACACCCCCGCTCTCACCCTGATAGTGGTGATCGTCGCAGCGCTCGTTACATACAGACTCGAACTAGCCAGCGAATCCCCAGACAGCCTCTACGACCTCCACAGTGACTTACGCAAGTCTTGGATGGATGAAGAGGACCTGAAACGGCACGCCATCGCCCGCCGCAGGGCTTGGCTGCGGGACTTCATGAAGACAAATGGAGGCCGTTCCATGGTGTCCTCCAAGCGAGCCCTCAATACCGCTTACCAAGGTGCGATCGATGAAGCACTGGACCACGACTACACCGACACTCGATTCAAAAGACTCGCCAGGCTGACGACCTTCAAGACGACAGTTGCGATGATCCGCGGGCATGTGTGGCGGTCTCTCTGGCTGCTCACGCCCCTGTTTGCCGTCCTCTCGTCGTGGCTCACGGTACTGCTCCTCTGGACACCAGATAGCACTCCCGCCGTCCCAGCCCTTCTCCTCTTCGGGGTGGGCACGCTCGCACTCGGTTGCGCGTTCAGCTACTTCAATTTTTGGGCGCGCTCAACAGCTCGCCTCAAGAGGTACTGCGAGCTAAAACGATACGAAGAGCTCTGCGATTTACTCCTCACGAAACTCGCCCGGGCGTCAACAACGCAGAAAGCAGCCACTGCAGAAGGGGAAGCTGCACTGGCCACAGCAGAACAAGTAGCCGCACTCTCCTCAGCGCTCGAAGCTCACCTCCAAACCAACTCACCCGGATTCATCCGCCGTGTCCTCCGAAAACTCTGGTGAGCCTCAACCACAGACCCGGACCAGCCGGCGCCGCATCCCATGGTCCACGACGAGCGCTGCCGTTGAACCGTGGGAGCGGGGCCGGGTTTTTCAGCCTTGACGACACACACTGGTAGCGCGGGGCCGGGGACGTGCAGGCGCAGGAACCACAGGCGCGGGGAGACCTCTCAAGCGGCAGGGGGATTCACGTCGGGGTACTCCCAGCGATCACCCAAGACTCACCATCCAGCCCACACCAGAAACGACAGGATCACACAGCATGGTGGAACGACCACTCAGACAACGGGCGCTCACCTACGCCGCCCTGCTTGGAGCCCTGCAGCTGTTTCTGCACGCCCGATCGAAAGCCCGACACAATGACATGGCATCGGCTGGCCGTCAGGTCACCAAAGTAACGGCGGAGCGACGCCCTCTTCCCGTCGGTGAAATCGGTACTGTTGTGTTGAAGTACGTCGCCATAGCAGCAGCGGCCGGCGCTCTCATCCTCGTTATGAAAGCACTTGTAATGACGGGTCTGGATCCCGAGGCAGCGGCAGCACTCGTAGCAAACGCATCCCCCTCAACAGCTGTACAGATGTTGCTGGTAGTGTCCCCCTCCCTAGGGTTCGTACTAAGCCTGATTTGTGCATATCAGGCTGGAAAGATCAGCAAGCCTAATTCGGCAGAGCTTTATACGCACGGACCCCAGTACGTTGTAACTCTCGTCTTCCTGTTCGCCGCCCTTATGGCACCGATGGTTCTTCAATTCCACCTTTGGTGGGACGCGCTACTTCCGCTGGTCGTAGGCGCTTACGCATTCTTTTCTGGTCGGTCAAAACGGGGATGGGGGTACTCAACGGTCATTTCCAGCCTCACGGTCTTGATCGTTATTCAGTTTGTCTACACGCCGTCCATGTGGTTGCCAAAGGAGCGGGTGAAGATCACTGGCACGGAGTACTTGGTCTACATCACTTCTGAATCCGACGTCGACCTCAATGCATACTTCCCGGAGAACAAAGCAGTACTTCGATTGAAGAAGTCCGTAGTCGAGGAACGCCAATACTGCGGCGATATCAAAGCCGCTGTGACACTCGGAAGTGCATGGAGAGGTTCCCCGGACCTGCCTGCCTGCCCATCGGAAGGCAAGCCTTTCAAAGCTGATAAATAGTCCCGCGACGCGCTTGAACCACCACTGAGCCACTGCCCCGCACATTCCAGTCTGTGCATGGCCACTGCTCGCCCTGGTGAGGGTGTCCCGGTGGTGACGTGGTGGTTGTGTGCAGGCGGTCAGCTGGGTCCCGTCGTCCACATGTGTGCGGGAAAAGCCCGAAGGATTTAGCTTTGCCGTGCCCATGTGGGCGAGGGGCTAGATACGAATTTTCGACCGGTCAGAAGCGGTGCAGCCGGGCCCAGTTAGTTGCGTATTGCAACAGTCTCGGTTGCTTGCTGCCGGATCCACCCGTTGGGTGATAGGTCTTCCGTCCTGCTCCACCATCCTCCGTAGTTCCAAGACTGTTTGTGTGCCATTTCCATGACGCCGAGGATGGCATTTGCGATCTGGTGATCCTTGATGCCCCCGAACACTGCACCTCGAATCTCAGCGTCATTTTCAAGCTTCTGGATGACGGGCATGACTCTGTGCTGGTGGTATGCGGCGCAGCTTGGATAGAAGGCGGCTGAGGCGGAGGCGTCGCCGACGGCTGCGAGCGAAAGGCAGCACCACAGGAAGTCGAACTGACACAGAGAATCGACAAAGGCATCAGATGATTCGGATATGGCATCCAAGGGGATGTCGGGACGAAGTTCCGGGTTTTCGAGCAGCAGCTCTGCAGAGAAGGCAATCAGGTTGCCACCCGATCCAGATTCATCTGATCGCACAAACAAGTTGGCTCGCGAGGCTTCCGTCAGGCCATGACGAATCCAGGACCGATATGAGTACGTTTCGTCGCCGATTCGCCTCAGGACAATGGCGGGGATTGCCTGGTACATGCCGCTACGAACTGCAGCTGCGCCAATGGCCATTACCCGAAGAATGATTTCAAGCCAACGGCCTGCTGCATGCTGTTTACCCTCTGTTCTCGTGGGAAGAAGGAGGTGAGTTTGGTACAGCTCGAAGAGAGCATCTATGGAATGCTTGACGACAGCCAGGTCGCCCAGAAGAAGCGCCTCCACAGCGACCGCAGCAATGCGATTCAGTGTCGCCGTCCGCTCTTCATCGCTAGCCACCGAGAGGTAGACCCCTTTCGCCGTAACCAGGAAGCGCCGAACTATCCGGTCGTTTTCTTGGACCAAGGCAGATCGGACTGACTCCGTGAAGGTTGCAGCGTCCATTCCAAGATCGGGGACTACGGGCGAAGGCGCTGCCGTGGTGCCAAAACCTTGGACCACACGCCGCAGCAG
The DNA here is from genome assembly GCF_023656375.1 of Paenarthrobacter sp. TYUT067. NCBI lineage: Bacteria > Bacillati > Actinomycetota > Actinomycetes > Micrococcales > Micrococcaceae > Paenarthrobacter > Paenarthrobacter sp. TYUT067. Next base: position 124,793 of record NZ_JAMOIT010000010.1, read on the forward strand.
CTCATCGCTGTCGTGACGGGCGTCGGCACGTTCGTGGTCCCGGAAGTTACTTAGGACCTGTCTCCATGTCTGGTGAGTCACCAGTGCGTTGGTTGTTCCCAAACGCGTGAAAACCGTTCCTTCATGAAAGCGATAGATCGGCTTTCCGCCTGTAGGACTGGGCACAATTCCTGCCTTGGACATGACAGCGGGAATGCCGTCAGCTGGTGGCGCTATGTAAATGACCGCCATACATGCCTGCACCCCTTGCAGCATGAGCGTATGAACCTGGGAACGAATATCAACCGGCGCATCGACGTATCCGCCTACGATCTGAGTAAGCGCCGCTGAGTCGAACATCTCCTTTGTAGGTACAACAGCGTTCCGTGCCGGGGTGCCGTCGTCGTTCGCTCCGATAACGAGGTACCCGCCTCGGGGCAAGTTCATCATGGCAGCACAGTCCTTAATGAAGTCCAATTTTTTGGTCGGATTACCAAGGTCGAGTTCCGTCTTGAAATCCAAGTAGGGCTTCTCAGCGCCAAGAGCAAGAAGTTCGCCGAGCTTTTCTTCGCCAACCTTGCCGTCATAGGTAAATGGAGGTATCGGCCCGGGCAGTCCGGATGCGGCTTCGCTCATCCCTTGATCTTAGGCAATGGCTCAGACACCGGCCGAAGGCACTAGTCCGGTTCTGGGTTCCCGTTTGAGGTTCGTTTCCAATCGGTTCCATCGAGGCGGTAGCTCATGTACGCGGTGAAACGGTCCATGGGTTTGCCGCTAAGCTCTTCGGGGCGGGCCGGAACGGGTTCAATCTTCGTAAGTTTCTTGAACGATTCTCCAGCGGGGACCCGAAAACCTGCCGGTAGTTGCTCCTGCAGCGTCAGTGCTGGATCAACAGAAATACTTCTAATCACGGCGTCGTACTTAGAGTGGTTCTGTACTACGACGTGAACACTGTCCATCACTTGATTGCTATCCCGCCCGTAGCCACCGCCTCCTTGAAGAGCGACGGACACGTTGTTCGCTTCTTTGGCTCGCTGGCGTTCCCGTTCAGCTGCCGCTGCAACTTCCTTTCGATGTTCTTCTTCACGAGATCTCTCACGCTCTGCTTGATCTGAGCGAAAGCTCCTGACTGCCCAAAGCAAAGTAAGAACTGTCGCTATTGCTCCGAACCACGTACCAGTGGCTTCGATCCAATCCGGAGTCCAATTCTTCACCACTAACAGAGCGAACGACGCTCCAAGAGTGAGGCCACCGAGCCCCCAGATAGCGTGAACAAGGGCAGTATTTTGTCGTGAGGGCACCATTCCAGACTAGCCAGAGATTCTGCTTAGCCTGCTGTCTGTTGCTTAGCGAGGGCGCGGCTTACGCTCATCCGTCCAACCCCTAGTACCTGCGCGATTTCTGTGATGGGGGTCTTCTCGGCGTGCATGGTGCGTGCGGCGTTTACCTGAGCTTGGGTCATGGTTGAAGGGCGGCCGCCGACGCGGCCGCGAGCACGGGCTGCTTCGAGTCCTGCCCGGGTGCGTTCGAGCATTCTGCTGCGTTCGTGTTCTGCCAGTGCGGAGAAGATGTGGAAGATAAGCCTGCCGTCTGCGGTCGTGGTGTCGAGGAAGCTCTCGGTGAGAGATTTGAATTGGATGCCTCGTTGGTCCAGTTCTGTCACGATGCGGGCTAGGTCGGCTGTGGATCGTCCCACGCGGTCCAGCTTCCAGACCACCAAGACGTTTCCTGGCTGCAGGAACTCCAAGCACTTCTGCCATTCAGGCCGGTTCTGCGTGGAACCGGAGGCGTAGTCGGTGAAAGTGCGGATGACTCCAGCCCGATCCAGTGCGTCCTGCTGCATCTGGGGGTTTTGCTCGGCGGTACTGACGCGGGCGTACCCAATGAAGTTCGCGGTCACCGTGATTTGTCCTGTTCGGTGCCTCGCCCCTTGGTCTGCTTTGATGTTTCCGCTGTAGGAGCCTGGGCCGGTGGCCGCAGGGCGCCACGTGGCGAAACGGGGTAGGAGGCGTGTAACAGCTTCATGACCTTTTCCATCCGGGGATCCACGGACGCCCCTTGTTCCTGGTTCTTCTGGACCGGGTGCTGGCCAAGTGTCGGCGGGTTGGTGCGCAGCTGCTCGGCCCATCCGCTGAGCCGGGATTTGATCTGTGCCAGTTCGTGTTCTCCGACGCCGTACTCCTGCACTCGAAGAGTGGTGGAGATGCGTTTTACTTGGTCGAGCTGTCCGGCAAACATTTCGATGTCGAAACCGGGGTCGCGGTCAGCTGCGATGTCGAGCAGTTGCCCGTCAGTGAATCGCTTGGATTCCCTGATGGCGTCAAGGTCAAGGTAGTCGCGGACTTCAGCGCGGCTGTAGACAGCAACGACTTTGCTTCCCACGGCGTCCTCAAGACTCAGGACCGGGCCAATGGAAAGGGTTACCGGCTCGGCTGCGCGCCAGTCGACTCCAAGGTCCATTTCCACGGTTTGGCCGGTAGAGGATGTAACAGAGAAGTTCGCGAACTGCGGTGCGTTGCGGACCTCCACTACCTCGAGGCCACGCTCCCGCATCGCGGCCGCGAGGCGTTGTGTTGAAAGCGCGAAAGCCTCGGTGCTGGTGACGGATGTGAACAGGTCGATGTCCTGTGTGGGGCGGTCGATGATCCCGTGTTCCCTGATGGCTCCGGAGCCTGCCAAGGCGAAACCTCCGCTGGCCAAGGCATCAAGCGCCAGGCGCGTGACATCACGCTGGTATTCGACGTCCGACATTAGGAGTGCTGCGCCAGCTGCGGGAACTTGCTCTCCCACAAATCGCGGACGCGAACAGGAAGCATCAGCTCGTCCCACACCTTCACCAAAAGGCCGGCGTTGAGCAGCTGCTCCTGGTCTGCCCGCGTACCTTCCCGCAGGATCGCTTGATACGCCTTGAACACACCTTCGGGCTGCCCGAGGTCGCAGTCTGCCTGTGGTCCCCAGTACACGTGGTGTGGCAGCGTCAGAACGCCCTCCCCCGGCCCCTGCAGGGCATCAAGGCTTCCGGCCACTTCGTAGGGGATCACGTCCTGTATCAGGACCCGTGGCTCGTTGGAGTGGTCGCCTGCGCGCCTGGGCTTGAGGGTCGGCATTGGTCTCTCCTGTTGGTGCGGCGTTTGTTGCCGCTGCGCTTAGGTTAGCAAGGGTGCACGAAACTCAACACAGCGGACCGTTGTTCATTTTCCGGTTTCGTGCAGTGTTTCGTGCAAAAGCTGGGGTCCGGATTTCCCCACATGGCTCGGAGCCGGGGATCCCGGCGTCGAGGGCTCGGCGGGTGCACGAAAACGAACGATTCCGTGCAACCTCTTGCCATCCAGCATGATTGGCGGATGGATAAGTGGCAAACCGCCGAGTGGCTCGGATTTATTGCGATAGTTGTAGCAGTGCTCTTTGGCATCGGAGCTATCTGGGCAGCCCGCAGATTCGGAACGCGCCGCGGGAAAGTGCTTGTCGGGGCAACCTCCACGCCGCTGCTGGCATCCATCGGATCACAGGGCAACTATCTCGAGGTGACCTATAAGGACCGCGCTGTTGAAGACCCCCACCTCGTGAGGTTCCTTGTAACGAACATCGGCCCGCATGACATTACGCGGGACCAGTTCGATGAAGGAAAACTCTTCATTGAGCTTCAGACCGGAACGCTTTACGGCATAGTCTCCGTCGGCAGCACTGACGGAGTAAGCCCACAAGTACAAGCCTTGGCAATCAATGAAGAAGGCGACATAAGCATCGGTGCCATGCTCCTGCCGAAAGGCACCACGTGGGTCTTCGAATTCATAGTCGCGGGCCCTGGCCAGCCGAATCTTCGAGGCCGGTTGATCAATACAGACATCGTCGTTGGCGAGATAACAAGCACCGGCTTCTTACAGACGTATTCCACAAGCTTCCTGCTGGCCCTCCTTGAAGCAGTTCTGCCTTTCCCGATCCTCGTCCGAAAGAGGCGATAGCCGGCGCTCTAGCACTCCGCTTGGGTGAGTAGGGTTAGGGCATGAATGACCCGGCACTGCTCGGACGCGAACACCGTTGCCATCACGGTCACGGATGGTTCTGGTTGCTCGCCGTCATTTTCACTGTCGCCGCAGTCGGATCGCTCGTGCTGGTCGTGGTCGATCTCTTGATCGGCCGTGCAGCTGAGGGCGATCTGTTCATCGCGTTCCTCAATGCTCTGGCCGCAGTGGTGCTCTGGCGAGAGGTTTCTAACCAGGCGCGCACGTAACGCAGGCACCAGCTGCCTCGGCGTATTCGGCCACACGTGCACGAATACGACCGGTTGCGTGCGTCAAGATCAACCATCCAAGGGATCAATCTCATCCGGGGTGTAGCGCTCAACGTTTCCCTCGCTGTCTTCAAACTTCACCCAATGGAGCCCGCCGTCCTTCTTGGCAAAGTCCACAATTTTTCCCGTTTCGCCATCGGACTTGCGAACAGCCTTCAACGAACCAAACTCTTTTTCGAATCTTTCAAGACGTTTCTCGTGGTTAGCCGCGAACTGATCCATGCGTTCCCGCCCCTCGTCCTCGCGCATCATTGACTCCACAAGTCTCACGTAGGCGTCTGTGCGCGCAGACCGTGGATTCAGCCAGTCCATAGTCCGGTCCTTCGTCAATTGCCAGACCTCTAACGGTGAGATGGCGTGGGCTTCAGTGTTCGCCAGATTGCGTGTGAGATTCAGAATCTCATCAACCTTGTCTTCCAATGAACGTGTCGCAACAGGAGGCTTCTTTGCTCGTGAATTGCTAACCGATTCCTGGATGCTCTGCTCCAGCTCGGGCCAGAACTTGTCCAATGTCCTCTCCAAGACTTGTGGAGACAACGGCGTGGTGCACTTCTTATTGATCGTCGTCAGCAGACCTCTCACATCAGCCTCCGAATCGATCTCTGTGAGCTGTAGCTGTTTCATTGGGCCTGTGTAGTCGCTCTTCTTCACCCCGACAAGAATCGGGCACACTCCGGATTTTCCGAACTTGTTCAGGAGTGCTCCTGCTTCGAAGTTCAACCAGGTTTCGTGCGCGTTTTCAGGAGTAATGAAAACAAGTCCGATGTCCGTTTCGGCTAGGGCGGTCCGGATCATTTCGAACCAGGGTTCCCCCTTATCAATCTCCACAGAGATGAACGGTTCGCTGCACTCTTGGATAACGGTGGGGAGCCATTCGCCGAAGCACGTGGCGACTTCGAGGCTGAGCTCTTTGGACCAGCTGAGGAAAACTTTCATGCGCCGAGCATATCCATGGTTCGGAAGAGTCTGCGGCCGCCCTTCTGGTGCTTGTCCGGGTCCTGATCCTTTCAGTAGTCCTCCTCATCCTCCTCTGCCTCGCGCTTTCGGATTCGCGCGTACACGTCCTCCAACTCTTCTGTGACAGGTTCCTCGTCCGATATTCGGGCGATGTCATATCTGAAGAAATTCACGGTGGTTTGGGTCAGGGTCGGAGAGACAACCTCGCCCAGAATTGGGATCCCTTGACTTGTGTAATAGGTGGCAACATCAAGAATCTCCGCCACCCAGCGGACCTTGCGGTACAGCTTCAGGGTCACGCCTACAGATGGCACATACGTTGGAAGTGCTAGGTCTTCTCTGACTCTTTGGGAGGAGGATTCCAGCCCAACATCGGCCAGCTCCGCTTCGATCGCATATACCATCGCATCCTTGAGGGCAATTAGATCGAGTACTTCCTCTGGAACCGAAACTTTGGCAGCCAGCACGGACCATTCATTGAAGGTACTGACCTCTGGTTTGTCTTTCCAGAGAGAGTCCAAGTACTCGTACCGTCCGTCACCGTTGGCGAACCGTTCGACCATGTTTGTGAGTTCGGGATCGAGGTCATCCTCTGGCCTGGTGAGGTACTTCGCTCTCCTCATAGAAGTACCGAGTCCGGAAGGGACCAGCTCCTCAACAGCGTCGAGCAACCCGCCGATCTTGTGATTGTATTTTTTTAGTTTAGGGAACTCTCCGTTGGCGGCGTAGCCGTTGCAGGCGATAGCCAGCTTGCAAAGGCGCTCAAGCCCAGACGAGTAGGAGTACATGCCGACGTGAAGGGAATAATTCCGATCGTTTGAAAGCCTCCCTCCCCCTACACCCGGCTCTGTAGGCACAGAGCACAGCCGCCGAAGACCGGTGATAACCAATTCAGTGGCGAACTGGGTCTCGGCCACCAGGCTGTCCCACATCAAGCGGCTCTCTACGGCCATGTATTCACAATCCTCTACTCACTTTGCTTGGTGTCGGGGCCAGCCTATCGACCGACCCCGAACGCCATAATGCTTAGGACGTGAACTCGGCCGCCAGCTCCACTCAGCCCAGGCCGGTCGTCACCCGTGGCCGGGAGAAATCAGCGAGACCTCTCTGAACAGATTCAGCAAGGACAGGGCCCCGGTGCGCCTAACGCTGGTCGAGCCACTCGTGGTCGAGGTGGCTTGCCTGGCTTCGGCCGGATCATTTACCGGTCCTCTCTGGCTGCCGATTCGGCCCGGGTCCGTCTCCCTGGACGGAGTTCGCCTGCTTCGACTCCCGGCCATTTCCGGCCGTCGTTGTACTTGCGCTGCAGGCGTCGCAGCTCCAGGCCCCGGAGTTTACGGAGGGGCTAGACGGGGTGGAGCGGACACATAGAATCCGAAGGACAGCAGCCAAAAACGTCGTAGACACACAGGACCGGGCACGGCGGAGCTCTGCGACGTCGGGACCGGGCCCAACAGTCGGCCACGGAGCGAAGCGGAGTGGACGCCCAAAAGGGTGCGAGCCCTGCGAGCATGCTCCCGTCCTGAGTCTTGTCAGACTGGGTTGGTACGGTGAACGTGTCCCGCCTGGTTTCCCCCAATCCCAGGCGGGACACTTATGTCAGAAGGAGAGGTGGACAGTGGGACTGCGAAACATTCTGAGCAGGCGCCGCAAAGCAGTCGGGCCCTCCATGGCTGTGCCGGCCGGAGAATTGGCTGAGCTGGAGGCGGCCTGGGCGGAACTGCGGCTGACGGTCGATGAGTCCAACGTGACATCGTTCCGTGCCTGCAGCCGCAACGGGCGCTCCTGGGCCGAAGACCCGCGGCAGTGCGGCAGATCGCTGCCACGATCGGGCGCATCATGAGACGAACGAATAGCGGATCTACTTCGAGAGTGACCCCGACGGCGCGGCAACCATAGGAGAGTCGATGGCCGAGTCCATCCCAGTAGCTTTGGAGCCACCTGTTGCCGTCGCCTTGGCCAAACTGATCAAGGCTTTCCCCGGTCCGGGTGCGTTGCCGGGTGGGGTTTGGATGGAACCCAAATGGGATGGCTTTATTCACTGGACTCTGTCAAGCGGTGTCCTGGTGCCGTTTTCGAGTAAGCGTGCACCAGCCCTGCGCGGGACCAGGACCTCGGACTCTATTTGTGGCTCGGATCTGGGCTAAGACTGGGAGTAAATCTCAGGAGTGAAGGGTGCCGATCATGATGTGGGGTTATGGACAAGGCATGGTGTGGATGTGGCTTTGGGTTCCTCTGCTACTTGTCGGCATCGCGTTGCTTGTATTTCTGGCAATAAGGGTCTTTGGCGGCGGCCGTGGCGGTTACGTGCCTACAGGCCCACACGGGTCAGGCGTCCCGCCGCCGGCGAAAGGGAGCAGGGCCCGCCAGATCCTCGAGGAGCGCTTTGCGAAAGGGGAGCTCACGGCAGACCAGTACCGCGAGGACCTCAATGTGCTCGGTGAGGACCCGTAGTGCAAGCCGTCAGCCGTCGCCAGGCGCTGTTGCTGGGCGGTTTCGGCATGGCAGCAACAGCGGCCGGTAGTGCCGGGCTGGTCTGGACCCTGACCTCGCGAGAGCATCCCGTTACGGGACGTGAGCTGACCCAGCCTCCCGAGGAACGGAGTGCAAACGGCCAGCTGCAAGTACGGCTCGAAGCCGCACCCGGACAAATGTTGCTTGCCGGTCAGCAGGCCGCAGCCCTTGGTTATAACGGCAGCATCCCCGGCCCAACGCTTCGAGTACGGCCCGGCGATATCCTGAGAATTGGGCTGGTCAACAACCTGGCCCAAGCCACAAACCTGCACGTGCACGGACTCCACGTGTCCCCGGAAGGCAGCGGGGACAATGTCTTCGTCTCGGTGGACCCCGGTGACACCTTCGACTACGAATACAAACTACCCGCGGATCACCCCCCGGGCGTGTACTGGTATCACCCCCACCATCACGGCATGGTCGCCGATCAAATCTTCGCGGGCCTCTTTGGAGCGATCATCGTCGAGGACCCCGAGCGCATCGATTCGAGTGTGGAGCGTGTACTGGTCATTTCGGACACCACCCTGGACGGTCTGGGCAATATCGCGGCGGTCCCTGAGATGGATCGAATGATGGGCCGGGAGGGTGACCTGATCCTGGTCAACGGTCAAAGCAATCCGCAACTCACTGCCCGCCCCGGGCAACGAGAAAGGTGGCGCATCATCAACGCATGCGCTGCCCGCTACCTCCGGCTGCGGCTCGACGGTCAGCAGTTGCAGCTCCTCGGCATGGACTCCGGCCGCTTCCCGACACCGAAGACACTGGATGAACTTCTACTCACGCCCGGAAACCGGGCAGACCTCCTCGTGACCGCAGCAACCGGCGACTCCGCCCTGCGCGCGTTCTACCAGGACCAGGGAACCATGGAGGGAATGATGAGACCAAGGCGCGGAACACGGAGCCCTGCAGACCAGCCGGACGGCGCGGCACTGGCCACTCTCCGCGTAGCGGGCGAACCGATCGCATCCCTGACGGCCGTGCCCACCCTGCGGGGGCTGGGAGACCTGAGATCAGCCTCCGTCGCCGCACGCCGGCAGATCATTCTGGCCGCCGGCATGGGCATGGGCATGGGCGGGGGCATGATGCGTTTCACGATCAACGGCAGGGAATTCGACGAAACCCGAACAGACACGACGGTAGCGGCCGGGGACGTGGAGGAGTGGACGCTGACCAACACCAGCCCCATGGATCACCCGTTCCACCTGCATGTCTGGCCAATGCAAATCATCGAGGAGAACGGCCAAGGCACGGACACTGCCATCTGGCAGGACGTGGTGAACGTACCCGCAAACGGGCATGTAAAGGTCAGAATCGCGTTCAAGGACTTCAGTGGACGCTCCGTCTATCACTGCCACATCTTGGACCACGAGGACCTCGGCATGATGGGCGTCATCGAAGTCCGTTGAATATCGCACTCAGAAATCTCGAACCACTTGGTGGGAAACGAGCATCACTTGTCCTTTATACCCCCTGGGGGTATATTGATGGTGTTGTCAGTGAGTGGTATGTCGCGGAGGACCGCCGGGTTTCCTCTTTACATCCGTTCAACCACAGCACCCATCGCATCTTCTGCAATGAATGGAACTGACATGCAAACACCATCACGTACCGAACTGCCTTTGGCTGCCTCCTCTTCGGGCTGCGGCTGCTGCTCCACCGATCCCCGCCCCACTTTGCCAATCGAAACGGGCGTTGAGTACGGCGTGGAAGGCCTGACCTGCGGGGGCTGCGTGGCCAGCGTCGAGCGGGCCGTCAAGGCCCTCGATGGCGTCGACACCGCGTCCGTTGACCTCGTCCCAGGCGGAATCTCCCGCCTGATCATCACCGGATCCGCCGGACCATCTGCAGTCCGGGATGCCGTCACCTCGGCTGGATACGGCCTGACCAGCAGCTAGTCCACACACGTTCGGTCGACGCCGCCCTCGGGCGATGCTTGGGACCGTACCTGGAGGAGCACACCATGACAGAAAACACCCATCACCACGACCACCCGTCACCGGTCAGCCAAGCCGACCCGGCCGAAGCGTCAGCACATCAGGTGCCCGGCACTGGGGCGCCATCGCACCAGCACCACGCCCACCCGCAGGGACACGGCACCCAGGACGATCATGCGGTGCATAGCCACGGCCAGCATGCCGGGCACAGCACCGCAATGTTCAAGGACAGGTTCTGGCTGACGCTGGCACTGTCGGTCCCGGTCGTGTACTTCAGCCCGATGTTTGGGCACCTGCTCGGGTACATGCCGCCGGAGTTCCCGGGTTCGGCCTGGATCCCGCCCGTTCTTGGAACAGTGATCTTCTTCTATGGCGGCATGCCGTTCCTCAAGGGCGGCCTGAATGAAGTGAAGACCCGGCAGCCGGGCATGATGCTGCTGATTGCCATGGCCATTTCTGTAGCGTTCGCCGCGTCCTGGGCCACCAGCCTGCGGATCGGGAACTTCGATCTGGACTTCTGGTGGGAGCTGGCGTTACTGGTGGCCATCATGTTACTGGGCCACTGGATCGAGATGCGCGCTCTCGGCTCCGCCCAAGGCGCCTTGGACGCCCTGGCGGCATTGCTGCCGGACGAAGCCGAACGCGTCACCGACACCGGGATCGAAACGGTCCCGGTTTCCGAACTGGAGAGTGGGGATGTTGTTCTGGTCCGTTCCGGGGCGCGGATGCCCGCGGACGGCACCATCGTTGACGGGCAAGCCGAGTTCGACGAGTCCATGATCACCGGGGAATCCAAAACAGTGCTGCGTTCCGTGGGAGACCCGGTGGTGGCCGGGACCGTGGCCACGGACAACACCGTCCGCGTCACAGTGACTGCGGTCGGGGACGACACGGCGCTGGCCGGCATCCAACGGTTGGTTGCTGAAGCCCAGGCCTCGTCCTCGAAAGCCCAGGCCCTCGCGGACCGGGCAGCGGCGTTCCTGTTCTACTTCGCCACGATCGCCGGTGTCATCACCTTCATTGCCTGGCTACTGATGGGCAGCCTGCCCGAGGCCGTCACCCGCACGGTCACAGTCCTCGTGATCGCCTGCCCCCACGCCCTCGGGCTGGCCATTCCACTGGTCATCGCGATCTCCACCGAACAGGCCGCCCGGGCCGGGGTGCTGATTAAGAACCGGATTGCTCTGGAGCGGATGCGTACCGTCGACATTGTCCTGTTCGATAAGACCGGCACCCTGACCAAGGGCGAACCCGAGCTGAAGGACGCTGCCGCCATAGAAGGGACCAGCACCGACGAGCTCTTAGCGCTGGCCGCGGCCGTGGAATCCGACAGCGAACATCCCGTCGCCCGCGCCATCGTCCGGGCAGCCCACAACAAGGGCCTGGAATTGCCTCCCGCAACGGGCTTCACATCGATGACGGGCCGTGGCGTGCGCGCAACGGTCCAGGGCCGCACCGTCCAGGTGGGCGGACCGGCGCTGCTGCGCGAACTCGGCCTCACCGAGTCCGAAACCCTGGCCGCGGCCACGCGTGAATGGATGGGACGCGGCGCGGCCGTGCTGCACGTCATCGACGAGGACCAGGTTCTGGGGGCGGTCAGCCTGGAAGACGCCATCCGGCCCGAATCCCGGCAGGCAGTGGCCGCCCTGCAGAACAGGGGCGTAAAGGTCGCTATGATCACCGGTGACGCCAAGCAGGTAGCCGCCGCGGTGGGAGCCGAGCTGAACATCGATGAGGTCTTCGCAGAAGTCCTTCCCGCCGAAAAGGACAAGAAAGTCGCCGAACTGCAGGCCCGTGGACTCAAAGTCGCGATGGTCGGAGACGGCGTGAACGACTCCCCGGCCCTGGCCCGGGCTGAGGTCGGCATCGCCATCGGCGCTGGCACCGACGTGGCCATGGAATCAGCCGGAGTGATTCTGGCCGGCAACGACCCCCGGGCGGTACTGTCCATGGTTGACCTGTCCCGGGCCAGCTACAAAAAGATGTGGCAGAACCTCGTGTGGGCCACCGGATACAACATCATCGCCGTCCCGCTGGCCGCTGGCGTCCTGGCTTTCGCCGGGATCGTTCTGTCCCCCGCGGCCGGGGCGGTGCTGATGTCGGTCTCCACCATCGTGGTCGCCCTCAACGCCCAACTGCTCCGGCGGGTGAAACTGAACCCCTCGCAGGTTCGTTGACCACGTAGTGCCACCGGCACCGACGCACCCATCCCACGGGACCCATGCGTGGGTGCCGGTAGCCTTGAAAGAACCAGTACCCAGGGAGGAGGACCAGCATGGCCGCGCAACGCACCATCGCCGGATCCGCCCTGCTCACGGCGACACTGCTGGCAGCAGTCCTGGCCATCATCGCCGGAATCCTTGGCATGCACGTCATGACAGGCACCCACTCGGCACGCTCGGCCGCGGCGGTTCCCGCAGACATGACGGCTACGGCGGCTCAGGCCGCAGCCGGAAACCCGTCCGGCCATGGCGGCCATCAGCCCCCATCATCCGGGGCTACTGCCACGGAGGAGCTGTCCACCTCCCATGGTGCAGTGTCCCCGGCCCAGTGCTCCTGTTCAGGGAACTGCTCCAGCGAGCACTCCATGACCGCGGCTTGTATCCCCTCGGCCGCGGCCGGCGTCCTTGCCGCGCCGGTACCCACCGAGGCGCCTTCGATTACAGCCCCAACGCTGGATTCCACCTTCGCGGTCTGGAATCTGTGGTCCTACCGTCCCGGCGGTCCTTCACCGGGTGAACTGTCCATCAGCAGAACATAGACGCTATCCGCCCGGGCCCAAGCCTGGCACCTTACGTTGCGACCGGAAACCAACCACTGTCTTTCCGGCGCGTCTTTGATGGATTTACCCACCCCCCCCCTTTCAGGGGCGCCTTCGCGTCCCCTAAAACCTTTTGAAGGACTTGATCATGATGAACACCAAGAAGTTTGTGCCCCTTGCAGCTACGGCCGTCGCCGCGGTGATCGCCCTCGCAGGCTGCGGTTCCTCCGGTGGTTCCGGTTCCTCCGCGACCTCCATGCCGGGAATGGACAACGGCAACAGCTCCTCCAGCACCTCCACCCCTGCCGCGAACGCTTCTGCCCACAACTCTGCGGACGTGATGTTCGCCCAGATGATGATCCCGCACCACGCACAGGCCGTGGAGATGAGCGACATGATCCTCAAGAAACAGGACGTCCCTGCCGAGGTCACAGCCCTGGCTACCCGCATCAAGGACGCACAGGGACCGGAAATCGAGAAGATGACCGGCTGGTTGCAGGGTTGGGGCGAGCCGACGCAGGTGCCCACCGGGCACAGCATGGACGGCATGATGGGCGCCGAAGACATGACCAAACTGGAAGCCGCCCAGGGTGTGGAGGCCGCGAAGCTGTTCCTGACCCAGATGATCGCCCACCACGAGGGCGCCGTAACGATGGCCAAGACCGAGACCACGGACGGCAAAGACCCCGCAGCCGTTCAGCTGGGCAAGGACATCGTCAGCGCCCAGGAAGCCGAAATCAAGGAAATGCAGACACTGCTGGCCAGCCTCTAAGCCAATCCCTAAAGGACCGGCCCTGCACCAATCAAGCGGGACCGGCGTCTCCGCATTTCCTTCCAACCCTGGAGCTTTCCCATGCAACCCTTCACCCGTGCGGCATCGCGTCGCGGCATCTTGCTTTCCGGGGCGGCGCTCGTGCTCGCTCTGGCAGCCTGCACCCCGGCCAACCCACCCACGACCACGGCGCCGTCAATCGAACTGAGCGACGAGGCCCTGCCCAGTAGCCACGTCCATGGTTTGACCGTCGATCCCGATACCAGCCAGGTGCTCCTGGCCACCCACGACGGGCTTTTCGACGTCACGAAACAACCCGCCACCAAGATCGGTAGGACGAACGATCTGATGGGATTCACTGCCGGCGAGGACGGCGTTTTCTACGCCTCCGGACACCCCGGTCCCGGATCGGACCTGCCCAATCCCTTCGGACTCATCAAATCCACCGACGGAGGACAAAGTTGGGAGAAACTCTCACGCCAAGGTGAATCTGACTTCCACGCCATGACCGCCACGAAAACCGGGATCATCGCGTACGACGGGGAACTTCGCCACAGCCCCGACGGAAAGACCTGGAACACCGTGGCCGCCATGTTCGCACCAGCAGTCCTGGCCGGCCACCCGGACAGCGAGACCATACTGGGCACCACCACCGAGGGAATCCAACGCTCCACCGATGGTGGAGAGACCTGGTCGCTGGATAAGTCCGGGCCAGTGATCCAATACGCGGCCTTCGCCACACCCGACGAAGCCGCTGGCGTCGCCCCTGACGGGACCACCTATTACTCGGCAGACGCCGGGGCCAGCTGGACGAAAAAGGGCCGGGTCGATGGTGAAGTGATGGCCATAGCAGCACTCAAGGGTGCCGATGGCAGTCCTTGGGTGTGGGCTGCCACGCCCGAGGGGATCGTGGTGTCAACGGACGGCGGCACCACTTTCCGCCCGACAGACGCTTCGTGACAGTCTGCTGCCTACGGGCAAACTGGACCCTGCCCGGCCTGGCGGGCTGCGCGGACCGGGTTTAGGGTGGGCGTGATGGCCGGGCAGGCCGGCCCTCACGCCCACAGAAGACAGGAGCCGGCCATGTCCCACCACATCAGCGCGATGATCGATTCCCACCCGGAAGCCGCGGGCGGGATGGAAAGGGAGAAACTGGCCGAATGTATCGCGGCCTGTTTTGAATGCGCGCAAACCTGCGGTGCTTGTGCCGACGCGTGCCTGGGTGAGGACATGGTCGCCGAGCTGACCACCTGTATTCGTACGGACCTGGATTGCGCCGACGTCTGCGCTGCGACCGGTGCTGTCCTCAGCCGACAAACCGGCACCAACCCGGAGACTGTCCGGGCAATGCTGGAAGCGTGCCGGACCGCCTGCGGCGTGTGCGCTCAAGAATGCGAGCAGCATGCCGGGATGCACGGACACTGCAAAATCTGTGCGCAGGCCTGCCGCCGCTGTGAGGCCGCCTGCGCCGACTTACTGGCTGCCCTCGCCTAAATCATGTGGCGGACTGATGCGCCTCGGGTCGTAACCCGGCCATGGTGATCCCGACAAGCTTGCGCAGCAGCAGGGGTCACTCCCCCCGCGGCGCCCAGGGCGTGTAGGCAGTAAGCCGCCAACGCCTCAGGGGCAGTGTCAGTCCTGATCACGCCTTCGTTCGCTCCTTCAGCCAGCAAATCTGCGAGGAAGCCGTTCAAGTGTTGTTCTGCGTCTCCGACGTGGGGGCGGGCATGCAGCAGTACCGCCTGTTCGCTGCCGTGTCCGGAATGTGCCATCAGCGCGTAGGCGCCCAGAACTTCTTCCAGCTTCCGCCAAGGCCCCCCGGCAGCGGTGTCCTTAATACGGGCGAGCTGCTGCAGGTGAGAGCCGATGTGGCGATCGTGCCAGGCGTCCAGGACGGCCTCCACATCGGGAAAATACTTGTACAGTGTCGCCCGTCCGATACCGGCGTCCTGGGCGATCTGCGACATCGTTACCCCGGTTAGGCCGTAATAGCCGTCCGCCCGGGGCCACAAATACTTGACACAGCCACGCGTATGCCTCCAGAACCTCTTCGAGCTTCTGGAGGTGGGTGAGGCTGTCCTCAAGTGCACTAACTTCCCCGAGCCACTGTTGGCTTCAGTGAGGCGTCAGCGCGGAACCCTTACGACAGGTGCGAGGATCATGTCATCGACCTTAGGCACGGCGAGCTTGAGCCGCTTCCCGGCGGTATGGATGATCACTTCGGCATCGGCCATGCCGAGCCGGCCATCGATCATAAGTGTCGCTGTTCCTTGGAGGCGGTGCCCGGACCAGCGCAGCTGGAGCTTCGGGACTCCAAGGACACCTGGTGTAGTTTCCAGTGCATGCTGTGCTGTGTCGAGCAGGTCGGGTTCGATGCCGTCCATGAGTCGTCGTCCGATGCTGCGGACGGTGCCCCATAGCAGGACGAGAATGGCTGCTGAGATCAGTAGCCCGACGATCGGGTCGGCCAACGGGAAGCCGAGCATGACGCCCGCGGCGCCGAAAACGACGGCCAGGGACGTGAAGCCGTCGGTGCGGGCGTGGACACCGTCGGCTACCAAGGCGGCTGAACCGATGCGGCGGCCGACGCGGATCCGATAGATGGCCACGGCTTCGTTTCCGGCGAACCCTATGAGACCTGCCGCGAAAACCCACCAGAGGTTGCTCAATGGCTGGGGGTTCAGGAGCCGCTCAACTGACTGCCAGGCTGCCACTACCGCGGACATGGCGACCACCGCGACGATGGACAGACCTGCGAGGTCTTCGGCGCGCCCGAACCCGAAGGTGTAGCGGCGGGTCGCGGCACGCCGTCCCAGGATGAACGCAACCCACAGCGGGACGGCTGTCAGGGCGTCGGAGAAATTATGGATCGTGTCGGCCAATAACGCCACCGAACCGCTGATGAGAACAACCAGAAATTGCAGAACCGTGGTGGCCAGCAGCAGGAATAGGCTGATTTTCAAGGCCTTCACGCCTTCTGCGCTGGCCTCCATCGCATCATCGATGGAATCGGCAGCATCGTGGGTGTGCGGAACAAAGAGCTCCACCAACCAGCTCCTAAATCCCGAATGATGCTGGTGGCCATGCCCGTGATCGTCTCCGTGGTCGTGATGGTGCTCTTCGCCGTGCGGCGCGTGGTGACCGCTGACGGGTCCCCGAATGCTCATGATGCAGGTCTGCTCTCATTGCGGTGGTGGGCCGGCTCTGCGCCGAGAGCATGTTCAGCCTGGAAGATCGCATCGGCCACCAGTTGCCGGGCGTGCTCGTTCTCCAAGCGGTACAGGACTTTGGTTCCGTCCTGGCGGGTGGAAACCATCCGCGCTAAACGCATCTTGGCCAGATGCTGGGACACTGCGGCCGGGGACTTTCCGATCAGTTCAGCCAGCGCCCCTACAGCCATTTCGCCGTCCCGCAACGCGAGGATGATGCGGACCCTGGTCGCGTCGGCGAGCATGGCGAAGACCTCGACGGCCAGTTCCACGTACTGGCTGTCCACTCCCAAGGAGCACATTCTGTTATCTGCATTCATACGCACATAATGGCACAACTGCTCCTGCGTTAGCCATTGGATCCCGATGCATGACGACGGTCTTCGCTTCTGGGCGGTGCGTAAAACGGGGAAACCCTGCGCCTTCGAATAATGAACTCCGCCAGGTGTACGGAGCTCGATCCGTCGAGTGTGGAAGTCCAGGTATCCACGTCACAGACAAGGTAAAACGTGATTTTATCGGGTCCCCTAACTGCTACTTTTCGGTATGCCTAACTTTCCTCTATCCTCATATCAGAACGCCCCGATGATGAGGACTGATGATGGCTGCTCCCGCTCTTGATACCCGCCCCGCGCCCCGAAAGGTGTGGTCCCGACTCCTGCTTCTGGGTCCGGCCTTCGTGGCCGCGATCGCCTATGTGGATCCTGGCAACGTGGCCGCGAACCTCACCGCTGGTGCGAACTACGGGTATCTGCTCGTGTGGGTGTTGGTGGTCGCCAACGCCATGGCCGTTCTGGTGCAGTACCAATCGGCGAAGCTGGGTTTGGCCACGGGTATGAGTCTTCCTGAGATTCTTGGTAAAAGATTGGGGACCAAGCGCCGCCGGTTGTATTGGGTGCAGGCGGAGATCGTTGCCGGTGCCACGGACATGGCCGAGGTAATCGGCGGTGCCGTCGCCCTGAACCTGCTGTTCGGCCTTCCGCTATTGGCCGGAGGAGTCATCATCGGCGTAGCCTCCATGCTGCTGCTGGCGCTGCAGTCCCACCGGGGTCAGCGTTCATTTGAATACGCGATCCTGGTGCTCCTTGGCGTCATCGCCGTCGGATTCATGTCCGGATTGTTCGTCAATCCCCCTGATGGCGGAGCTGCCCTTGGCGGTTTGGTTCCTCGCTTTGAGGGCACCGACACGGTCCTGCTGGCGGCGAGCATGCTCGGAGCCACGGTCATGCCGCACGCGATCTACCTGCACTCGGCCCTGGCCCGGGACCGGCACGGCTTCTCCGAGGATCCTGCCGTGCGGACCCGCCTGATCCGGGCCACCCGTTTCGACGTTGTCGGTGCCTTGCTGCTCGCTGGTGTGGTGAACATTTCGATGCTGCTGCTGGCCGCGTCCAGCTTGCGCGGCATCGAGGGAACAGACACCATCGACGGAGCCCACGCTGCAGTGACCTCGGCACTGGGTCCGGCCATCGGCGTCATTTTCGCTGTCGGGTTGCTGGCCTCCGGTCTGGCCTCAACGTCAGTCGGTTGCTACGCCGGCGCGACCATCATGGGCGGGCTCTTGAAGGTCCGAATCCCCCTGCTGACCCGCCGGGTCATCACCCTCATTCCGGCGCTGATCATTCTGGGAGCAGGTATCGAACCGACCCTGGCCCTGGTGTTGAGCCAGGTGCTGCTCAGTTTCGGCATCCCGTTCGCTTTGATCCCCTTGATCCGGCTCACGGGCAAACGCGACGTGATGGGCATCCACACCGATGGCAAAGCCCTGAAGATCGCCGGCTGGACCAGCGCCAGCTTGATCGTCGGACTCAACATCGTCCTCATCACCCTCACCCTCAGCGGCCAATCCTGAGACCAGGCCCGAAAGCCGGGTCATTCCTAACCTTTGGCCACGGTTTCCACCCAGAGGGCCGCGGCTGCCTCGTCACCAAGGGCGAGGTCTTCCCCGGAGGCGGCGAGACGAACAGGTATCCCGGCGGCGAAGGCTTTGCGTTCACCGACGATGAGTTGCGTGCCCGGGACGAGGCCATGCCCGGCGAAGTAGCGGAGCATCTCGGCACTCTCATCCGAGACCCTCCGAATGATCACCGCATCCCCGGGCCGCACAGCACCCAACGGCACCGCGTCGGCCCGGTCCAAGTGTTCGCCCGGTAATGGGATCGGATCACCGTGTGGATCGTGCCGTGGGTAGCCAAGAAGGGCGTCGATCCTGGCGATGAAAATATTCGAGACTGCGTGTTCGAGCACCTCAGCCTCATGATGGACCTCGTCCCAGCGGTAACCGAGGTTCTCGACCAGAAACGTCTCCAGGAGCCGGTGCCTCCGGACCATCGCCAGGGCGTATTCCTCACCGGTCGGGGTCAGTTCCACACCGCCATAACGGGCGTGCGTCAGCAAACCCTGCGCCGCGTATTTCCGGATACCTTCCGAAGCGGTCGAAGCGCTGACTCCGAGCCGATCCGCGACAAGGCCCACCGTAACCGTCTCGTCGGACCACTCCTGCGCGGACCACACTACCTTCACGTAGTCCTGGGCAACGGCCGTCAGGTCCGAGGCCTGTGGTGTCGCATTTTTTCTGCTGTTACTCATGATGTTGGGTGGCTAAGCCTCGATCCTGCGGCCCTGGGAGATGAGTGTCTGCACCAACAATAGCGATACGACTGAACGCTCATAGATATGGACGGGTGTCCGGAGCCTTCACAAGTCGTCAGTCCGAGGGCAGGACGCATACAGAACCATAACTGTGACAGCAGTCTCTACCGATAACATCCGAGCACTGCGCTATCATCGTCGTATGACGAATCAATTTGGCGGTTCCGTGGACGGGTGTGCTCCGCTGGATCCCGCGGCGGCGCTGTTTCACTCCCTTAGCGATCCGACGCGCCTGGGCATTGTGAAGCGAATGGCCGGCGGTGAGGTCCGCGTGGGTGAGCTCGCCAGCGAGCTGGGATTGGCTCAGTCGACGGTCTCGGCGCATGTGGCGTGCCTGCGGGATTGCGGCCTGGTGGAAGGCCGGGCCCAGGGCCGCAGTGTGTACTACTCGCTGTCCCGTCCGGAACTGATGGACATGCTTGCTCAGGCCGAGGTCCTGCTGGCTGCGACCGGCAACGCGGTCAGCCTCTGCCCGAATTACGGCAACGGAAGCACCCGCGTCGTGTTGTCCAACGTAGAACTAACGAAGGAGCACACTCGATGAGTGACGCTTGCTGCAGTGACGACAAGCCCGAGACCGCGGCAGAGGAAGCGGAGGAAGCACTCGGTTTTTGGCAGATCAACGAGATCAGGGCCGCAGCGGTCGCTGGCGTGCTCCTCCTGGCCGGGTGGATCCTGTCCCTGACGGGCGGTCCGGACTGGCTGCGCCTTGTCCTGGAAATCGGGGCGCTGCTGGTCGCTGCATGGACGTTCGTTCCCTCCACCCTCCGTCGACTGGCCAGGGGCAAGATCGGTGTCGGGACCCTGATGACGATTGCTGCTGCCGGCGCGGTAGCGCTGGGCGAATACGAGGAAGCGGCGATGCTCGCTTTCCTCTATTCAATTTCCGAAGGTCTGGAGGAATACTCTCTGGCCAAAACCCGGCGCGGTCTGCGGGCCCTGTTGGACTTGGTTCCCGTCGAAGCAACCGTCCTGCGCGGCGGGACGGAGGTCACCGTCGACCCCGGTGAGCTCGTTCCCGGAGACCGGATGATCGTTCGTCCGGGTGAACGTGTTGCCACCGACGGTCGCATTATCACCGGCCGCACATCGCTGGACACATCGGCCCTGACCGGTGAATCCGTACCCGTAGAGGTCGGCCCCGGCAGCGACGTCTACGCCGGGTCCATCAACGGCACCGGGCCGCTGGAACTCGAAGTCACCAGCACCGCGGAGAACAACTCGTTGGCCAGAATCGTGCACATCGTCGAGGCCGAACAGTCCCGAAAGGGCCCCGGCCAGCGTCTTGCGGACAACATCGCCAGGAAACTCGTCCCCGGCATCCTGCTCGCCGCCGCACTGATCATTGGCTTCGGCTTCATCATCGGAGAGCCGTTGCTGTGGTTTGAACGCGCCCTCGTCGTCATCGTCGCCGCATCACCGTGTGCGCTGGCCATCTCCGTACCCGTCACCGTCGTCGCCTCCGTCGGCGCCGCAAGCCGTATCGGTGTGCTCATCAAGGGCGGCGGCGCGCTTGAAACTCTCGGCAAAATCCGCACCATCGCCCTGGATAAGACCGGCACACTGACGCGGAACAGGCCCGAAGTCATTGACGTCGCCACGGCCGGTACCGTGGCCCGCGAAGATGTCCTGGCCCTCGCGGCCGGGCTGGAAGCCCGCAGCGAACACCCCCTTGCCCGCGCCATCCTTGCCGCATCCCCTGCCCGGGTCGAGGTAACCGACGTCGACACGGTCCCCGGAGCCGGTCTGGAAGGCCTTTTCGAGGGTAAAACCGTCCGACTGGGCCGCCCGGGCTGGATCACCCCCGGTTCCCTTGCCGGGGAAGTCGAGCGGATGCAAACGGCGGGTGCGACCGCCGTTTTGATCGAATCCGCCGGGGAGGTCATCGGTGCCGTAGCAGTGCGTGACGAGCTGCGTCCCGAAGCCCGGGACGTGATTGCCCGGCTGCGGGCCTCCGGGTACACCACCGCCATGCTCACCGGGGACAACACGATCACGGCCAATGCCTTGGGCAAGGACGCCGGCATCACCGAAGTCCACGCCGACCTTCGCCCGGAAGACAAGGCCGAGATTATCCGGACGCTGAAGTCCCGCCAGCCCACCGCCATGGTCGGTGACGGCGTCAACGACGCCCCGGCACTGGCCACCGCCGACACCGGAATAGCGATGGGGGCAATGGGCACCGATGTCGCGATCGAAACCGCGGACATCGCCCTGATGGGCGAGGACCTGAACCACCTGCCGCAGGTGTTGGACCACGCCCGCAGGACCCGGTCCATCATGCTGCAGAACGTGGGCTTGTCCCTGCTGTTGATCGCGGTCCTGATCCCGCTGGCCTTGTTCGGGCTCCTCGGCTTGGCCGCGGTTGTTCTGATCCACGAACTGGCCGAAATCGTGGTGATCGGCAATGGGGTCCGTGCCGGCCGTATCAAGGCATCTCGGATGGAAAATCCCGCACCGGCGTTGTCGGACACTTCCCGGGTTTCCGCATGAGTGCCACGAGCACCAGACGGCCCCGGACAGGACGGGCCGTCCTCGGGCTCGGCGCCCTCGCCCTGGCCGCCCTGGATCTGCTGGTCAAGACCGTTGTGGTCCAGACAATAGGTGATGGCAGGGTCCTGGACTTCGGTCTGGTCAACCTCAAGCTCGGCTATAACACCGGTGTCGCGTTAAGCCTCGGCGCGACCTTGTCCCCGTGGGTAGTGGTCGTTGCGACCACAGTAATCGTCGCAGCGCTGGCGGTATTCCTGTTCCGTGCGGTCCCCCGGTTCGGCACGCTATCCCGCACCGGCGCTGCTTTCCTTCTCGGCGGCGCCCTGGGCAACCTCGTGGACCGGATGGACGGAGCAGGCGTCGTTGACTACCTGCATACCGGATGGTTCCCGACCTTCAACCTGGCTGACGTGTTCGTCGTCGGCGGAGTTGGCCTGCTGATTCTGGGCACCATACTCTTCCCCGCCGCGCGCAGCGAAGAGGACTGAACCGTTGGACATTGGTGAATACTTTGCCTCGACGGTGACCTCCGGGGCCCTGATCCTGGCGTTGCCCCTGGCCGCCGCAGCAGGTCTGGTGTCGTTCCTCTCTCCGTGCATCCTTCCGCTGGTTCCCGGCTACCTGGGCTTCGTCTCAGGGCTCACCGACCCAACGCAGCCGCGGAACAGGCGACGGGTCCTCTCGGGGGTGGCACTGTTCATCCTCGGCTTCGGCGCCGTCTTCACCCTCTACGGGGCAGCCTTCGGAGCCATCGGCTCCTGGCTGATCCGCTGGCAGGACCCACTCATGAGGGGACTGGGCGTCGTGGTCATCATCATGGGCCTGGTCCTGCTCGGACGGTTCTCCTGGCTCCAGCAAACCCGCAAATTCCAGGGTCCAGGACGCGGTGGGCTCTCCGGAGCCCCGCTCCTGGGCATCGTCTTCGGCCTCGGATGGACCCCCTGCATGGGCCCAACGCTCAGCGCCGTGCTCAGCCTGAGCGTCACCGCCGGCAGCGCCTGGCGCGGGGCACTGCTGGCCTTCATCTACTGCCTGGGACTCGGCATCCCCTTCGTCCTTGTCGCTCTGGGCTTGAACTGGGTCTCGAAGGTCCTATCGGTGGTCCGCAAGCACATTCGGGCCGTCAACACCGGCGGCGCCGTCATGCTCATCATCCTGGGGGTCCTGATGGTAACCGGGGTGTGGGTGCAATGGATCTACCAGCTGCAGAACCTGGCAGGGACGTTCCTGATGCCCGTCTAGCCACCAAGACCCCGCACGCAGACACAATCAAGCAAGGACCGAGAACATGATCAACCAACCAGAGCCACGGCGGCGCCCCGGACGCCGCACCATCCTGGGCTTGGGCGCGGCAGTACTTGCCCTCACCGGCTGCGCAGCCCCGGACGATCTGGCCCAGCAGGCCAAGGCCGGCGATGACAAGAACTACATCGCCGGGGACGGGTCGGTCAACGAATACCCACCCGGATCACGCGGGGCCGCGGTCGCCTTGGAAGGCCGGCTGTTTGACGGGCAAAAAGTTGCTGCCCGGGACTGGGCAGGCAAAGTCGTGGTCCTCAATTTCTGGTACGCGGCCTGCGCTCCGTGCCGGGCGGAGGCCCCGGACCTGGCCGCCCTGCACACGGAATTCAAAGACCAAGGCATCTTGTTCTACGGCGTCAACGTCCGCGACGACGCAGCCACGGCCGAAGCCTTCGAACGGACCTTCAAGGTCGACTACCCCAGCTTCGATGACAGCAACGGCGGCATCCTGCTGGCCATGACCGAGTACGTCCCGCCCCGTGCAGTCCCCACCACCCTGGTGCTGGACACTCAAGGCCGCGTCAGTGCCCGGATCCTGGGGATCTCCCAAAAAGGCACTTTGAAGGCACTGATCACTACCGCAGCTGCGGGATCATGATTACCAAGCCCGCCGCCAGACCACCTAAAAGGACTTCTGCCATGACCAGCACCGCAAAACCCTCCGCGAACGTGAAACCCTCCGATCGTGGGGTTGCTTCAGCTGCTGCGGGGTTGGATATTCCCCGCATGACCCGCAACAAGCCGTTCGGGTGGCTCTTGGTCATCACCGGCGTCATCGGCTGGCTCGCCTCCGGCGCCCTGGTCCTGGAGAAACTCGAGGTACTCAAAGACCCCGGCTACAAAACCGTCTGCGACGTCAATCCCTGGATTTCCTGCGGTCAGGTCATGCAGACCTGGCAGAGTTCCGTTTTCGGATTCCCCAACATGTTCATCGGGATCGTGGCGTTCGCCGTCATCATCACCACGGGCATGGCCCTGCTTTCCGGTGCAACGTTCGCCCGCTGGTACTGGGCCGGACTGCAGGCCGGTGTCACGCTTGGGTTTGGCTTCGTCGTCTGGCTGTGGTCCCAGGCCCTGTACTCAATCCACATCCTCTGCCCCTTCTGCATGATCGTCTGGGCGGCAATGATTCCCCTGTTCGTCTGGGTCACGGCCCGGAACATCACCCATGGAGTCATCAAAGTACCCGCCGGAACGGCCCGCGTTGTCGGTGAGTTCGGCTGGATCATTACCGCGCTGCTCTACGTGGCCGTTACCGCAACCATCTTCTTCGCCTTTAGCCACGTCTTCCTGGGCACATCAGGACTCTGACGGTCGACAACCAGTCGGGGCTTACATCCATCCCTGCGGATTCACGGTCTGTCCGTTAAGAAGTACCTCGAAGTGCAGATGGCATCCGGTGGAGTTGCCGGTGGTTCCGGCCGCGGCCAGCCGCTGGCCGGCGGACACGGTCGCGCCCACGGAGGTTTCGATGGAGGCCAGGTGATTGTAGGTGCTCTTCAGGCCGTTGCCGTGGTCCACCACAATCCTGTTCCCGCCACCATAGGGGGACCATCCGGCCTCCACGACGGTCCCGGCTCCGGCGGCGAACACCGCGGTCTGGCAGGCTGCCACGAGGTCAAGGCCGGTGTGCAGCTCCCCAGTGCCTGAGATCGGGCTGGTGCGGATACCGAACGGCGAGGTGACCGACATGCCGGCCAAGGGCGCCCCGAGCCGGGCTGCTGAGACAGGTTGCGCAGGAGCAGCCGCAGCGGGGACCGGGGAGGCCGCCGGGGTCGTCGCCGCGCCGGCAGCAGCTAGGGGGGTCTTGGCGGGTACCGGCAACGGTGCCTGCTCGGTGGTGACAGCCGGCCGTTCATAACTGATCGAAGCCCCGACGGGGGCTTGGACGGGCGCGCCGGCAGCGACGGTTTCCGATGCCTGCACGGCAGGGGCCGTGCCGGTGGGGGCCGTGCCGGCATGGGCGGCGGTGAGCGCTGCGGTCAACAGCGCGGCGACGCCCAGCGTGGCGGCTGCGGTGACCTGTTTGCGGCGGCGCGCCCGCGCCCCTGCGCCTGGCAGGGGTCGGTGGCGACCGGTCGTGGGGGACATCATCGGGAGGGCCGTGCGGGGCACCAATCCTGAGGTTGGCTTTCGGCGGCGGCCATGGGGGGATACAGAAGGCAAGGGGGATCGATCCTTTCGGTTCGCCTGCGAAGTTAGCTGTCGGGTTCGGGCCAAGGAAAAAGCCCGGCCGTGCCCGGCGGCTTTCAGGCCACCGACATCACGGCTTCACCCCAAGGCAGGCTTACTGCCGATCCTGGGTCCTCCACCCCCGCCGTCAAAAAGGGATAGTCGTTTGATGCCCCCGGCGGGGTTCAGCATGGGGCATCAAGGGTCTCAGTACAGAAAAACCTGAATTAATAGTAGCCGCAAAGCATCATCGTTACAATTTCGTGACAGTACCTTCGCGTGTCGTGCAAGCGCGGACGCTATCCGGTGGCCGGTACGCAATTGCTGAGCGTCTCTTCAGATGTGCAGCCAAAGGCTCAACGAGGCCCAGTGCAGGATGGTTCCCGCGCGCCGTGATGTCCGTCCGTGGGGATTGTCCATGCCCGCGCTGCGCGGGTATCCGCCGGCCTGCGCCAGAGTCACAGTCCCATCGAGTCCAGCAGGGCGTCTTCTTCCTCGGCGCGGGAACGCTTGGGCGCGGAGGGATGACGGGGGTGCTGGAGGGTGCTTGCTGTCTCCGCGGATTCGTCCGGGATTTCACGCTCCTCACGGTGGATGCGGGCCTGTTGACGTGCCATGTATCCGAAGCCGACGAACGCCAGAACCCCGAAGGTGATCCACTGCATGGCGTAGGACAGGTTTGATCCTTCCTTGACGGCCGGTTGGGCAAGTTGCTGGGGAACTACGGCGGGCTGCGGGGACTCCGAGGCCATCACCCCGTAACTGCCTGTCATCAAGGGATAGCCCAGCTGGCTCGCGAAGTAGGGCAGGTCGATGCTGGCCAGTTGTCCCTCGGGAGCGTCCCGGCCAAGATCGGGTTCGGAGGGTTTGATGCGCACCACCGCGGAGATCTCGCCCGGTGGCGGGGCCGGCACGGCATCGGGGTATCCGGGCCGAAGGTTGCCGATCGGCAGCCACCCCCGGTTGATCACGATCGTTTCACCGGAAGCAAGCCGGAACGGAACCACTACCTCATATCCGGCAACGGAGTTATTGGGCCGGTTCCTGACGATTCTCTGGTCCTGGACAAGGTACCGGCCGGACACTGCAACGGTTGTCCACTTCGCGTCGGGGTTGGCGACCTCGAAGTAGGGGCGGGCGTCCTGAAACGGCGCGGGGGGTTTGTCGTAGTTCTCCTGGACCCTGCGGATCTCTGCCACTGTCTGGTTCCGACGGTCCATCTGCCAGTTTCCCAGGCCTATGCATGCGGCGGCGAAAGTGCGGCCAGCAGCAGCCACCCCACCCAACGCCACGACAGCAATAATCTATACGCCACTCTTTTCCTCCCGAAGCTGCCACCGCCGTGCCAACAGGGCGCGGATGGCAGTGGCCTCGGCGGCCAGGCGGTGGTCTTCTCCTCGGGCCAGGAGGCCGTACTCGACCATCGTCCTGCCGTCCTCGTGGGTGCCGGCGCGGACCCAGACCCGGCGCCGGTTCACGTACAACGAGACCATCAGGCCTGTCACGGCCAGCAGGGAAAACGCCAGGACCCCACCTTGGGCGGGGGTGCTGCGCACATCCACTCCGATGTAGCGTTTCAGCCCGTCGAAGCTGATGCTTCCCTTGCCGTCGGGCAGCGTGTACGTGCCACCGGGTGCGAGTGTGATGCCCCCGGCGGGCAGGTCCCGGCCGTTGAGTTGGGTCAGCTTGGCCACGTCCAGGACATAGACGTTTTGCGGGGCTCCGGTGTCCAGTCCAAGGTCTCCGTAGTATGAATTCAGGTTCAGCTGCGGGTTCAGGGGATCAGGATCGAAGCTGTAGGACACACCCTGGTCGTTCTTGATGGCCGAAGGCAAAAAGAACCCGACAAAGCCCAGCTGGGACGGTGCCGCGTCCGGGACCTTGAGCACCACCGAGGAGGTGTACACCCCGTCGTTGGGGATGGACACCACGGGACCGCTGAACGCGGTTTTCCCGGTGCCGTCCTTTACCGTGACGACCGGGGCGTAGCCGTTGCCGACGAGGAACACCCCGGTTTCACCGAAGTAGACCGGTTCGTTGACTTTCAGGATCTGTTCCCGTGCCGGGGACTCCGTTCCGTCTTTGGTGGTCAGCTTTGCGGTGAAATCGATCGGCTGGCCGAACTGCCGGGATGATTCCCTGTCGAAACGGACTTCGAATGTCTCGAGAGTGACGGCGAACGGATCCAGCCAGGCGGTGTTGAAGTTGGTTCCCGGGGTGAAGGCGTCATAGCTGACCAGGGTGTTGACGAAGGTGCCGCCTTCGATGAGAATTTTCTGTCCGCGGTAGCCGAACATGCCGCCGACGGCCACGCAGACCAGCACACCGATCAGCGCGGTGTGGAACACCAGGTTGCCGGCTTCCTTCACGAAGCCGCGCTCGGCACCCAGAGACGGCCGCGTTCCGTCCGCGTCCCTGACTTCCACCCGGTAGCGGCGTTTCCTGAGCACTTCCGCGGCGTCCGCAATGGCGGCAGCGGCAGGGATTCCGGCGTCGGCGGGCAGCACCAGGGTGCCGTACTCCGGCAGGCGCGAAAGGCGCTTGGGGGTACGCGGCGGCCGGGACCGCATGGCCTTGTAGTGCGCGGCAGCACGTGGCGTGACGCAGCCGGCCAGCGAAATGAACAGCATCAGATAGATCGCGGAGAACCACACCGAGGAGTAGACATCGAACATCTGCAGCGCATCCAGGACCGGCCCATACCCGGGGTTGTCCTTGATATAGCGGGTAACGAGTGCGGGATTGGCCGAGCGTTGCGGGAACAACGAGCCCGGCACGGCGCCCACTGCGAGCAGGAGCAGCAGGAACAGGGCCGTCCGCATGCTGGTCAGCTGCCGCCAGGCCCAGCGCAGCATGCCACCGGGTCCCAACGCGGGCAGCACGGGCGCCGGAGCCTGGTCTGCGGGCGCGGAATGTGGGGTGCCTGGTGTTCTCATCGCCGGCGCACCGGACGGTTCGCCAGCTGACGCAGGTATTCGTTGTAGGCGTCCAGGTCCGGGTCCCCCACTACCGCCGCCTTGCGTTCGGATTTGGCCCAGCCGCGGGCCTCGTCCCGCTGCCAGCGCACCAGGATAAACATCAACAGCAGCACCCCCGGCAGCTCCCCGTACGACCAGGCCAGCCCGCCGGCGAGGCCCTGGTCCTGCATCGGATCCACTTTCCAGCTTTCCGGCGGTGCAGCGAAGAACTTCACCATCGGCGCTGTGGCCATCATGATCACGACGCCGAAAAAGGCATGCAGCGGCATCTCGGCAAAGATGTCCAGCAGCCGGCCGAAGTGCGTCTGCCTGCTCGGCAGCGGATCAGCGGAAATCAGCGGAACCGTGAACAGGATGCCCGCGGCAAGGAACAACAATTCCAGCCCGACGTGCCCGTACCAGTTAGGCAACAGCAGGTCCGCGAGCCCGGAAAAATAGACCCCGTAGAAGCTGAGCAGGAACAACGGCACCATGAAGGCCGGGTGAATGGCCAACCGGCCCCAACGGGACCGCAGACCCCAGAGGGCAAACCTCAGCACCGGCCGGCCCAACCGGCCGTGCGGGGTCGCCCGCAGCAGCAAGGTCCCGGGGGAACCAATGACCAGCAGGGGCGGCACAGCCATCATCAGGGTCAGCTGCTGAAACATGAAAATGGAGAACATCCGCAGCCCGTACCCTTCAATGCCGGCTCCCATGACGACGATGATGGCCAGGCAGCCGAACAGGAACGATGCTGTGCGTATCGGGGACCAGTGTCGGCCCTGCCGCCAGAGGCTGATCGCGCCGGCGAGGTAGAGGGCCGCGGCCAGCAGTGTCAGGGCCGGGATCAGCGGAACAGGCTGCAGGTTCGGTGCAAGGTACTCACCCAGCGAAGGTGGCAGGGTAGGAAGCCAGACCGGCCCCTCGATTCCAGGCTCACCCATCTCAGTACCTCCGTGCGGCCGCGGCGTCCGGGCCGGGTGCGGGCGGGGCGGGGGCGGGAGTTAGCTGTTGCTGACCATTTTCAGCCGGTCCTGGCCGGCATGTCCGACGTGCGTGAGGCCAAGATCGAGCAGCATGCGCACGTGCGAGTCGGCCAGCGAGTAGTAAGCCATCCGGCCGGCCCGACGGACCTGCACCACACGCGGGCCGCGCAGCAGCCGCAGCGCATGGGAAACACCGGATTCGCTCAGACCGGTGGTGGCGGCCAGGTCGCACACGCACATCTCCCCTTCGAGCAGGGCGATGAGGATCCTCACCCGCCCAGGGTCCGAGAGCAGCCCGAAAATCACGGCCAGATCCGTCACGTCCGTATCCGCCGGCATCCGGGACCTGACGGCCTCGACCTTCTCGGCATCGATCAGCCGGACGGCGCAGTCGCTGCCCGGTTGGCTGGGCATCGGCGCTGCCTGTGCTGTTCCCGTCATTCATCAAGACTACCTCTACCTGCTAATGCGTCGCATTTGCCTTCTGGCGTGTCCGGGCCATGTCCCACGGGCCCGGACTCGGGGATCCTGGCGGTATCCAGGCAGCCACCGATTAACGTCTGAACAACTCTACAGATAATCTTGAATGGCGCCGGAACGCACCGGTGCCGCCCGACTCCCGGGCCATTGGGGAGGCAGGTACGGGACCAGTGTTAGGGAACCATTGTGGCTTTGAAAGCCCCCGCCCCCGCCGCCGGCGGCAGCCCGGCTACCTCGCCGAAATTGCGGTGGCTGGCCGCGGCCGGCGTGATTGCCGTGATCGTGGTCCTGGTGGCGACGGCCTACGGCAGGGGGACCCTGCCGGCTGAAACCCGCGATCCTGGCGCCTTGGTCCGCTGGGGCTACGGCGTGGCCCAGACCGTGCAGAACGTGGCAGCGGCGGCCACCATCGGCGCCCTGGTCTTCGCGGCCTTCATCGTGCCGCCGGTGCTGCGGGGCCGCAAGGGCCGCGGATCCGCGTCCCGCACGGCGGACCTTTCGGCGGCGGAGATCGCGGCCGCTGATGAGCATCCGGCGTTCAGCCGGATCATGGTGCTGGCCTCGGTGGCGAGCCTGGTGTGGACTCTCTCGGCCGGGGCGGTGCTGGTGTTCAGTTTCGCCGATATTGCAGGGGTTCCGGTCTCCGGCAGCCGCGAGTTCGCCGCCCAGATCGTCTCCTACATTACTGAGCTTCCCAACGGTGCGGCCTGGCTGTGGGTGGTCATCATCTCCGCGGTCGTGTCCACCCTGACCTTCGGCGTCCGGTCCGGCGCGGGCCTGGCCGCCGCGGCCCTGCTGGCTTTGGGCGGCCTGCTGCCGGTGGTGTTGATCGGCCACGCGGCCGGCGGCAACGACCACGAACAGGCCATCAACTCCCTCGGTCTGCACCTGGTCGGTGTATGTCTGTGGCTGGGCGGCCTGATCGCGCTGGCCGTGGGCGGGACCGCTTTCGGCAAAGACACCGCGGCGGTCCTGCAGCGGTTCTCCACCCTGGCCGGTTTCGCCTTTGTCCTCGTCGTGGCCTCGGGAATCATCAATGCCACCATCCGCATCGAACTCCCGGCCGGTCTTGCCTCCCCCTACGGTGTCCTGCTCCTGGCGAAAACAACGGCCGCCATCGCCTTGGGAGCGATCGGGTACCTGCATCGGAAACGGCTCATTCCGGCGCTGAGCGTAAAAAACCGGACCGGGCAAGCCACCCGGCTGCTGTGGCGCTTCATCGTCGTGGAGCTGCTGATCATGGGCGCCGTCAGCGGCCTCGCCGCCGCACTGAGCCGCACCCCGCCACCGGCCGGCGAAGACATCCGGCCGGCCCTGACGCCCGCCGAGATCCTCACCGGCTACCTTCTGCCGCCGGAACTGACCCCCGAACGCTGGTTCACCATCTGGCGCCCGGACTGGCTCTGGATCGCCTTCGCCGTTTTCGCCGCGTACCTGTACCTGCGCGCAGCTCAGCGCCTGCGCGGCCGCGGGGACAGCTGGCCATGGATCCGCAGTGTTGCCTGGCTCGTGGGGCTGGCCGCGCTGGTGTTCTTCACCTCGGGCGGACCCTCGGTCTACGGGCGGATCCTGTTCAGCGCCCACATGCTCGACCACATGGCCCTGACCATGGTCGTCCCGGTATTCCTCGTCCTGGGCGCGCCGGTCACCCTGGCGCTGCGGACCTTGAAACCCCGCAACGACGGGTCCCGGGGGCCGCGGGAATGGGTCATGATGCTGATACATTCCCGCCTCGCGGCCATCGTGACCCATCCATTGTTCGTGGCCGCCAATTTCGCCGGCTCCATCGTCCTGTTCTACTACTCCGACGCCTTCGGTTTCGCCCTCAAAGAGCACGTCGGGCACGAACTCATGACCGTCCACTTCGTGATC
Source organism: Paenarthrobacter sp. TYUT067 (assembly GCF_023656375.1). Taxonomy (NCBI): domain Bacteria; kingdom Bacillati; phylum Actinomycetota; class Actinomycetes; order Micrococcales; family Micrococcaceae; genus Paenarthrobacter; species Paenarthrobacter sp. TYUT067. Next base: position 156,124 of record NZ_JAMOIT010000010.1, read on the forward strand.
ACCGGCTACCTGTTTGTCCTGTCGATGATCGGCACGGACCCCGTTCCGCGCCGGGCTCCCTACCCTCTCCGGCTGTTGCTGCTGTTGGCCACCATGGCCTTCCATGCCTTCTTCGGCGTCACGTTGATGGGATCGACCACCCTGATCCAACCCGAGTGGTTCACTGAACTGGGCCGCGAATGGGGCGCCCCGCCGCTGGAGGACCAGCAAATGGCCGGCGCCATCACCTGGGGCATCGGCGAGGTCCCGACCCTGCTGATCGCCATTGGCGTGGCCGTCATGTGGTCTCGGTCGGATGCCCGCGAAACGCGCCGCAGCGACAGGGCAGCCGCACGCACCAACGACGCCGACCTGAATGCCTACAACGCCATGCTCGCCCAACTGGAAGAACGCGACACCAGGACCCGGGGCCATGATGGTCAGCGCTAAACCGGGCCCAGCAACAACCCTGAATTCAGCCTTCTATGAATCCAGATATTTCTGTATCATTGCGGGTATGCGCATACTTTCCACGATTGACGTGCTGGCCCGGTTCGGCAAAGCCCTCGCAGACCCGACCAGGGCCGCGATCCTGCTGCAGCTCAAGGACGGTCCGGCGTTCCCGTCGGATCTGGCCGAAAGCATCGGGGTCAGCCGCCAGATTCTCTCCAACCATCTGGCCTGCCTGCGCGACTGCGGCCTGGTCGCTGCCGAACCGGCCGGACGCCGGGTCCGGTACGAACTCGCCGACGCCAAACTGGCCCACGCCCTGGATGACCTGCTGGGCACCATCCTGACCGTGGACACCATCTGCGGATGCGCCGAACCCGAACACGACCAGGACACCACAGGCGCCCCCGCTGCCGCCGACATCCTGGAGGTCCACTCATGAGCGGCCACGAGCACGACCACGCCGCCGAGGCAACCTCCCGGCGCGGCAAACTCATCGCCGTCTTTGCCATCACCTTCACGGTGATGATTGCCGAGATCATCGGCTCCGCGCTGACCGGCAGCCTGGCGCTGCTGGCCGATGCCGGACACATGTTCACCGACTCGGCCGGGCTGCTGATTGCGCTCATCGCCGCGTCGCTGGCCTTGAAACCGGCCACCCTGAAGCGCACCTGGGGTTACAAACGCGCCGAAATCATCGCCGCCGCCGGGCAGGCCGCGCTGCTGCTCGCGGTCGGCGGCTTCGTCATCGTCGAAGGCATCCGCCGGCTCTTCGAGCCCCCGGAAATCGGCGAATCCACCATGCTCTGGTTCGGCATCATCGGCCTGGCCGGCAACGCGGTCGGCCTGCTCATCCTCGCCTCCGGCCGGAACCACAACTTCAACATGAAGGCAGCCTTTCTCGAGGTCCTCAACGACGCCCTCGGGTCCGTCGCCGTCATCGCGGCAGCCATCATCATTGCCCTCACCGGCTGGCTCCAGGCCGACGCCCTGGTGTCCTTGCTGATCGGCGTCCTGATCATCCCCCGCACACTCAAACTGCTCCGCGACACCGTAAATGTGCTCATGGAATCCACCCCCAAGGGCCTGGACCTGGCCAAGGTGCGCGAGCACATCCTGGCCCTGCCCCACGTCATCGACGTTCACGACCTCCATGCCTCCCTCGTGGCCTCCGGAACCCCGGTCCTCTCCGCCCACGTCACCGTCGAAGACAACTGCATGACCGACGGCCATGCCGCCAGCATCCTGGCGGACCTGCAGGACTGCGTGGCCCAGCACTTCGACATCAGCGTCGAACACTCCACCTTCCAGATCGAACCCGCCTCCCACCGCGACCAGGAAAGCATCCACCACTGATGACACAAACCAAAAACCCTCCCCCTCCCATGGACACCGCCAAGAAGGCCCGGGTCTTCATCTGGGTCCTGCTGGCCGTCCTCGTCGCCGTCGGGGTGGTCTGGTACACCGTGTTCACTCTGAACAAACCCGCCCCGGCCGCCCAGGCACCGGCCGCGGCCGCGGCCGCGGAAGCCCAACTGGTGCGCGAGGACAGCCACCGCGTCACCTCCCCGGCCACCGAGAAAGCCCAGCTGGTGGAGTTCCTGGACTTCGAATGCGAAGCGTGTCTTGCCGCGCAGCCGGTGGTCGAGGAACTGAAAAAGGAATTCGGTGATCGGATCACCTTCGTCAACCGCTACTTCCCGTTGCCGGCGCACCGTAACTCAGCCACCGCGGCCCTTGCCGTGGAAGCCGCCGCCCAGCAGGGCAAATACGAGCAAATGTACGCCAAAATGTTCGAGACCCAGCCGCAGTGGGGTGAGAAAACCGAGTCCCAGGCGCCCCTGTTCCGCACCTTCGCCCAGGAGCTCGGACTGGATCTGACCGCCTACGACGCCGCCGTGGCCGATGACAAGACCAAGGAACGGATCAAAAAGGACATCGCCGACGGAACCGCCCTGGGCGTCAAGGGCACGCCGACGTTCTTCCTCAACGGGGAAATGCTGACCTTGGAGACCAGGGAACAATTCCGGCAACTGCTCGCAGACGCCGCAAAATAACGGACCAGCCGGCGCGGGGTACGCCGTTGCCCTGCCGCCCGTCTTCTACGTAACGTAGAACGATAGTTCTTCCTAGGAAAGGAGTGGTGCGCGATGACATTTGCGCGCGCACCGTTCCGCCTCCCCAGGGCCGCTGCCGTTGCGGTGACGGTCCTGACCTTTGCTGCCGCAGCGCATGTGTTTGCCGGCGGTGAACTCCCGGCCTTCCCGGTCATGACCGCCCTGACAGCTGTTGTCACGCTGTCTGCGGTGATGCTGGCGGGCAGGAAAATGACCGCCCCCATGCTGGCCGCATATCTCGGCGTTGGCCAGACTGTACTGCACCTGGCCTTCTCGGCGTTGTCCGGCCCCGGTGCGCCCGCGCCCACCGGCGCCCACCACGGTGGGTTGCCGGGCGGCACCGGAAGCGTTGCGGCCGGGAGCCCGCATGACCACCTCAGCGCGGATGTCAGCCTCGGAATGCTCGCAATGCATGCGGCAGCGGTTCTCGTTACCGCTCTTGTCATGGCACGAGGTGAGTCGGCGCTGTGGGCGTTGGCGGCCTGGCTGCGGCCCTTGGTGGACACGCTTGAACCATCTGCAATCCAAACCTGCCGTGAGGTTCCGGTCGCAGCAGCGCCGGCCCTTTCTCCGCGGAGGAAGGCGCTGCTCCGGCCGCCCGTGCGGGGACCTCCGCTGTGCGCGTCCGCCGGCACGTACTGACCATGTGGTTCAGGGCGGCCCGGCGCGACCCCGGTCCTCTCCCGCCTCAAGCAGAATTGCAGAATCCCATGAAACCCCGTAATCCCCGACGCTTCCGCCTCCGGCTGGCCATCGCCACGGCCTTCCTGCTCCCGGCCTTCGCCGCAACTCCGGCGCTGGCCCACGACGCCCTGGAATCAACCGTGCCGGCGAAGGACACCACGGTCACAGCGGCCCCCGGCAGCGTGTCCCTGACGCTCTCGGAGCCTCCCCTGGACACAGAGCAGCTGAACCTGAGCGTTATCACCGTCACCGACGAGACAGGCAAGACCCTCAGTGACGGCAAGGTCACGGTGGAGGGTCCGACCATTTCCACCGCCATCACCGGCGGGGCCAATGGCGTCTATAAGGTCCTCTGGCGCACGGTTTCCTCCGACGGACACCCTATCGAAGGCAACTACTCCTTCACCGTCCAGGATCCCGCCCAAGCCATTGCCGGGTCACCGTCAGCGACGCCAACCCCGGGCGCGGAAACGGCCACCAGCACCCCGGCGCCGGCAGCCCAAACGGCACCGGACCAGATTAAACCCAACGACGACAACGCTCCCATGGCCGTGGGCATTGCCGCCGCCATCCTCGCTGTTGCCGCCGCCGCGTTCTTCATCGCCCGCAAGCGCCGGGACAAGGCCTCCGGAGCCTAGCCGAGCGACTGAACCATCCAATTCCCCGGCTCCGGGTAACAGTATTGCCCGGTGGCCGGGGAACCGGGTGCGCTACTGTGCAGCGGCGGCCGCTGCTCGCCGGTCCGTCAGGACCCGTGATATCCAGCCCGCGATGGTAGCCACAACCATGACTGCCAGGGCGGCCATACCGGCATAGAACAGCGCCGTCGGAAGGTTGGATGGTGCCGACGAACCGTCCACGGCGGCCATGATGCTCAGCCAGTACCCGATCGTGGCGATCACCCAGAGAGCACCGGCGGCCGCTGCCAGCCAGGACCAGCGGGAAAACCATACCGGTTCCCGACGGTAGGACAGGGCGATGGCGACAGCCACGACGCCCGCGACCGCCAGCAACTGGAGGCCGAAGAGGTACGGGCCGGCCACCAGGCCAACGGGAATGCAGAGCCCTCCAATGAGCACGAGTCGACGGGCGCCAAGCGGCATCTTAACGGCGTCCGCCGGTGCCGAGGACAGGCTCGCGTCAGTTTTTGAAATCATCGGGCTACGTGGCTCCTAGAAGAACGGGTGCTGCGGTTCAGCCCAGCATCACCAGGGTCAGCCTGCCCTGAAAGAGCAGGAACAATATATGAGCATACTTTCATACGTTTCGCGTTTGGTGATCCCCGAGTCCCCGCAGACGTGGCTAAAACCGGAGGAACGCGTATGAAAGGCTTTGCGGATGGTTCGCTCCGGGTGGGCAGAACGCCGGCCGGGTGGAAGCCCTCGGTCCTTGGGTTTGTTGGCTGAGGGCCTTGTGAGGCGGCAGGGCGGACCTCTACACTGCGTCCCAAGGGTTACTTGGCGGATTCGCTCCGGTGATCCGGCTTTGGCCTGATATTCGTGGTTGAGGTTGGATCCGGTCCAGTTCTTCCGGAACGACGAGCCAAGCACAGTACCTGAGTGTTCATAACTGAAGATCTTGGTTTGACCCTGGCTGGGGAGCGGCAAGCAGGGACCGCGTGGACAGCGCGGCCTCATCTCGCAACAGGCGTGTCCACTCCAGGAGTCCCCATGTCCGGTCCTTCAGCCACCCCGCAGCCAGTCCTGAAGCGTTTGATCGTGCCCTTGGTACTTTTGCTGGTTGCCGCTCTGCTTCCGGTAACGGTTCCGGCGGCCTCTGCGGCGGGTCCGTGTGATCCTGTGGTGAACCCGGTGGTGTGTGAGAACTCCAAGCCCGGCAGCCCGGCCTCGGAGTGGGACATTTCCGGCCCGGGCGATGACAGCATCCAGGGGTTCTCCACCGAGATCAGCGTCAACGCCGGGCAGCCCATCCGTTTCAAGATCGACACCCCCGCGCCCAGCTACACCATCGCGATCTACCGCACCGGCTGGTACGGCGGCGACGGTGCACGCAAGATTGCCGATGTGACCCCGTCGGCCCTGCGCCAAAACCAGCCCCAGTGCCTGAATGACCTCAGCACCGGACTCTATGACTGCGGCACGTGGGCGGTCTCGGCGACGTGGCAGGTGCCGGCCACGGCTGTCTCTGGTGTTTACCTCGCTCTCCTGACCAGGCCGGACACGGGCGGGCAAAGCCACATCACCTTTATTGTGCGCGCCGACGGCAGCCGCTCGGACGTTGTTTTCCAGACCTCGGACCCGTCCTGGCAGGCGTACAACTCCTACGGGGGCTCGGACTTCTATCAGGGGGCGAACGGCCGCGCCTACAAGGTCAGCTACAACCGGCCGGTGGCAACCCGGGGCGGTCCGGACGGCCGGGATTTCTTCTTCGCCAACGAATATCCGATGGTGCGGTTCTTGGAACAGAACGGCTATGACGTCAGCTACATCAGCGGCCTCGACACCGACCGGAGCGGGGCCCAGTTACTCAATCACAAGGTCTTCCTCTCGGTCGGCCATGACGAATACTGGTCGGGCCCGCAACGGGCGAACATCACCGCCGCCCGTGATGCCGGGGTGAACCTGCAGTTCCTCTCCGGTAATGAGGGGTACTGGCGCACCCGCTTCGAACCTTCCCCCGTGGACGGTGCTGCAGGCCGGACGCTGACCTCCTACAAGGAAACCTGGGCCAACGAAAAGATCGACCCCAGCCCCGAATGGACCGGCACCTGGCGTGACCCACGCTTCGCGGCCCAGGCCAACGGCGGCGGGCTGCCCGAAAACGGGCTGACCGGGACCATCTATATGTCCAACTACTCCGATTTGCCGGTGACCGTCGATTCGGAGGAAGGCAAGACCAGGCTGTGGCGGAACACGTCCCTGGCCTCGCTGCCGGCCGGTTCCTCGGCGGCGCTGGCGCCCCACACCGTGGGGTATGAGTCCGACGAGGACCTCGACAACGGGTTCCGCCCACCGGGTTTGATCCGATTGTCCACCACCGTCGGGGAGGTGCCCCAGTATCTTCAGGACTTCGGCAACACCGTCCTGCCCGGCACGACAACCCATCATGTGACCCTTTACCGTGCCGCCAGCGGCGCGCTCGTGTTCTCCGCCGGCAGCGTCCAGTGGACCTGGGGCCTGGACGAGGTGCACGACGGCGACGGCGCACCCGCCGACCCGAGGATGCGACAGGCCCAGGTCAACCTCCTGGCCGACATGGGCGCCCAACCTGCCACCCGGGCCGCCGGCCTGGTTGCCGCCGTCCCGAGCACGGACCGGACCGCGCCCACCGCAGCGATCACTGCACCGGCCGACGGGGCGGCCGTGCCGCACGGGACCAACGTCACCGTCACCGGAACCGCGGCTGACACCGGCGGTGTTGTGGCCGGCGTCGAGGTCTCCACCGACGGCGGCGCCACGTGGCACCCCGCCCAAGGCAAGCAGAACTGGAGGTATACGTACATCCAGAAGGGTCTGGCTACGGCAACCATCCAGGCCCGGGCCATTGACGACAGCGCCAACATCGGCGCGGCTGCCACCAGGAGCCTGGCCCTCAGCGGCCCCTACAGTGTCTTCGGCCAAACCGTTCCCGCTGTCGCGGACTCGGGCGACGGCGGCGCGTACGAGATGGGGATGCGCTTCACTCCCTCGGTGGACGGTTTCATTACCGGTGTCCGCTTCTACAAGAGCGCGGCCAACACCGGTACCCACACCGGGTCCTTGTGGAGCTCGACCGGGGAGCGTCTGGCCACGGCGACGTTCACGAACGAGACCCCCTCCGGGTGGCAGTCCGTGCTGTTCGCCCAGGCAGTGCCCGTCGCGGCGGGCCAGAAGTACACGGTGTCCTACTGGGCACCGAACGGACGGTACTCGATCCAGAATTTCCAGTGGGCGAGCTTTGGCGCCACGGATGCCCCGTTGAAGGTGGCCGGGGGTTTCGGGGCCGAGCCGGCCGGTGTCTATGCCACCTCCTCCGGGTTCCCGACATCAAGTTACAACGGCGGCAACTACTTCGCCGATGCCCTGTTCAGCACGGTGGACAGCAGCCCCATGACGGTCTCCGGGCACACGCCGTTCCCGTCCTCGTCAAGCGTTTCGGTGGATACCAAGGTCAGTGCCGTGTTCTCCAAACCCGTCACCGCTTCCAGCATCCAGCTGGCCCTGCAGTCCCCCGACGGCCCTGTCACCGGCACGACGGCGTACGATCCCGCCACCCGGCGGGCAACCTTCACCCCGACGAACGCACTGGCGTTCAGCACCCAGTACACCGCAACGCTTTCGGGAACAGACACCCTCGGTGGTCCGGTGACGGCCGGCGGTACCTGGTCGTTCACGACCGGGGCAACAGTGCCGGTTCCGGGATCTTGCCCGTGCAGCCTCTTTGACGACTCCGTCACGCCGGGCATCGCTGAGAATCAGGACGGCGTTCCGTTGACGTTGGGCGTGCGGTTCTCCAGCGTTTCCGCCGGTGAAGTAGTAGGCATGCGCTTCTACAAATCGGCAGGAAACACCGGCGCCCACAACGGCGCCCTCTACACGGCGGCCGGGCAGCAACTTGCCACGGTGGCGTTCACCAATGAAAGCGCCTCGGGGTGGCAGACGGCAATGTTCAGCCAACCGGTCCAGATGGCAGCGAACACGGACTACATCGTCTCCTACAAGTCACTGACCGGCACCTATTCCGCCACGGCCAATGGATTCGGTTCAGGCATGAGCGTTGGTCCGTTGCGGGCCGGCCCGGATGCGGGCGCCTACACCTACAGCGGCGATTTCCCCGGAGCACGATCAACAGCAAGCTACCTGGTGGATGTCATCGTGATGGTCCCACCACCGGCATTCACCCCGACAGGCCACTCCCCGCTCCCCGGCGCGTCCAGCGTTCCGCTGGACAGCCAGGTCAGTACCGTACTGTCCGAACCGGCCGAGGCATCCAGCGTGAACCTGACGGTAAAAGCCGCCGACGGAACAACCGTTCCCGGATCCACCAGCTACGACCCCCAGACACGGAAGGTCACGTTCAGCCCGGCCACGCCGCTGGTGTCCGGGGCGTCGTACACGGCCACCGTCACAGCAACCGCCGTGTCCCGGCAACCACTGAGCAACGCCTCCTGGACGTTTGCCACTGTCCCGGCCCCAAGGACACCCGGGACGTGCCCCTGCACGCTCTACCAGGACTCCGTTACGCCCACCGTAGCGGAGGTCAACGACGGCGTGCCGCTGACCCTGGGCGTCCGGTTCGCCAGCGACACCGCCGGCCAAGTCACCGGCGTACGGTTCTACAAGGCCGCCGGCAACACCGGAACGCACACCGGCTCCCTGTACACAGCCGGCGGGCAGCTGCTGGCCACCGTCACCTTCACCAACGAATCCAGTATTGGCTGGCAGACAGCGACGTTCAGCCAGCCGGTCGAGATCACAGCCAACACCGAGTACGTCGTGGCGTACAAATCTCCGACCGGAACCTACTCCTACACTCCGGCAGGTTTCGGGGACGGATTCGCCAGCGGCCCGCTGCGCACGGCCCCGGATTCCGGTGCGTTCAGCTACAGCGCAGACTTCCCCGGCACGGCCTCCACGGCGAGCTATCTGGTGGACCTGGTCTTCATGGCCGCGGTGCCCCCGCTGACGATAACCGACCGGTCCCCTGCGCCCGACGCCACGGGAGTCCCTGTTGATGTCAAACCAACGCTGACGCTCTCAGCCGCCATTAAGCCAGGTGCCTCGTTCGCGCTGGCGGCGAACGAGGCACCCGTTACCGGCAGCGCTGCCCTGTCCACCGACGGACGCACCCTGACCTTCACCCCGGGAGCTCCTTTGCCGGGCAACACAACCATCTCCGTGAACGTCAGCAACATCGAATCCCACCAGGGCCAGACGCTGCCGACCACCACCTGGCAATTCACCACTGCCGACCCTGATGCCGCGCAAACCTCCATCTTCGGGGAACTCCAACCCCAGACAGCAGCCTCCGATGATGCGTCATCGGTTGAACTGGGAACGGCGTTCACGGTCTCCGAAGCCGGCACTGTCACCGGCATCCGGTTCTACAAGGGATCCGGAAACACCGGAATCCACGTTGGCTCCTTGTGGAACGCCGCGGGAACGCGGCTGGCCCAAGTGACCTTCACGAATGAAACAGCGAACGGTTGGCAAACCGCGATGCTGTCCTCTCCGGTAGCCGTAGCTCCGGGGGAAACGTACGTCGTGTCCTATCTGGCGCCCAACGGCCGCTACGCTTACACGCCTGCATTCTTCGCCCAAACCTGGGTCAGCGGCGTGTTCACCGCCGCCGGGCCCAACAACGGCCGTTACCTGTACGGTTCCGGCGGTGTTGCACCCACGAACTCGTGGAACTCCACGAACTACTTCGTCGACGTCCTCTACTCGGCCACCGCACCGGCACAGGCGACGCCGGGCCCAACGCCCACGCCTACCCCGACAGCAACGCCGTCACCATCCGCAACGGCGACAGCGACACCCTCACCAAGTCCGACCGCCAGCCCGTCGCCGAGCCCGACTCAGTCCGGCGGCCTGCTGTGCGGCCTGCTGGGAAGCTGCTGAGACGTGGAGCGGCATTCGTACTACTGAGGTCCGTCCGCTCCCCCGAGTTTTCCGGGCCGGACGTCAGCGGACCACACTCGGTGACCACGCGTGCTCAATGAACAGGCTCGGCTGGGACGCGGGATCGGTTGGCAGTTTCCAGATGTTGCTGTCGCCTTCAGTGGTTTCGTCCGCGAGGCCATACAGCAGGGTCTGATCATCCAGCCACTCAATCTGGTCATCGACGCTGCGCTTCTCCGATAGCACCGTTTCAGTGCCGGTGGCCAGGTCGAGCAGCGCCACGTTCCAATGCGCGGTCAGGGGCCCGCCGACGTTCTTCTTATACGCGATCCTGGTGCCGTCCGGCGACACTGAGGGGCATTCAACGTTGTCGTGGATGGCCGTCAGCGTCCTGGCCGCGATACTTCCCTGGACCAGCCAGATCCGCCCTGACGACGCGGCTGTGGCGTAAAAGACATCACTCTGGCCGGGTGCGAAAGTCACACCCCAAATGTTCCTGTCACTGGCCAGCAGCCGTTCGCCGTTCACGATGAGTGCGAAGTCTTCGAGGTTTCCTGTACCGCCCCCGGGCAACGTGATCTCAGTTGCTGTGGAGAACTCGGCTTGAGTGTAGGAGTGACCGGAGACAAACACCGTGGTGGCGATCAGGGACCCGTCCGCGCTGGTGCGCGCCCGGCTCGGAATGCCGGGCACAGGCCACGAACGCTCCTGCTGCCATTCCCGGTTCAGGACGGCCGCTTCGTGAGTCGTCACCAAGCCGCGGTTGGATCTGAGACAGACCACCGTGGCGGCAGCTGCATAGACCCGGTCGCAGGCCTGGTCACTGACCGCACGTGTGCCACCAGGGGTAGAAAGAGGCACGGTGGCCGCATTGCCATACCCCTGCCCGTCGGCTGTGTTCCTGAAAAGAATGAACGGGACCCCCGGGAGGGGCTGGCCTGCAGTGAATGTGTCAAGTATTTCTGGCCCCGGCAGGACGGTCATATGTGGCCCCTCGTGGACATCTTGAGCGTGATGGCCACGTCCTCGCAAACTTAATTTCTGGCGGCAATGATGGCCGGTGTGCCGAGTGCAGGATCTGCCGGTATCGAATCGCACCCGGGGGTTTAGACCATGTGGAACGCCGGACGTCTGCTTCTTCGAACCCCACCCGGTGAATAGATGAGGCCCCTTCCGCCATCGGGGGAAGGGGCCTCATTCTGGCATGAGCGGGATTAGTGGCCAGCGCCGAGTTTCCCGCCGAGGCGTTCGCGCATGAGGGTGCTGGCGTCGTTAAGGCCGATGATCTTCACGTCTTTGCCGTGGTGGTGGTACTTCTCGGTGATGGCGTCCAGCGCGGCGATGGTCGATGCGTCCCAGAGGTGGGAGGCATGCATGTCGATGATCACGTGCTCGGGGTCCAGTGCGTATTCGAATTGGGTGTAGAGGTCGTTGGAGGAGGCGAAGAACAGTTCGCCGTCGACGACGTATGTGGCCGTCTCGTGTCCGTCGATGGTTTTGACGGTCCGTTCGACTGTGACGAAGTGCGCGACTCGGCGGGCGAACATCACCATTGCCACCAGCACGCCGACACCGACGCCGATGGCCAGGTTGTGCGTGACGACGGTGACGATGACAGTGGCCACCATGACCGTCGTTTCGCTCTTGGGCATCATCTTCAGGGTCCGGGGGTGGATGCTGTGCCAGTCGAACGTGGCCACGGAGACAAAGATCATCACGGCCACCAGCGCGGCCATGGGAATCAGAGAGACGATGCCACCGAGGGCGACGACGAGGATGAGCAGGAAGACGCCGGCCAGGAACGTGGAGATCCGCGTGCGGGCGCCGGAGGCCTTGACGTTAATCATGGTTTGGCCGATCATCGCGCAGCCGCCCATACCGCCGGTGAATCCAGTGACGATGTTCGCCACACCCTGCCCCCAAGCTTCACGGGTCTTGTGTGAGCGGGTGTCGGTGACGTCGTCGACCAGCTTGGCTGTCATCAGGGATTCCAGCAGCCCAACGAAGGCCATGGCCAGCGCGAACGGGAAGATGACCTGCAGCGTCTCGAGGCTGAACGGCACGTTCGGGATGAACAGTGTCGGCAAGGAGTCGGGCAGGTCGCCCTTGTCGCCCACGGTCGGGACCGCGACGGCGGCGAAGACTGTGATCAGTGTCAGAACCACGATCGCGACCAGCGGGGCCGGGACGGCCTTGGTGAGTTTGGGCAGGCCGAAGACAATGACCAGGCCTAAGCCCACAAGGGGATAGACCAGCCAAGGAACGCCGAGGAGTTCGGGGACCTGGGACATGAAGATCAGGATGGCCAGGGCGTTGACGAAGCCCACCATGACCGAGCGGGGAATGAACCGCATGAGCTTGGCGACCCCGGAGAGTCCCAGGATGATCTGGAAGATGCCGGCGAGGATGACGGCGGCGATGAAGTAGTCCACGCCGTGGGACTTCACCAGTGGGGCGATGACCAGGGCGATAGCGCCCGTGGCCGCGGAAATCATGGCCGGGCGCCCGCCGACGAAGGCGATGGTGACGGCCATGGTGAAGGAAGCGAAGAGCCCGATTCTCGGGTCAACGCCGGCGATGATCGAGAAAGCGATGGCTTCCGGTATGAGAGCCAGGGCCACGACGAGTCCGGCGAGGACCTCGGTCTTTAGCCGGCGCGGTGACATCAGGGTGCCGCGGACCGATTGCAGCTGTTCGGGTGTGAACGCCGGAGGGTGTTCGGCTTTGGTGACGGCCATTTCTGGCTCCGTTCATGGTCAAGAAGGCGCGCGGCGGCGGCTTCGTTTTGCTAATGAATGAGGGGCGCAGCGCCGCGCCGGGACGAGGGGGAATTAGTCTTGAAGGTCTCACCCCACTACCTAAACCCTACCCTAACGTGATGGTAGGGTTTAAATCAGAACAGGACGGAGGCGTTGATGACGGCCAAGACCAGCAGCACCAACACCATGCACATCGGCGAACTGGCTGAGCGGACGGGACTGTCCCTGCGGACCATCCGCCACTACGACGATGTCGGGCTGCTCCCTGCAACAGCGCGGACGGACGGCGGCTTCAGGGTGTTCTCGGAAGATGATTTCGAACGCCTCATGGTCATCAAACAGATGAAGCCCTTGGGCCTCTCGCTGGAGGAAATGGCTGAAATCCTTGGCCTCCTTGCGGCCACGGACGGTTCGGCCCCTGAAGGATCCGGCAAACTGGCGGTATTTCTGGAGAGGGCCGTCCATCAGAGGGCCAAAATGGCGCGGAACCTGGCCCAGGCTGACGAGTTCATTCAAAGGCTCAGCGGCCGGGCCTCGTAATCGTGCGTGCCGGGCTGTGAGTGACTCCTCTTCCCGGCACGCACTCATATGGTGGCTGGTTATCGAGGGCGGTGGAGGAAACAGGCCGGGGAACGGCTAAATAGGGTCAGCGGCATTTCCCGGAGCAGCAATTGTGCCGGAATGCTGGCTCCTCATGCGGCTGCCTACTGGGTCTGTTGGGCTTTGGTGTGAGCGAGGCGGTAGGAGTCGGTGCCGGTTTCGATAATGGCGCCGCTGAAGGTCAACCTGTCCACGATCGCAGCACAAAGCCTCGGATCGGTGAAGGTCTTGGTCCAGCCTGAAAAAGACTCATTGGAGGCGATGGCGATGGAATTCTTCTCTTCGCGCTCGGTGAGGACCTGGAAGAGAAGTTCTGCGCCGCGACGGTCCAGTTCCATGTAGCCCAGTTCATCGATGCAGAGCAGGTCCACGCGGCCGTAGCGGGCGATGGTTTTGGCGAGGACTTTTTCGTCGGCGGCTTCTACAAGTTCGTTCACGAGCCGGGTGGCGAGGGTGTATTTGACCCGGTATCCCTTCTCCGCGGCTGCGGTACCCAATGCAATGAGCAGATGGGATTTGCCAGTACCGGAGTCCCCGATCAGGCACAAGGGTGAGCCTTTGCGGATCCAGTCACCGCTTGCCAGGGTGTGGATGGTGGCTGGGTTGATGTTCGGATTCGCCTCGAAATCGAAGTCCCCGAGCCATTTATCTCGCGGAAACCCGGCCGCTTTGACCCTGCGGATCGAGGAGCGCCTGTCCCGGTCATCGCACTCGGCCAGCAGAAGTTCCGCCAGGAAGCCCTGATAAGACAGTTGTTCCTTCCCAGCCACGGTCAGGGCTTCGTCCAGGACAGCCCGGATGGTGGGCAGGCGAAGCCGTCGGCACGCCTGGTCCACGGCCGCGACGGCGGCTTGTTCGGTCAGCCCACGCCTCCGGCGCAGGGTCGGGGTGACGGTGGTGGCCGGTGCGGTGGGGTTCATGAGATGTTCTCCTTCGAAGCAGTTCCTGAGGGACGTTCGGCACGTTTGGCGAGCAGCTCGTCATAGGCACTGACCGAGGGCAGCGGTCGGGGGTCCGCCGGGAGGCCTGCGATGACTGCGGCGGGGTCCATGAGCCGGCGCTGGGTAAGACTGACAACTCGTTGCACATTTACATCGTCGTGAGCACCGCGATGACGGCCCGAACTGGCCCCACCAACCGGAACGCTTGCAGCGTATCTGCGGGCTTCGACCGCGACGATGTCCGCGCTCACGGCTCCGACTTGCAGGGCGGCAGTGATCCCAGCCTCGATGTCTTCTGCATCCATCGAGCGGTGGAGCAGCAGGACGTCGATGAGTTCACGGGTTCCGTCGGCGTCGCCGTTGACCCGGCGGGACGCTGCCCAGAACGCCTCGTGGGCGGACGTGAACGAACCGGACGCGCGGGCCTGGGCCAGGACCGTGGAGCCAGGAAGGGCTCCTGGCTTGGTTTTGAGTACCTCAAGGTAATGGTCCAGCTGGACCGACTGTCCGTGCTTTGCGGCGATCCGCTGATGTCTGGCCACCGTGGCACGGCCATCAAACACCACGATCTCAGAGGCCCGGAGTGAAACCCGGACCTTTCTGCCGATGAAACGTGCAGGGACCGAGTACTTCACCATCCGCACCGTGACCATCGATGACCTATCAACCCTGGGGTTCAGCATCAGACCGGGATCAAATGTCTCGGCTGGCAACGGTGCCAGGAACGGTTGCTCGGCCTCGAAGTCCTGCCCGACGGTGCGGATCCTGTCATTGATCCTCCGGTCATCGTCCTGGGCTTCCCACCTGCGGATGCGGTCGTTGAGCTCATCGAGGGATTCAGCAATCGGCATCGGGGAGAGTCGGTTGCGTCGGAACCAGCCGACCTCGCCCTCAACGCCGCCCTTCTCGTGAGCCCCCGCGATGCCTGGCTGGCAATAGAAAGCATCTACGCCGAAGTGGGATTTGAACAGCACCCACCGGTCATTCTCAATCCTTTGCCGGCCTCGGCCGAAGACCACAGCCGTCACAGCACTAGTGAGGTTGTCGTATCGAATGTGTTTGACCGGGACGCCGCCAATCTCGTTGAACGCTTCGATATGTCCCTCCAGGAAAGCCTCCTGCGCCTGGGTTGGGTAAATCCGGTGGATCGCCTTGCCAGATCTGGACAGCCGGAAGACGAACATGTGGCACTTCGTCTTCACACCCTTCAACACGACCCAGACTTCACCGAAATCCACCTCAGCCTCAGCACCGGGAGCATGATCCTGCGGAACGAACACCTCAATCCGGCGGCCGGCCTCCACATCTATCTGCGCCCGGCGGACCCGCACGTAATCACGCACCGTCGAGTACGACAGCTCCTGCGCACCGTGCTCCTCGATCAGCCGGGCCAAGATCCTGCGGGCAGTGTGACGCTGTTTCCGCGGCGCGGTGGTATCCTCGATCAGCATGGCGTCGATGGCCGATTTGAACGGCTCAAGCCGCCAAGCCACCCCTCGCCTTGGCTTGCGTTCCGGAGGGGCTGCCGACTCCAGAGCCTGCCTCACCGTTCTCCGGTGAACTCCGTGCCGGGTCGCCAGCGCACGAATAGAGAGGCCCTCTACCCGGGCGTCCCTTCGGATCTGTGCGAACAACTCCACTCTCGACTCCATCCAGTCCAGCCTTCCGTCGCATCCATCCATTGATGAATCCAACGCTGAAGGTGGGGCCACGAATAACCGTCACAATTGCCCGGCGAGTCACGAAGTGGGGCCAAGGATAACCGTCCTACCGGGGCCATTCAAACCTGTCACAGCCACTGCAGTGACGTCGACCGACGAGGCCGCACTGCGGCTCTCCTCGAAGCGCTGGTACGCTCCCACCGCGTAGATCCCGGCCCCGGCAAGAACCAGCGCGGTAACCGCCAGGAGAATTCCCCACCGCAATCTCCCGCCTGCAGCGGTGCCGGTTCCTGCGCTCGTCTTATTCATGGAGGCGTTTGACGTAGTCAGCCATGCCCGGGACGGTGAACGCCACGACACCGAGTGCGGGTGCGTAGATGATCCCTTTGTCGATCAGGGATGCACGGGTCATGGTCATGGAGCTTTGCTTCTTGTGCGCCCGTTCGGCAAGTTCAGCGGTGCTGGATCCTTCATCTCCGTCGATCGCCATCAGGCGGAGGAAGTCCTTTTCTGCCTTCGAGGCGCGTTTCCAGCGTGAAGGGAAGAACCCTTGGTCCAGCTGCGCGCGGCCGATTTCCACCGCTATTTTGGCGTCGTCGAAGGTCACGGTCTTCTCCGGTGCTGTTTCCCAGGCCGCGTAACCATACTCTTGCAGGAAGTACGGGTACGCGCCCGAGGCACTGAGCAGGAGGTCTTGGGCTTCTGGTACGAACGATGCCCCAAACCGTCGGGCCGGGACGACCAGTGCCGCCTCGGCGGCTTCCCTCGACAGAGCTCCGATGCTGCGGTAGTTGAAGATCCTTTCGGCGTAGGAGCGCGCTTCACTCAGTACCGAGGGCAGGTTGGGCAGCCCTGCGCCCGCGATGTAGAAAGGCCATTCGCGTTGGCCGGCCAGGTGCTGGGCGCTGAGGAGAGCGGCGATAAGTCCCTCGTCCAGGTCCTGCATCTCATCGATGATGAAGATCAGGCCCGAACGCTTCTCCGCCAGTGCCAGGCACAGATCCTCAATCAGTTCTTCCAGGTCCACTTCGATCGACCCGGAATCGGCGCGGCCGTGATTGAGGTTGACCCCGATATCGATGCCGGTCACGCCGAGTTTCGCGGAGAAGGAGGCGATGCTGCCAAGCGCCGCCACGAGCCGTTCCCCCGCGCCGCGGCGGTTCAGCTTCCGCCCTGCCTGCAGCAGGCTCCGGGCTAGCTTGGCCCTAACGGCTTCCGGCCCTCCCTCAGCGTCCCTGCCCTCCAGGAACACCACCATAAATTCAGCGTGTTCGGCCTGCCGACGAAACTCGTTCAGCAGGACCGTTTTGCCCACCCCTCGAAGCCCATGCAGGACGATCCCCCGGTCGGGGCGTCGCTGCCGGGTCTTGGCCAGCAGCAGATCGAAGGCATCGATCTCGCTCTGGCGCCCAGCCAGCTCAAAGGGCCGTCGCCCCGATCCGGGCGAATACGGATTCAAAGCACTTTCCATATCAAGAACTATAAGGCAGTATCCGACATTTTGGATATGCGGTTATGGTCATGGATTCAGAGGCGTGAATGGGCACGGGTCGCCAGCGTAGAGCGTCTTGCCATGGGCTTGGGCATGGGCCGGTAGCCCGTTTCTCGCATCGTCGTGCGCTCCTGTCTGGCCAGTCATGGGACGGCCCCGCCGGGTAGCGACAGCAGCCGACTCTGGCATTCGTTGCTTGGTCCATGAATTGGCGAAGCCCCGGTCAAATAGCGGTTGACCGAAGCTCCGATGGCATTATGTCCACACTAAGCTTGTAGTTCGCTGGGAGGGCAGTACGGGTAGGTGGGGGACTCTTTTAGGTGAGCAATATGTCTGGAAGGACGCCACAGAATGCCTCCAGTTGCTGCTGTTCCGGGGAGAGAATAGCAGGCAATAGCCCTGAATTGAGATTGCGTTCGACTAATTGGTGGAGGACAGCGTTGTAGCTGTGGCCGGTGGCTTTCGATTGGATCCTGGCGATGTGGGCAATCCGGGACGCTGGCATGATGCTCCTTGGTAGACCCCGCCGACTCGGGATTACTGGCAAACATGACACACGGACTACAAACACAGATACGGCGCCACGAGTCAGAGCCAAGCTCTTTCACAGTCGGGGATCCAGTCGGTGATCCCTGCCATCGGATAACTCGCGCACCCGCTTGAGAAGATCATAGGCCATGGCATTGGGCACCGGTTTCGTTTGGGTGTCGGCCGCGCGGGGAATGAGGAAGCCATGAACTCCTCCTTTCGTTGTTTTTTCTGGCCGGGTTGCTTGCCCCTCGCCCACAGGGGCACGGCAAAAGCTAAATCCTTCGGGCTTTTCCCGCACCCAGGTGGACGACGGGACCCAGCTGACCGCCTGCACCCAAGGCCCACCCTCACCTTGAGTTTTTCGTCCCACCAATGGTGAGCGGGCAATGGGCACAGCCTATGCAGCGGGGATGGTCTGCTGCACTTCACCGGCGCTTGCCGTTGCTCGATCCGGCATATCAATTTCTGTCGATGGGCTCGATGGCTGTGACAAGACAGTTGAGTGGTAGCCGCCTAGCATACGCTGCATGAGAGCCCACAGAGTTTCTTCCGCTGCCATCCTCGCCGCTGCCCTTGCCCTGGTTCTATCGGCTTGCAGCAACGAGGCCACCCCGCCAGCAGCAAATGGCCCATTGCCGGGCGCCTCCACCAGCTCTGCCCCATCTCCGTCCGCCACTCCCTTATCGACCTCCCAGAGCCCCTCTGCCACACCACGCTCAGGTGAGACGTTCACGACCGCGGACGGTACCTTGAGTTTCAGGTACCCGACAGGCTGGACAGTCACTCCAGCCGAAGGCGAAAACAATGCCTACACCGTTGTTGACGCCCAAGGTAAAGAACGAGCAGTGCTGCGGGACAAGGTGTCAACGCTCGCTAACCTCAGCCTCGGCTATGGCTTCGACACAGGCTTCAGCTCACCGGTGCCAGGAATCAAGGGACCTGCCGGACAAGACGTGAACCTGGTTGTCCAGGGGTACCCCGGCCAAGGGATCGGAAGCCAAGCCGCTGTCTACGGGTTGATGGCCGTAAACAGCAAAGAATCCCTCGACAGATCAGACATAGAGATCCCCGCCGGCGGATACTTCGTTTCCTTCCGAGGCCATGCGCCCACACTCGAAGGCGCCAACACGCCTAGCATGGAGCAGATAACAGCTGCGGCGAAGACCTATGCAGAGAGCGCAGAATTCCAGGAGACGGCGAAGGCCATCACATCCTTGGTATTGCATCCTGAGAAGGTCACACGAGTTGGCTGTATCGGAGGAGGGAACCGGTACGAGAAACTCAACGGCATCTCCTGCGATGAAGCCCAAGCCACCTTCGACCGGGTATATAAGACAGGAGCCCCGGCCGGCGCGCGGAGCATCGAAACGTCGGACTTCATTTGCTTCTACGCCAGCGCCGGGGAAAAGCAAACCGGCCAAGCGGATGTCATCTGCCGCAGCAAGACAACGCCTGACAGCCTGAGCTTTGAGATGTGGCCGAACTAGACACTGAACGTCGGCTCATGGGGGGCTTACGAAATGGTTGCCGGCCAAAGTGGCGTGTACGAGTCTATTCCACGACCTGGGCCGGGCCGTCATATGCTTCAAGCAAGGCCACCGCACTATCCCTCGACCTTGTATAGACGCCACCACTGACCGCTGCGGCGTCTAATATCAGAAGCCCAACCATTTGCCGTTGGGAAACGTTCTGACGGACATGCGCCCGCCCTGGCAATGTTGTGAAGGCGTATACAGCACGCCGGGGAAGGGCCAACGGGTGGGCTCGGTTGAACATCCGGGCCAACGGTCGGCAGCGCTCCGGGGAGATGGTCACCCATCTATGAGTCTTCGCCTGTTCCAGCAGCTCCTGGTTCCGGGTCAGGTGCCATAAGTTCCCAGTTTCGCTTAGGTCTGCCAGCCCGCTGGCAGGCCTGTATCCGTTCATCAAGGAAATGCAAATCCATTGCAGGACGACTACGCCCAGCAAAAATGAAATCGACCAGAAAACCCATGCAGGTCCTCCGGATTGCATCATCACCTCAAGCGCGCTGAAAAAATACACCAAGGCGATAGCAACCACGAAGACGTTGGCCCCCAGACCCAACACCATCGGCCAGACACGACGGAAGCGCTCACGGCTTGATTCAGGAGCCAGTTTCATACAACAGCAGGTGTCAGCACTTGCTCGGAGGCATGGGTACTGCGCGATCGCGCCTGTTGATGTCGGTACAGGGTTGCACGGCTCCATCCGACCAATTTGGCGGCTTCTTCTGCTGTGCGGCCTTTGGCACGTTCTTGCTGAGCGATTTCGAGCTTGCTGGCGATAACTGAGGGATCAGCCATGGGTCGGCCGAACCTGGTCCCATTCGCTTTGGCGGCGGCTATGCCGGCGTTGACGCGTTCAGTGATGAGCTCGCGTTCGTAATCCGCCAAGGTGGCCAGCATGTTGAGCATTAGCCTGCCTGTGCTGGTTGCGGGGTCAATTCCGTCGGAGATGGAGCGCAGTGCCACTCCCCTGCTCTGCAGCAGGTTGACTGTGTTGAGGACATCAATCAAGGACCTGCCCAAGCGGTCCACCCTCCACACCACCAAGGTATCCCCCGCTTCGGCGTAGTCGAGAAGCTTCTTCATGCCCGGCCTGCCAGCAGCAGCCTTGCTGCCCGAGGTCACATCGGAGAAAATGTCCCGTCTCTGCACGTCGGCTGACAGGAGTGCGTCCAGCTGCAGCTGCGCATCCTGGGCCGCCGTGCTTACCCTCGTGTACCCCAGTAATCTCATGCGCTTCATTCTGCCTTGAAAATACCCCTACATAGTGCAACTAAGACGTTTCACGGTGAGGCATGTTTATGAGACAAAGCGCGTCCCTAGTTTCCGGGATCTGTGAATGTTGGCGGTAAATGGCGGTCTTTCTTCGGTGCTAAGTGTCGCCTTGCTGACCGCCAAGCGCTACCGACCACCTGCGTTCCTGGCCCAGGGTGCCGCCCACCAGTGCGTTGACGGCAACGAGCAGCATGAACTGCGGCAGGTTCTGCCGCAGGCCCAGTACGGCGCAGGTGGAGTCCAGGGTGCTTCCCTCCTTTGTTCTGACCACTCTTGGGTACTCGCTTTCATTCCGGAGACATAAAGGCGCCAGGACGCGTGGGGGAACGCGTCCTGGCGGGGGCGCGGGAG
>NZ_JAMOIT010000011.1:0-124358 GCF_023656375.1 Paenarthrobacter sp. TYUT067
CCCCCTACTGTGACGCGCCCATCCGGCACATCGACCATGTGGTCCCCTGGCGCTCCGGCGGAACCACCACACCTAACAACGGCGCAGGACTCTGCGAAGCCTGCAACCACACCAAAGAAAACCCCGGATGGAACAGCAAACCGCTCTCAGGAGAGGTCCACACCATGGAGCTCAGCACACCAACCGGGCACACGTACCAATCCACTGCGCCACCATTGCCGGGCTATGAGCGTGCCTCAGGAGGCGAAAGCGACCCCAATTCATCGGGTGACGCGTCATCATCGGATGGCGAACCATCAGGTACCGAGAGGCCCCCGCCTTCAAGACAGGAACCGCCTCATCGTGCCCGCCGACAACTCGTCCGCACCTAGATGCGAATCATTGGGATGCCGGGCGCTTCGGGCACCAGTTACTACGGTGCGCAGGCATCCTTCAATGCCTGGACTGACTCAGCCGGCACTTCGTCTCCTGCTTCCGCGATCTGGTTCAACGGCGTCGTAATCTCTGCGGGGACACCGGCAGCTTCGGCGGCCGAGACCAAGCCGACTAGGAGTTGCTTGTCCTGAACGCTGACCAAGCCGTCCTGAACTACAGCACAGACCTGCTTGGTCACTTCATCGGCGGCGGCCGTGGCCACCTTCGAGGCGGCGTCGCTGGCAGCGTTTGTGGCAGCTTCCTCCACGGCTCCACACCCGACGAGCAGCAACAACAACGGGGCGGCGGACAGGGCGGCTAGGCGACGGGTCATGAGTCCAGCCTAGCAATCGGAACGTGCTGGCAGATATCCCTATGCCATCATCTCCATGGTTGGTACGCTCACCGAATGCGGATCCGCCCGATCGATCTTGTGGATGTCCTGGTCTATCTGGTGGTGTTGGGCGTTTTTATCCAATTACTCCCGGCTGTTATTTCCGAGTCGTTCCTACTGGCCCTGCTGACGGCAATCCTGCTCAAGATCGTGCTTGAGATTGTGCTGCTCGCCAAGAAAAAGATCGTGGGGCGAATTCGGGGCGGGAAGACCGTCGTTGTCCGGGTCATTAGCATCGTGGCGCTGCTCCTTATCCTGCCAGGGAGCAAGTTCCTGGTTCTCGAGCTGGTGGCGTTCGCCTTTGGTGACGCCGTTCAGCTCGGCGGATTCTTCGCAGTTACTGCACTCATCATCGTCCTGATGCTGGCGCGCGGAGGCATGCGGCGCCTGTTCGGGCAAAAGGATGAATGACTAGGGCGGGCTACCTACCGCGAGCAAGACGGGCCGGCGATGCGCCCCACCTATGCTTGACGAATGGGAGAAAAGCCAGTGAACTTTGCGGCGTTGGCCGTCTGCATGATTGACATTTCGTCAGATATCCGGCGCAAGTCACTCAATGAGACCGGCCTGCCACCCATCTCAAACGGCGTCCTGGAAATTCTTCGCGTGGTGGAAGGCCACCCGGGCGTCACGGTGGCGGAAGTCGCTGCACGCCTGGGACGCCAACTCAGCAATGTCAGTGTCCAGCTCCGTGAGTTGGTTGCTGCCGGGCTGGTCACGCGCGTAAAAGACGCATCGGACAAGCGCTACGTTTCCCTACACCCCACGCCCGAATCCAAGAGGATCAAGGCCCTCTTGGACGGGGTGTGGGCCAGCGTTCTGGACAGTGCCAGCGAGCGACTCACCCCCGAGGAACGGGCACTCATCCAAGCCAGCCTTCCGGCGTTGCAGAAGCTGGCGGGAATACTATCCGAGCCTGAGCACCACGTGAACGGCCCCGCCACCAAGTCCACCCGGGCGTAAGCGACGTCACGCCACCTACGCTTACCGTCATCTCCAAAAGTACTTATACTTTTGTAAGTATTACTACTTCGATGATTGGTGCCCCGTGACCTCACAACTGCTCGATAAGACCACTCCCTCGGGGGGACCGGACGGGAAGAAAGCGATGGGTTGGCGGGCCCTGCCGTTCCTCGCGCTTGCCCAGTTCATGGTGGTCCTGGATGGAACCATCGTGAACCTGGCACTCCCCCGGCTTCAAATGGAAATGGGCATCAGCGACTCCACCCGAGCATGGGTGGTCACGGCCTACGCACTGGTTTTCGGCGCGTTTCTGCTCCTAGGTGGCAGGATCGCTGATTTTTGGGGCAGGAAGCGGACCTTCATCACCGCCTCCGCGGGCTTCGCGATCGCCTCACTCATCGGTGGCCTGGCCCAGCAGCCTTGGGAACTGATCGGGGCCCGTGCCCTGCAGGGTATCTTTGCTGCACTCCTGGCACCCGCAGCCTTGGCCCTGCTGACGGTCGCTTTCCCGGGAGGCAAGGATCGCGGCACCGCATTCGCCATCTTCGGTTCCATCAGCGGGGTGGGCGCGGCCGCAGGCGTCTTGCTTGGCGGCTTCCTCACCGAGTTCGTTTCGTGGCGCTGGTGCTTCTTCGTCAACGTCCCCATCGCCATCATCGCCCTCGTTGGCGTCTGGACCCTGGTGAGCGAAAGCAAAGCGGGCGGCTCCACCAAATACGACTGGCCCGGCGTCGTTCTTGCCGCGTCCGGCCTGGGCGCCCTCGTCTACGGTTTCGCGAATGCCGAACACGGCTGGGCGGCTATCGAGTCATGGGGCTTCATCGCCGCAGGCGTGGCCCTGCTGGTCCTGTTCGTCGCCGTCGAGCGAAAGGTCAAGAATCCACTGCTGCCGTTGCACGTCGCTACAGAACGCAACCGGGCGGCTGCCTTCCTGGCCTCATTCTTGGCCGGAGCGGTGCTGATTGGCGGCATCCTGTTCATCAATTTCTATCTGCAGATCGTACTGGCCTTCGCGCCCTTCGCAGCCGGAATCGCTTCGCTACCCATGACCGTGGTCCTGATCGTCACTGCTGGCCTTATTGCGAAGAACCTCCCCAAGCTGGGGGCAAGGATCCCCAGCGCGTTGGGGCCTATCTTCATTGCTGCAGCCATGCTGTGGCTTACCCAAGTCACTCCCGGGGGAACATACGCCGTCAACATGCTGCCGGCCCTCATCCTCATGGGCGTAGGCCTCGGAATGGTCTTTGTCCCCATGCAAAACCTGGCCCTGTTCGGAGTGGGCAAGGACGATGCCGGCGTCGCGAGCGCGCTGGTCAACGCATCACAGCAGATAGGCGGCTCGCTGGGCATTGCGCTTTTCAGCACCATCGCGGCGGCGGCCACAGCAGCGCTCGGCGGCGGGACGCTGGCTGCGCTGACCTCGGGCTACTCGCTGGTGTTCCTGTGGGCCGCCGGAGTGGCGCTGCTGATCGTCCCCGTCGCACTGCTCCTGATCAGGATCGACCGTAGGACCTTCAGCGGAACAAGCGATACCCCGCACGTTCACCTGGGTTGAGCCTCAGGGCCATCATCGTGTCGATGCTTTGTGGCGAAATACCTCTTCCGAAGGAGAATGGGACCATGCACAATCGAGAGCTGCCCGGCCTGGACGAGTTGCTGGCGGACGGCGAACTCCTGACCGTGGCGAAGGTAGCGGAATACCTCGCCGCGCATCGCATGGCGACCGCGAACTGGTTCGGTCCGACCGGCCGTTCACAAAACTCCACCTGGATCGACCGCGACGGCACGGGCTGGCGGGTGTGGGACACCGACGAACGAGCCGGGATCATGGACTTCACCATCCTTCGCACCCAGTCGGAAACAGAGGCGCTGCGCAGCTTTCTCCGCCGGGCGCGGCATCACCGCGACCTGGACAGCACGGCGGTCCGGCGCAACTATTGATGCGGTGCCGCACACAGGACACGGGGGGCCGCCGCGGCGGAACGGTTCTGCAATGACGACGGCGGATATCTCCCGTTAATATTGACATGACATAAGTCACATTCTGTAAGCTAATTCCACAGTCAGGCATCCGGCTTCCTTCGCCCTACCCGGGGAGGTCCTCACATGGCCCCGAATTCACTTAAGGCCGAGAATCTCATGGCCCATGGCGTCGCGCTGTCGGCGGCCACGATCGCCAGGCGACGGGCCGCCGCTCAGCACGGCAATCATGTAGTGGCAAACAAGCCCGATGCCCTCCTCGGAGCAATAGCCGTCCGGCAACTGTTCCACCGCTGGCCCTTGGTGCCCTCCCGCGAACTGGAACGCATCCGACACGTGCTGATCCACTGCGACCAACTTGGATCACCGGACACTCATCACTTATCCGAACCGGCGCAGGCGCTGCTGGATTTGATCAACTGCGAGTTGGAGCGTCGGCGCCTGGCAGGTAGCCAGGCGTCCGGAACGGCGCCGGTCGGTGACGCAGTGGTGGAAGGACAGCCGCCATCCGCCCCGGACAAGGATGCCGCCTGAGGCAGGCAGGCACCCTGGCCCCGACATTCCTGAGGGTGCGGTTGCTACGGGACGGCCGCTACGACGTCGATCTCCACCAAGAAGTCGCCCAGGAACGAACCCACGGTGGTGCGCGCCGGGTATGGGGCAACAACGTACTTTTCGTAGATGGCGTTGAACCCGTCAAAGTCGCGCCCCGGGTGGTGCAGGTGCACGGTCGCCTTGACTACGTGGGAGAAGTCCAGGCCGTGGGCACCCAGGACTTCGCCCACGTTCTTCATGGCCTGAATGGTTTGTTCCTCGATGGTGATCCCAACCCGCTCGCCCGTGATGGGGTGGTGGGGTGTTTGTCCCGCCGTGAACAGGAATCCGTTGGCCACGATGGCCTGGGAATAGGGGCCGGCCGGGCTTGGTGCGAGGTCCGTAGTGACTTGGAGTCGGGTCATGATGGTGATGCCTTTCGTGGTGCTTGGAGTTCTTACAAAACCGATGCTTACAAAACCTTGGAGAGGAACGCCTTGGTGCGTTCGTGCTGCGGATTGCCCAGCACTTGCTCGGGCGGGCCGCTTTCGACCACCACGCCACCGTCCATGAACACCACCTGATCGGCCACCTGCCGGGCGAATCCAAGCTCGTGGGTCACCACCACCATGGTCATTCCTGCTTCAGCCAGGGACTTCATGACGTCCAGGACCTCGCCCACCAGTTCGGGATCCAGCGCGGACGTGGGTTCATCAAAGAGCATCAGTTTGGGCTTCATGGCCAGCGCCCTGGCGATCGCGATGCGTTGCTGCTGTCCACCGGAGAGCTCCTGTGGGTAGGAGTGTCCGCGGTTGCCCAGGCCTACCCGGTCCAGAAGTGCCTGCGCTTCCACCACAACCTCGCGCCGGGGCCGGCCAAGCACATGCACGGGGGCCTCGATGATGTTCTCCAGCACCGTCATGTGGGGGAAGAGGTTGAAACGTTGGAACACCATGCCCGCGTTGAGCCGCGAACGGGCCGTTTGGCGTTCCTTCATTTCGTAGAGCTTGCCGTTGCGTTCGGCGTAGCCCACCAGGTGCTCGTCAACATAGAGGCGGCCGGCGTCAACCTTTTCAAGGTGGTTGATGCAGCGCAGGAAGGTGGTTTTGCCGGAACCGGACGGGCCGATCAAACAGGTCACCGATCCCTTTTCAACCCTAAGGTCAATGCCTTTCAGGATTTCAATAACGCCGAAGTTCTTCCGGACTCCCCGGGCTTCCACCATGGCGGTAGTCATCATGCTGTCCTTGTCTTAGGCTTGCGGATCCGTCGCGGCGCTGAGTCGAAACCACGGCCGTACCGGCGTTCAAGTTTGTTTTGGAAGAAGCTCAGGACGGTGGTCATGAGCAGGTACCAGAGGCTCGCAACGATCAGCAGCGGAATGGTTTGGTAGTTGTTCGCATAAATGATCTGGGCGGAGTAGAGCAGGTCCGAGATCGCCAGGACGCTCACCAAGGACGTGCCCTTCAGCATCGAAATGACCTGGTTGCCGGTGGGGGGAAGGACCACGCGCATGGCTTGCGGCAGAATCACCCGGCCCATCAGCTTGCCACCGCTCATGCCCAGGGCCCGGGCGGCGTCGTACTGGCCTTTGTCCACCGAGCCGATGCCGCCACGGATGATCTCGGCCATGTACGCAGCCTCGTTAAGGGACAACCCCAGCAGTGCCGCACCCAGCGGGGAGATCAGCACATTTGCCGATCCCAACACCACGGATGGTCCACCGAAGGGAAGCCCGAAAGCGATCACCGGATACAGCGCCGCAATGTTGTACCAAAAGATCAACTGGACCAGCAGCGGCGTTCCGCGAAAGAACCAGATGTAGCCGCGGCTGATGGTGCTCAGGATCGGGTTGTCGGAGAGCCGCATGATGGCCAGCAGCGTTCCCAGCGCGATGCCCACGGTCATGGAAACTACGGTCAGCAGAAGCGTCAGCCCTGCACCGGCGAGGATCTGTGGGGCGAACAGGTAGGACACCACAACGTCCCAGCGGTAGCGTTCGTTCACTGCGACATCCCAGGCAGCACCCGGCGCCACCAGAATGAGGACGATCGCCAAGGCCAAACGGACCGGGTGCTTCAGGGGCACCACCGGGATGGAGTCACCGGCCGCTGATGTGGCCGGCTCCTTGGTATCGGGGGCTGAGGGTTGCGTATTCATAGCAGTCACCTCTTTCACTACTGGGCGAAGTTGACGCGGGCGTCGGTGATGGCACTGGATTCAAGGCCGTACTTCCCGAGGACCTTGACGTAGGACTCGCTCTTGATCACGGCATCCAGTGCCGCGGATACGGACTTCACCAGGCCGGATTCCTTCGGCACGCCCACCCCGACGGGAGCGAACTCGTATGTCCGGGCAACCTCGATCTGCGGGTTCTGGGTGGCGGCGTAATTCAAAATGGGCGAGTCAGCCAGCACCGTGTCCAGGCGTCCGCTGGTCAGTGCGGAGATGGCCTGCCGGGTGTCCTGGAATTCGCTCTTTTGAATGGCGTCTTTGCCGGCGGCTGTGCAGGCTTGGTCATAGGTAGGGACATTCACGGTCAGCTGGTAGGAGCCCGTGAGGAGCCCTACTTTCTTGCCACAGAGTGCGTTCTCATCCTTGACTCCACCAGGGTTGCCTTTGGGCACTGCAATCGCATTGCCTATCTGCATGTAGTCAACAAAGTCCAGGACTTCCATCCGCTTCTCCGTGGGCGTCATGGAGGAAACAGTCATGTCGTAACGGTCAGCTGCAAGGCCCGGAATGATGGAATCGAAGTTGGCCACCTGGATGTCCACGGTGACACCCAAAGCCTGGCCGATCAGACGAGCCACGTCCGGGTTGGTTCCGGTCATTTCCTGCGTGCCTTCGCGGTAGAACTGCGTCGGCGGCTCGTTGGTGGGGATGGCAACGCGCAGCACCTTGGAAGCCTTGATGGACTCCGGAAGAAGGTCGACGGCGGCCTGGTTGACTTCCAGCGCAGGGACACCGGTACCCGCTGCGGCAGCGCCGCCGGACGGGTTCGACGCCGATGCGTTGCCGGCGGGGCTGCACGCCGTCACTGACAGCATCAGCGCTGCAGTGACAACGGCGACCGGAAGGCCGAGCTTGGTTCGTTGTAGCGTTGGGGAATTTTTCATGTCAGGGTGCTCATTTCTGCAAAGCCCAGGTGGGCTCCGTGGGTTGGGTGCGGGTGAACGCTTCATTGCGGTGCCGGATCAAATCCCGGCCTTCAGTGCGCAGTTCTTCGATGGTGGACACTCCCAGGAGCATCATGGTGCGGGTCATTTCTGCCCGGAACAGGGTCAGGACGTGGGCCACCCCCGCCTCGCTGGCGGCGGCCAGCCCGTACAAGTAGGGGCGCCCGATGGAGCAGGCATCCGCGCCGAGAGCCAGCGCCTTGACGACGTCGGAACCCCGGCGGATGCCGCCGTCGACGATGACTTCCATCCGGCCGGCAGTCCTCTCAACAATGTCGGCAAGGACATCCAGCGGGGCCGCCATATGGTCCAATTGCCGTCCGCCGTGGTTGCTGACCTGGATGGCGTCGATTCCCATGGAAGCCGCCAACGCGGCGTCGTTCGGGTTGACTACTCCCTTGAGGACGATCGGCCCGTTCCAGCGTTCCCGCAGGTCCCGGATGTCGTCCCAGTCTGTGGGCTCATACGAACCGGCAAGAAGCGTGCGCCACATGTCCGGCGAGCTAGCCAAGGGACCGGCCGGAACCTCAGCGTCCAGGTTGGGGAAGGCAATTGCGTCATTGGCCAGGAACCCCAGCGCCCACGCAGGGTGCAACATTCCCTCCACAACCGTCTTCGGCTTGATGGACGGCGGGGCGGTAAAGCCGTTGCGGTAATCGCGCTCGCGGTGTCCGATGGCCCGGCAGTCCACATTGACCAGCAAGGCTTCGTAGCCGGAATTGGACACCCGATCCAGGACGGCCTGCAGGAGGCCCTTGTCCGAGGTTGGTTCCAGGTTGAACCACCGGCGAAGTCCCGGCGCCGCGGCACTGACGTCTTCCATGGTGGTGGTGCTCAGGTGCGCCAAGCCATACGGGATGCCGGCGGCGAGCGCTGCGCGGGCGACGGCGGACTCACCCTGGGGGTGGAACAGCCGGGTACCGCCTGTGGGCGAAAGGGTCACCGGCATGGAAACCGGTCCGCCGAGGAGGGTTGAGCTGAGGTCCAAGTTGTCCACCGAACCCCATTTTGGGAGGAAGGACCAATCGTCGAATGACGAGCGATTGCGGCGCAGCGACACCTCATCTTCGCCGCCGCCTTCGATGTATTCGAAGATGCTCTTGGGCAGGCGCTTGGCTGCCAGCTTCCGCATGTCCTCCACGCTGTAGCACTTACGTGACAGGCGCTCCGAGACGGTTCGGGCCGGTCCCTGCACCGAGGCGAGCGCCTTGATGTCCTTGAGTTTCATGGTGTGTCCTTTGAGTTCCTGCTGGGTTACCCGTCCAGCTTCTTTCCCAATAGTGACGCAGATCTCCTCCACTCAATATGTGAATTCCTCCATAAGATAAGAAATAGGCTTGTGATAACGTCCAGCTATGGATCCAGCAGAGACGCTTCCAGAGCCCCGAACCACCGAGCGCTCCCAGTCCGGGACGCAGCAGTCCGGCATGCAGCAAACCACTGTCCGGTTGTCCGATTGCATCCAGCTCATGCAGGCCGATCTGGTGCACGCCAACCCCACGCCTGAGAACCTGGGGCATCCAGTGTCAGACGTACTGATGTACGACCCCTTGGACAACTGGTCCAGCGTGGACGACCGCATCATCCTGGCCGTGGGGTGCACGTACGGATCCCCTGATTTTGACCAACTCCTCCACAGGGCAGCGAACAGCAGCGCAGCGGCGGTGATCGTCAAAGCGCACGGGGCCCGGATGGAGGAGTTGCGTGCAGCGGCAGTCCGGCACAGCCTGTCACTGCTCGTGGCGCCGGATCATGCCGACTGGACCCGATTGGTGGCGCTAGCGCGGGCCTCGGTGATGGGCGCTGCCGCAGACTCGGTGTCCGGGGTCCGGTTGGGTGACCTCTACGCTTTCGCCAATGCCGCGGCTTCCATGACCAACGGCGCGGCAAGCATTGTGGATCCGCTGGGACGCATCCTGGGCTATTCCACACTGCCCGGGCAGCCAATCGATGAACTCCGGCGCATCACCACGCTGACCCTGCAGGAAACCATCCAGCCAGCTTTCGACCAGGATTTCAAGATGGTCTACGACGCCCCGGGAGCGGTGATGGTACCGGCGCTCGACGACGGTATGGCGCGACTTGCGCTGGCCGTCCGGGCAGGCGGAGAGCTGCTGGGTTCCATCTGGATCATCGACCCCGGCGAGGAGAAACGCGTCACGGCTTTGAATGCTTTGGACCGGATGGCGCCCTTGGCCGGGTTGCACATGCTCCACGCCCGCTCGGCCTCCGACTTTGGGGAACGACGCAACGCCGACCTCATCCGGACGCTCATGGACGACACCCCGCACGCATCGTTCGCGGCCGCGCAGTTGGGATTGGATACCGTAAATGGCCTGGCCGTGGCAGCATTTTCAATTGTCCGTCCGGAGACCGGCAGCCTGGAATCCGTGCGCGACATCCACCGGCTGCTGCACTTGGTAACAACGGTATGCAACGTGCAGTTCGGCACCAGCCACAGTGCCCTGATCGGGTCGGTGGTTTATGCACTGCTGCCCTGTAACGGGGCTGAGCCGCGAGCTGCGCACGGGCGGATCATCCAGGAAATCGAAGCATATTCGCACACCATCAGCTCGTTCCCCGTTATCGCCACAGTGGGTGGCATCGCCCACGACATCGAGCACCTGCCCCGGTCCAGGTCCGAGGCAATCCAAACCCTGCACTACCTGCTGAAGCTTAAGTCGAGTCAGGGGAAGTCGCGGCAGGGGAAGTCGCCTGGCGTGGCGCTCCATGAGGACTTCCAGATCCCCCTGAACCTGTTGAAAATCGGGGAGTTTATTGAAGACAACGGGCTGGGCGGCGCGGACCAGATCGCCAGGATTCAAGCCCGCGATGCCGAGCAGCAGACGGACTACCTGGACACCCTCCGCGCCTACCTTGCCACCAACGGGAACATTTCCGCCATGGCCGCTGAACTCCATGTACACAACAACACCGTCCGTTACCGCGTGGCCCGCCTGGCCGGGGATTTCAACCTGGACCTGGCGGACCCGCAGAAACGCCTGTGGTTGTGGCTGCGCCTGACCACCATGGACCTCGCCGCAAAGTAGTCCCGGGAAAGCCTGAACTATCGGATGATCGGAAGGCCCGCCGTCGGAAAGACGCTGGGGAAGATCGACGGCGGCGGGACGGGTACGGTGTCCAGCGGCACCGTGACGGTGTCCGCACCAACGGTGACGTTGTCCCCCCGCACGTCAATGCGCAGTGGCTCCTGGCTGTAGTCCTCCCCGGATACAAGTGTCAGGGCGATGGAACCCTGTGCGAGATCCACGGCCAACAAACGTCCCTGCACCTTAAGCCGGAAGGACAGGCCTTCCCACTCCACAGGCAGGCGGGGATCGAAGCGCAAAACTTCGCCCTGGTCCCGCATACCAGCGAAGCCGCATACCAAGGAGCTCCAAATACCGCCCGTGGAGGCGATGTGGACGCCGTCGATGGTATTGCCGTGCGAGTTGTCCAGATCAATGAACAGTGCCTCGGTGAAGTGCTGCAACGCGACGTCACCGTAGCCCACCTCGGCCGCCATGATGCCCTGCACACAAGCGGACAGGGTGGAGTCGCCGGTTGTGATGGGATCGTAGAAGTCGAAGGCGCGTTGCTTCTCCTCAGCCGTGAAGTCCTGCCACTGCAGGAACATCGCCAGCACCGTATCGGCCTGCTTGAGGACCTGGTGCCGGTAGATCACCAACGGGTGGAAATTCAGCAGCAGCGGGTACTTGGACTTGGGCGTGTTCCAGTCCCACGGCTCCAGGGTCATGAAGTCGTTGTCCTGGCTGTGCAACTGCAGGTGCGGATCGTAGGGCAGCGACATCCGCTCGGCCGCCTGCCGCCACACCAGACGCTCGGTATCGCTGACGCCTTCGTCTTCCAGCGCAGCTGCAGCCCGAAGGTTAAAGCGCGCCATGACGTTGGTGTACAGGTTGTCATTGACCACAGCCGTGTACTCATCCGGACCCGTAACGCCATGGATATGGAACAGTCCGTCCTTGCCGAAGAAACCCAGCGAAGCCCACATGCGGGCCGTCTCGATCAGCAGGTCAGCGCCCAGTTCCCCACGGAAGGTGGCATCGCCGCTGGCCCACTCGTAACGGTTGGCTGCAAAGGCGATGGCAGCAGCAATGTGGAACTGGGCCGTTCCGGCTGCGTAGTAGGCACTGGCTTCCAGGCCATTGATGGTACGCCACGGGAACAGCGCACCGTCCACACTGAGCTCCTTGGCCCGCACCCGGGCGTCGGGCAGCATGGCGTGACGTGATTCCAGGACCTTCCTGGCACCACAAGGGTTGGTGTAGGTCAGATACGGCAGGAGGTAGATTTCCTGGTCCCAGAAATAGTGGCCCTCGTATCCGGAACCGCTCACTCCCTTGGCAGGAATGCCCGCCACACCGGCACGCGCAGTGGCCTGTGCCAGCTGGAACAAGCCCCAGCGCACGGCCTGTTGCATCTCCGGCTGTCCCCCAATGTAGACGTCGGCCGTGGTCCAGTACTCGGCGTAGTGGGCCTTGCTCTGGGCCAGGATGTCGGCGAAAGGCACGAGGTTTGCTTCGGCTTCCGTCGCGAGGCTTTCGCCGCGGTCCTCGGCGTCCGAGGACCCGGCCACCACATAGCTGACCGACTTCTCCAAACGGAACGTGTCGCCGTCGTGGATGGCCAAAACGTAGCGGACAGAAGAGTCATCCTCAGCCACCAAGGTCTCAAAAGGCTGGCCTTCAGCGGAAATCCAGTGATCCACGGCCATGGCCACACGCTGGCGGGACTCGGAGGTCTCCCAGGCGAGGCGAAGTGAGCCGTCGGCACCCTGGAGGTGCAGCGGCAGCAGGACCCGGCCCGCGTGCCGGCCGGAGCGGCGCGGGTCATGGACCGAGTGGTCCTCCACAGGCTGGTCCTGGCGGTTCACGACGCCGGAGGTGATGTCCGCGGACACGTCCCGGTCCGCTGTCAGCGACAGCTCCAGGCCAAGACATCCGCGGGAATCGAAGCCCACAGCGCGGCGCTCTACCGTGGTGACGGTGGCGCCGGAACGGCAGGCCCAGGTGATGCTTTCCTCGTAGACGCCTGTGGAAAAGTCCACACTACGGTGGTAGTCCAACACCATGGATTCGGCCAGGCTCAAGGCCTCGCCATCAATGGATACGGTGAAATTGTTGGCGTCCGGCACATAGACGATCCTCTGGCCTGTCCGGGCAAAACCGTAGGCGTTCTCGGCGTGCTTGATGTCCCAGATCTCATGGAAACCGTTAATGAACGTTCCGGGAAGCTCGCCGTCGCCCGCTGTTGAATGTGAGCCACGGATGCCAAGGTGGCCGTTGCCAAGCGCAAACAGCGTTTCCAGCGTTCCCTCGTCACCGGGGACGTGGATGTTTTCCACGAGCTTCCAGGGCTCGCAGGGGAAGCGAAGCCGGTCGGAGCTGATGAGTGCCATGGGCAGTTGTTGTCCTTCGTAGAAAGTAGGGTCAGAGAAGATCGTTGAGGTCGTCGACCACCAGCGTGGCGCCCGCGTCCAGCAGGGTCTGGCGGCCGGCTCCGCGGTCCACGCCGATCACGGCATAAAAATTGGCACCTGCGCCAGCCTGAACGCCGGATACTGCATCCTCCACCACGATGCATTCCTCCACAGGCACGCCCAGCAGACCCGCCCCATATACGTAGGTGGCCGGGTCCGGCTTACCGGGCAGTCCGACGCCGGCGGCAACCATACCGTCCACCACCACCTCAAAGTGGTGGTCAAGCCCGGCGGCCTTCAGAACCGCAGGCGCGTTCCGGGAGGAAGAGACGACCGCGACCTTCAGCCCCAGCTCCACCGCAGCATTGATGAACTTGACCGAACCCTCGTACGGCTCAACACCGCGGGAATCCACGATCTCGTTGAAGATGGCATTCTTCCGGTTGCCCAAACCCTGCACGGTTTCGTTGTCCGGGTGGTCATTCACCGGACCTTCAGGGAGGGCAATCCCGCGGGACGTCAGGAAATCACGGACACCATCAAAGCGGGGCTTGCCATCGATGTGATCGAAGTAGTCGCTCTCCTGGTAACCCTGCGGGTGGCCCGTACTGGCCAGATAGCCATCGAAAAGTTCCTGCCAGGCCTGCTCGTGCACCACGGCCGTGGGCGTCAGCACGCCATCGAGGTCGAACAACAGCGCCGAGGCGCCGGTCCAGGCATTACGAAGATCAGTCATGTGCATTGTTCCGTTCAGCGCTTGTGGCGCGTGGTTTTGCGTTCGATGAGCTTGGTATCGAGCAGGTGGTTGGAGGGTTGATGGGGGGATTCAGTATTTAGCAGGCGTTCGCACAGCAGGTTTGCTGCGAAGGCGCCTTGGTCGGCAACGGGTTGCGCCACAGTGCTCAGGCCAAGGAACCAACTCATGGGGTGATCGTCTATGCCGATCACGGACACGTTCTTGGGCGCGGAAAGGCCGTGTTCCCGCAGCGCCATCAGCGCACCGAACGCGGCCTCGTCACAGTGAGCGAACACTGCAGTGGGCCTCCCGCCACGGGTCATGAGTTCAGTCATGGCCCGTCTGCCGTCGTCGATGCTTGGCCCGGTTCCCACCACAAGGTCCGGGTGGACGGTGAGGTGGTGTTCATCCAGCGCACGCCTGAAGCCGCGGAACCGTGGCGTCTCAGTCACAACGGGGTGTTCATTGCTCGAAAGAACGGCCAAGTCCCAATGGCCCAGCCCCAGCAGGTGTTGGGTAGCCTGCCAGGCTGCGTGCTCGTCATCG
The DNA here is from genome assembly GCF_023656375.1 of Paenarthrobacter sp. TYUT067. Taxonomy (NCBI): domain Bacteria; kingdom Bacillati; phylum Actinomycetota; class Actinomycetes; order Micrococcales; family Micrococcaceae; genus Paenarthrobacter; species Paenarthrobacter sp. TYUT067. The sequence continues at coordinate 14,190 of NZ_JAMOIT010000011.1, forward strand.
ATACCTACATTGTCCCACGGAACATTTCGCATGCCCACGCTGGCAACTGCGAGCCCGGAGGCATCCAACGCTTCCAGTTCATGGGGCGCGAGGTCAATATTGAGCAGGAGCAGTCCGTCCACTCTTTGCGCGAGGTTTCCAAGGTCCGCAAAGAACTGCGTCCGCACGCTGGCCTTGTTGCGCAGGCTAATCAGGACGGTGTCGTACCCGCTGTCTCCGAAGACTTCCTCGGCGGCTTCCACAGCCTGGGCGAAAAACCAGGCCGTGGCTGTCGGGGCGACGATTGCCACCGATCCCGTGCTTCCACCGGCGAGCCTGGACGCTGCGGCTGAGGCTTTGTAGCCAAGTTTGCTGGCGGCTTCCGCCACGTGTCGTTGTGCTTTTTCAGAAACATTGGGGAGATTCCTGAGAGCCCGCGACGCCGTGCAAATGGACAATCCGGACAAGACGGCAACGTCCTGGATTGTCACCCTGTGAGTCCTAACCATGCAACACGGCCTCAACCCTTTCCATCCTCGCCTGACGCCTTGGCGTATGCCCCGAGCCGGGTCACCAGCCAAAAGTGTAAGCGCTTACAATTTTGTCATTCAATAGAGTGCGCTCGAATACGAAATTGTGACGCGAATCTCACCGGAAGCTTGATTCCGGAGGCTTCATGCCTTCTAATCCGGTGTCCCGGCCCTCATGCGGGGCTCGCGCCCGTTACTTGTCGCCGTTCAGAACGTAGTACTTCAGGAACGCGCTCACATCCACCAGTTCCGGCGGTTCGATCCTGTGCCCCATCCCAGGGTAGGTGCGGGCCGTCAGGGCTACATTGGCGTTCAGCCACTCCTCGGTGTGGGCTATGGCATCCTCATTGATCACGGGATCGGCCTTGTCCCGCCCCCAGAAGAACGGAGGCGGAACATCGAAGGACTCACTCAAGGCCAGGAGATCGTTGTCCAGCACGAACCCGGACAGGCCGACGGTGGCCTTAAAAGCGCTGGGCCGCAGGCGGAGGAGGGTGCTGGCCATGGCCATGCCCTGCGAATAGCCCAGCAGGCTGACGCTGCTGTGATTGTCCTTGACCGAATTGATCCAGTTGAACACCGCATTGGTGGACGCCATAACATCCGCGAAGTCGTTGGTGAGGAAATAGTCAAGCAGGAACCAGCCATAATCGTCGCCGATGACCTTGGGACCTCGCAGCGCTGCGCAGGTGAACTCGCCGGGGAGGTTCGGAAAGAGGTTTACCATCCGCTGCTCGCTGGTCCCATAACCGTGCATCATCACCAGCAAAGGCGTGCCCTTGCGCTGGTTCCCGGGCTTTGACCACACCACTGATTCCATGGGCACGAGCCTAGTGGACCGTGCCCATGACTCCGTAGACTGTGCCCATGACTCCGCAGGAACTGGCCAACCTGGCCCATCTGCGGCGCGCCCGCGACTTCATTGACCGCGAATACGCGCGTCCCCTGGACGTGCCCACCATGGCCGCCGGCGCCCTGATGTCCCCCGCGCATTTCTCACGCCAGTTCAAGGCCGCCTACGGAGAATCGCCGTACAACTACCTCATGACCAGACGGATCGAACGGGCTATGGCCCTGCTCCGGGCGGGAACTTCGGTCACCGACGCCTGCATGGAAGTCGGTTGTACATCGCTGGGCTCCTTCAGCACGCGCTTCACCGAGATCGTCGGCATGAACCCCAGTGAATACCGTGCCCGTGAGCACCATGCCGTCAAGGCCATGCCCAGCTGTATTGCCAAGCAGCACACGCGTCCTGAAAGAAGCGGCAGCAAGAACATGAGCAGGATTGAAGAAGCGCCCGCATCGTAGCTGCCATAGCGTGTGATTCATGAACATTTCATTGAAATACGCACACGTCACTGTCAACGATGTTGACGAGTCCCTCGCCTTCTACCGGGATGCCCTCGGTTTCGAGGTCCGGAACGACGTCGGCTCGGACGGTCAGCGCTGGGTCACCCTCGGCAGCGACGCCCAGCCTGATCTTGAACTGGTCCTTTCCCCGCCGCACGCCGGCCGGTCACAGGCGGACGGCGACGCCATCCAGGAGCTGCTTACCAAGGGCGTCATGCCCATGCTGGTTTTCACCACCGATGATCTTGACGCCACCTTCGAAAAGCTTCGTGCATCCGGCGCCGAAGTACTCCAGGAACCGATCGACCAGCCATGGGGTCCCCGCGACTGCGCTTTCCGTGACCCTTCCGGCAACATGATCCGCATCAACCAGGGCTGATTATCAGGCGCGACGGCGGGAGGTCACCCCCGGTGGGGCGTCTCCAGCGCTCGAGGTGACCTCCGCCGTCGTCGTACTTCTTAGCGACTTAAGAGGCCGGCGTCGGATCGCTCACCGTAATTGTGGGTGGAGGCAATGGCGGCGGAGACGACGTCGGACAGTCGCCGCCGCTGGCCGTAGGCCTGTCGCTGCAGCCGTTCGCCGGTCCCTCGCCGGAGGATGTTCGCCACCCCTGTCCGCGCGAGCGCCAGGTCCCCGGTTGCCGTCAGGGCACCACGGATGTGCCGGAGCAGGGCACCCGCCACGTCCGCGGCAGCATAAGGGGCCTGCTCCAGCGGATGCAGCAGTTGGTTGTTGACGCCAAAACGGCTGGCTTTCCAGTTGGCCATGCGGATCACCGGAGTCAAAGTGCTCGACGGCGGTCCGCCCTTCCGCCATTCGCCCGCCGACGTTTCCACCAAGGCACGGGCGAGGACCGCGATAGTGAGCGCATCCTCGGCGTAGAGGCAGACATCGGCGATCCGGAGTTCCACGGTGGGGTGCCCTCTGGACAGGCGCGCGTCGAAATAGATCATTCCCTCGTCCAGCGGAACTCCTGTGCCCAGCAGTTCCGCAAGTACCGCCCGGTATCCGGCAGCCGAGCCGAAAACATCCATGGGACCTGCGGTGGGCCACCTGTTCCAGATCTGCGTGCGGTAACTGGCGAACCCCGTGTCAGCACCCATCCAGTAGGGTGAGTTCGCGCTGAGGGCCAGGAGGACCGGCAGCCAGTGCCGCATCCGGTCCAGCACGGCTACGCCCTCGTCCGGCGACTCGATGGACACGTGGATGTGGAAGCCGCAGGTGAGTTGCTCGCGGGAAATCAGGCCGAATTCCTTGCCCATGGTGGCGTAGCGCTGGTTTCCGGTGGTGGGGGTCGCGTGAAACACCGGAGGCGTGGCCAGCGCAGCAACGCGTGCTCCCACCGCCCGGGCTGCAGAGTCGGCCAACGCCCGCCCTGAACGGATTTGAGCCCGCAACTCCTGGGCGGTCCGGCACGGGAGCGAGTTAACCTCAATCTGTTCCTGCTTGAACTCGGACTTCAGCGACGGCCCACCTCCGGCATCCCATTCCGCGTGGGAGGGGGCGGCCACATCCAGGAGGCCGGAGGCCAGAGCCAAGGGCAATCCGTCCTCAGGATCTGCGATCAGCAATTCTTCTTCGACGCCAAAGGTAAACATAATCCCCCTCCCAACCGTTAGTTTTTTAGAGACGGCGGTTAGCCAACGTGGCGCGGAACCTCCATTTGAAAACCGCAACGGCAATGGAGCACCTGCGTTTGCAGGTACACCTCAAGCAGGCTGGGGCTCTCCGGATCGTCAGTGGTCCGGGGCGCCTCGATGACGCGCTCCGTGGGGCGCCCCAGGGTCATGGGATCGCCGCAGTGGGTGCAGCTGAACCAGAGCCCGGCTGCTGAAGTGGAAAGAAATTCACTTTGGATGGCGGGAACCAGCGCGTCCAGGCGGACTGCGTGGGCGTAGAACGTATCGCATTCGCTACAGGTGTAGCTGACTTCGACGATCTCCGACTGATTCGGTGTTGCTTCCACAACCGTCTCTACGAAAACGTAGGAATCAGTATTGCAAACGGTGCACCACGGGCGTGCTCCGGTATCAACTGTTGCAGGTGCCCGTCGGCTTGCAGGCTGCGGGGCGGGAATCGGGGATCCAAGCGTCATTGCCATTCTCCTTATGCTCCTTCAAGGAGCCTGCATGGAGGCACGCTGTGAGCCGGCCGAAAGGGGCCACGGCTAAAGGGTGCAGTTTTTGGACCATCCTGGATGGTTCCCTATGAGGCTCCAAGGGCTATCTGCTTAACCCATGTATGAATGTAGTTCACCAGTGGCAGCCGTCACAAGAGATGAGACTGCTGCCAATCCGCTAGCGGGAGCGCCCTAGGCCTCGAAATGGGCCACGGGAGCTTCCCTGGCCACACTCTTGACGAGGGATTCCGCGACGTCCCGCAGCTTCTGGTTGCGGGTGCTGGACGCTTTCTTCAGGATCTGGAACGCTTCCTCCTGCGTGCAGCGGTTTTGGCCCATGATGATTCCACTTGCCAAGTCGATCACCGTTCGCGTCCGCATGGCATCCTGGAGGTCCTCAGCGTGCTGCTGCTTGACGCCAATCCGGACGGCCAGTCTCAGCGATCGCTCGGCCTGGCTTGCATAGAGTTCGCAATTCCGGATGGTTGCTTCATCGAAGGCGTTGGCCTGCGGCGCGAAGAAGTTAAGCGCCGCCGTTGCACCCTCATCCAGTTCCAAGGGAACGCAGAGAGCGGACAGATGTCCCCGCTCGGCAATGACTGAGCAGTACTCGGACCACCTCTGTTCCGTGGAGGTGTCAGCAACATGCTGCGTTACGCGGCTGCGCATGGCCTCCAGGCACGGACCATCACCGTACGCCTGCTGAACCTCATCGATCAGCCTGGCCTCGTGGTTGCTTCCCGCCACTGTGGCGGTGCGATGGCGACGGCTGAGGGTGATGCCGCAGAGCACGTCCAAGCCCACGGCCTGTGACACCGCGGATGCCGAAAAGACCGCGAGCTCATGCAGGAACCCGCCCACATCTTCGCTGTCTATCACCAGATCCTGCAGCTGCTCAGGCACCGAAGTATCGTCGGGCGCAGAGACAGCATCAGGCACCGCAAAATCCACGCTCATTTCGTCCATGCCTTATTTTACGTTCGCCTCACACCAACTCGTCACCCTTTGGACAACGGAAAACAGAATCCTTGCATCTGCGGTGCACCTATGTGCACAATCGACACATGGTCCGGATCACGGGCCCAGGCTATTGAGCTCATGCAGACGGGCGTCCCTCACTTTTTGATGCAGAGGTACAAACCCATGCCGGCTCAGCCAGCGTCCAGAGTCCCGGACGAAGCACATCCGCCACCCGATGAACCCCTCTGGTGCTCGCGCTGCAATACAGATCAGCATCTTCTGGTGAACTCCATCCAGTCCCACTATCCGCCGGCACCCAACATGGTGGACGTTGCGTATGAGTGCCATGTTTGTAGGTACTCGTATGAGCACGTTGCTTCCGTTCGGCGCGTTGCAGCAGTCCTGAACCGTCCGGGTGCCCCTCAAGGCGTCCTGCAGTTCGGCGGTCAATACCTGCACTGCGGGGAACCGATGAAGACAAAGAGTTGCGAGCTGCGAAGGATCCAATCGCCCTTGGTCCTGTCGCCGGGCGCGCAGCAACGGATGTATGAGGTACTCATCAACACGCGCATTCTCGGGTGTCATTGCGGCTTCCGCATGGAGATGCCTGACTGAGGCCGGGTGGCCATGAGGAGCTACACCAAAATTTCCGGAGCTACCGAGAGGGACAGCATGCACGCAGAATCACAACGAAATGAGCCTCAAACCACGGGCAGCAAGCCCGGCCAGGCCGGTAAGCGCAGCCTCCCTGATCCGCCGGATCCGGACAATCTTCCCATCGACTATCCGGGCTCTGGGTGGAACTCGAGCAGATACCCCTCCGGCGATCCCGGACGACTCCGGCCACAGCACGCCACTCACCGGCGGAGCGCCTGATCATGAGCGGTTCGCCACCGAATCCCTCGTACCCCGCGCACCCTGACCCCACCCGCGAAACGGGTCCCATGCCCGAGCCGGTTCCATTGCCGGAGCCGGGACCACCACCCGTAGCAGAGCCCACGCCAGGACGCCCAACGCCGGGTGAACCAGGGCGTTTGCCGTAGGCCTGCCCATCAGCACATCAGGCACCGCCTGTTTACTCCCACGAACAGGGTCCCGCTACTCCCCCAGTCGGGATCCGAATGAGGGCATGCCGCGCCACAGGGAGCGCGGCATGCCTTTTTCGTGCCCCGGACCGCCGCGCTCCTCCGGATCTTTGCCAGATCTTCCCTGCCTAAATCTTTGTTTATGTTGACTTCTATTGACTTACCAACATAAACAAAGATAGAGTCAAGCAATTCCACATCGTTGTGACAGCAGTCACTGATGTGGCTGCACTGCTAAGCAGCTTGACCAATGGAGGGTAAGTGTTCGCCGAAGAGCGCCAGCATCTGATCTCCGCACTCGTCGCAGAGCGCGGACGGGTGAGTGTCACAGACCTCGCCGACCGTTTCAGCATTACCACTGAGACAATCCGCCGCGACCTCGCGGCCCTGGAGGTCGCCGGCAATCTCAGGCGCGTTCACGGCGGCGCCGTCCCTTCGGACCGCCTCAGCACCCGCGAGGAGAGCATCCTCGAGCGTGCCGTACAGCGTCCGGAGGAAAAGCTCCGCATCGCCAACGCAGCACTCGCCCTGATCCCCCAGCTCACCACGGGAAGCATTCTCCTGGATGCGGGCTCCACCACTGAAACCCTCGCAGACCTACTGGCCCAGCAAACGCCATCGGCGAACGGAAACGATGAACTCGTGGTCATCACCCACGCCATCCCCATCGCCGGCAAGCTCTCGTCCACCCAAGGCATAGCACTCCAGATCCTCGGCGGCCGTGTCCGCGGACTGACGCAGGCCGCCGTCGGGCAGTCCACCGTGGAAGCTGCTTACAAACTTCGCCCGGACATCGCATTCGTCGGAGCCAACGGTATCCACGCAACGTTCGGACTCAGCACCCCCGATCCCGAGGAAGCCGCGGTCAAAGCCGCATTCGTCACCTCAGCCCGGCGCGTGGTTGCCCTGGCCGACTCTTCCAAGCTGGACGCCGAAACCCTGGTCCAGTTCGCCACCCTGAAGGATGTTGACACCTTGATTACTGACCAGCAGCCCTCGGCTGAACTAGCTGCGGCTTTGGCCGACGCCGGCGTTGACGTGGTGGTCGCATGATCGTCACTTTGACCGCCAACCCCAGCCTGGACCGCACGGTGGAACTGCCAGGAGCCTTGGCCCGCGGCGAAGTGCAGCGCGCCGTCGCTGTCCACCAGGAATCCGGCGGGAAGGGCGTCAATGTTTCCCGGGCGCTCGTGGCCTCCGGCCTGGACACCCTGGCCGTTCTGCCGGGCGCCGACTCGGACCCGGTACTTTCCGGACTGCACGACGGCGGTGTACCGTTCGCGGCGCTGCCCATCGGTCAGGTGCTGCGCAGCAATGTCACGCTCACCGAACCGGATGGCGTCACCACCAAGATCAACGAACCCGGCCCGGAACTGAGCGGTGAACAGCAGGAGGCCCTGATCGGGCTGCTGCTGGAACGCTCGCGTGGCGCCAGCTGGGTGGTTCTTGCGGGATCACTCCCACCAGGAGTGCCCGCGGATTTCTACGCCACCATCGCTCGTCGGCTCCGGTCGAACTCGGACGGAACGGCCTCCCCAAGCATCGCCATTGACTCCTCCGGGGCGCCGCTCGCGGCCGCTGTGGTGGGCGATGCCGCAGGGAAGCCGGACCTTCTCAAGCCGAACGCGGAAGAACTCGCAGAACTTGCTGCCGCCGCCGGTTTCACCAACGTCTCCACAGCTGACGAACTGGAAGCGGATCCGGCCAAAGCCGCCCAAGCCGCTGCCGCCGTCGTCGCCAGCGGTGTGGGCGCCGTTCTCGCAACACTCGGGTCCAAGGGCGCAGTCCTGGTGACCGCAGACGGGGCGTGGTTCGCCACGCATCCGCCCATCAAAGCCGTCAGCACGGTGGGTGCCGGGGACTCTTCACTGGCCGGCTACTTGTTGGCTGCAACCCAAGGCGGCTCCGCGCAGGACTGCCTTCGTCAAGCCGTGGCACATGGTGCCGCTGCTGCTTCGCTGCCGGGCTCCACTGTCCCGGCAGTCCACCAGACAACCCCCAATGCCGTAACCATCACGGCCCTCCAGAAGGACTCACAGTGACCCAGCTGATCACAACCCAATTGGTCACCCTCGACCAAAACCTGGGCGACTCCCCTGCCGACGTCATCCGCGTCCTGGCCGGCAAAGTTGCCGCAACCGGCCGCGCCTCCGAGGTTGAAGGGCTCTTTACCGACGCCTTCGCCCGCGAGCAGAAGACCGCAACCGGCGTCCCCGGCGGCATCGCGATCCCGCACTGCCGCTCAGCCGCCGTCCAGGAGCCTGCCTTGGCCATGGCCCGGCTGTCCCACAAGGTGGACTTCGGAGCCAAGGATGGTCCCGCTGACCTCATCTTCTTCATCGCAGCCCCGGACGGTGCGGATCAGGAACACCTGAAGCTCCTCTCCAAGCTGGCACGCTCGCTGATCAAAAAGGACTTCACGGCAGCGCTGCGTGCGGCTGCCACTGAGCAGGACATTGTTGACCTCGTGGATGGCGCGCTGGCCGATAAGCCGGCTGCTGCTCCCGCTGCTGCCGCAGCACCCGCAGAGTCCGCACCCGCCGCTGCCGCCGCCGGCACGACGACGACTGCCGCACCAAAGCGCATCGTGGCCGTCACCGCGTGCCCAACGGGCATTGCGCACACCTACATGGCTGCAGATTCGTTGGTTGCCGCGGCCAAGGAAATGGGTGTTGACCTTCAGGTAGAGACGCAGGGTTCCTCCGGCGCCAAGCCGCTGGATCCGGCAGTCATCGCAGCCGCCGACGCCGTAATCTTCGCCGTGGACGTCGACGTACGCGGCAAGGAACGCTTCGCCGGAAAGCCGGTCATCAACGCGCCGGTCAAGCGTGGCATCGACGAACCCACCAAGATGGTGGAGGAAGCTCTGGCAGCCGCCACGGACCCGCACGCCCGCCGCGTTCCGCACTTTGGTGCCGAAGAGCAGGCTGAGCGCGCCCAGGAGGAAAAGGGTGAGCACATTGGCCAGAAGCTGAAGCGCGCACTCCTCACGGGCGTCAGCTACATGATTCCGTTCGTGGCTGGTGGCGGGCTCCTGATTGCCTTGGGCTTCCTGCTGGGCGGCTACGAAATCACTGAAATTGCGGACAAGGTAGTACTGGAGAACAACTTCGGCAATCTTCCCGAAGGCGGACTCGCCATCTATCTTGGTGCGGTCTTGTTCAAGATCGGCGCCCTGTCCATGGGATTCCTTGTCCCGGCACTGGCTGGCTACATTGCCTACGCCATCGCCGACCGGCCGGGCATTGCGCCGGGCTTCGTCGCCGGTGCCGTATCAGGTTTCATGGGCGCAGGCTTCCTGGGCGGCATCGTGGGCGGTCTCCTGGCCGGCTACATCGCGCATCTCATCGGAACCTGGCAGGTACCCCGCTGGCTCCGTGGCTTGATGCCGGTTGTCATCATTCCACTGCTGGCTTCCATCGTCGCTTCGGGCTTGATGTTCCTGGTCCTTGGCGGTCCCATTGCCGGCCTTACCGTGGCTCTGAACAACTGGCTGACGGGCATGAGCGGCGCCTCTGCCGTAGTCCTCGGCATCATTCTGGGCCTCATGATGTGCTTCGATCTCGGCGGCCCGGTCAACAAGGTTGCCTACGCCTTCGCAGTGGCAGGCCTGAGTGCCGGCAGCGCTGACAACCAGGCTCCGTGGCTCATCATGGGCACCGTCATGGCGGCAGGCATGGTTCCGCCGCTGGCCATGGCCCTTGCTACGGTCCTGAACAAGAAGCTCTTCAGCCTCGCAGAGCGCGAAAACGGCAAGGCCGCCTGGCTGCTGGGTGCCTCGTTCATCTCCGAAGGTGCCATCCCGTTCGCAGCAGCCGATCCGCTGCGCGTCATACCGGCCAGCATGGTGGGTGGCGCACTGACGGGCGCACTCTGCATGGCTACCGGGGTCACCTCCCAGGCTCCCCACGGCGGGCTCTTCGTCTTCTTTGCCATTGGCAACCTGCCAATGTTCATCGTCGCCATCGTGGCCGGAATGGTGGTCAGCGCGCTGGCCGTCATCGCCCTCAAGCGCTTTGCAGTCAAGAAGCCAGTGGAAGCGGAAGCCGCCCCGGCCACCGTCAGCGTCTAGGCTCTCCACGGTCCGGGCCCCACGGTCTAGACTTCCCACAAAGCCATCTCACCTAACCGCCACCCTTCACAAAAAGGAGCACCAATGCCAGAACGTACAGCCACCATCGCAAGCCGCGTGGGCCTCCACGCCCGCCCTGCAGCCATCTTCGCCGAGGCAGCCGGTGACCTGGACATCGACGTCACCATCGCACGTCAGGGCGAGCCCGCCGACGACGCCATGGACGCCGCCAGCATCCTATCCCTCATGAGCCTGGGCGCTTCCCACGGCGATGTTGTGGTGCTGCGCGCCGAAGGTGAAGGCGCGGATGCAGCCCTGGACAGCCTGGTGAAGATCCTCGAAACGGACCACGACGCCTAATAGGGACACCCAAACCCCTCAGCGCCACGCAAAGAGCCTGGTGCCACCCGGATAGCGGTGGCACCGGGCTCTTTGAGTCTCTCTAAGGGTTTGCGAGTTCGTCGAGATGACGTGCGAGCACCAGGAGCATGGGACCCGATTCCAAGAGGTCCCCGCTCCACAGCCCGTGCATCGCGATCCCATCCAAGAGCGCACGCAACCGCTGAGCTTCATATTCGGGGTCCCGCTCCTGATGGAACTGACCCCCTTCCGCCAGGATCTGCACGGCTGCGCGGCATACGCGTTCCACTCCGTCGCTGAGCCTGATCGCTGCGGGACGAAGCGCAGCGTCATTCAGTGAAAGGACGCCGAGCTGGACCTGTGCAACCAATTCCAGACGCCGTTCCCTGTCCAGAGGCAGCAATTGCAGGAGCAATTCATCAACCAGTTCCCGGCCTGAGAGCTCAAGTGCAGCCATTCGCGCTGTGACCCGGTCTTCAATGAGTTGCAGGCAGAACTCACGCAAGGCATGTTGCGTAGCAAAGGCGCGTCGTAGTGAAGCGGCGGCTATACCCGCTTCTGCCGCCACCCCGCGCACTGAAAGGCCCGACAACCCATCCCGTTCAAGGACACGCAAGGAAGCTTCCGCAATTGCTGCGCTACGCGCCTCCGCATCGATTCTCCGGGGCATGGTTCAGCTCTTTCTCCGGGGCATGGTTCAGTTCTACAGAGCGGTAGGTGACAGGGCGCGGGCGGGCTTCTTAGGCCAGATGGTATAGCTCACGGCCCACAGGAAGTCGATGGCGAAGATGATGCCCAGGATACGGAAGAAGTCCCAGAGGGCTGCGGTTCTTTGGGCGTCGTTGACGAGGAGAATGATCGCCCCCAGTGTCGCCGCTGCGATGGCTACTGCCAACGCCGTGAGCAGCACATCCCGCCAGCATTTGATGGTGTAAGGCTTTCCCGTGAGCCGTTCCGGCGCCGGACCGCCAGCGAACCGGTGCTGGAAGTGGGCATCCGCCCACGCCACCATGCGCTTGCCGTAAGCGACGGAGATCCCAATGTAGATTGCAGCCAGTCCGTGGTGCCACGAGGCCGTGCCCCCGCCGAGCAGATCCACCGCCACAAGGCACAGCAGGATGGCATCGATCACCGGGGCAAGGATCAGCAAGACCCCGCCAAGGCGCGGGCGACGCAGCACATACCGCGCTGCGAGCCCTCCGAGAATCGCCACCCAGAAAGCAACTTCACACACCACGATTGCCAACAAAATCATTTACGCCCCCAGACGCCATGAACCCATAAAAACTTTATTAGTACGAGTGTACTCATAAAATTCCCTGGTGCGGTCTGGCCTACTTTGGCGCCTCTTCGTTCAAGTAGGCAGCAATGGACGCTTCCGTTGGCTTGACGTCCTTGAGCTCCTCGGACAGGTATCCCTCGATAATCCTTGGATCAACATAGGACGAGCGCGCCACCGAAGGCGTATTGCCCAAGAGGTCCGATGCCTCTTTGATGGCCCGCACAATGGCCTGCCTGGGAGTTCCCTTATGGCCCGACTTGATGAGGCACATGGCAGCAGCCGCCGTCCCCTTCCACGTCCGGAAATCCTTGGAGGTGTAAGCCTCTCCGGCGACTCCGCGCAGGTATTCGTTGATCATGGACGCGTCGACCGATACCCAGGAGCCATTGGCTTGGTAGGCCAGCAGGCGCTCTTTGCCCGGCCGCCCTGCCAGCGGTTCCAGGAACGCGGCAAGGGCGGGATCGTGAATGGAGGTGTCCCACAGCTGACCGCTCTTGCCGGGGAACTTGAGGAAAACGTCCGGCCCTTCCACGCGGGCGTGCCGGCATCGAAGCGTCGTGAGCCCATACGAGCCGTTTTGCTTCATGTAGACCTCGGAACCAACGCGGAGCGCACCGAGGTCCATGAACCGCACGGCGGCAGCAAGGGTCTGTTGTCGGGGGTCGTCGGAATCCCGGAGATGCACGGTCACGTTGCGGCGTACCGCAGGCAGGACCAAGCCCAGCTTTGCGGCCCTGATGAACTTTTCGGTGTCCTTCCGCTCCCGCCACCCCGGATGGTAGATATATTGGCTTCGCCCGGCAGCGTCCACACCGGTAGCCAGAATGTGCCCATGCTCGAACGGGCTGATCCAAACATCGGTCCACGCGGGCGGGATCGCCAGCGCATTGATGCGCTGGCGATCCTCCTTGCTGACCAAGCTCCCGTCAGGGTGGCGGTAGCTGAACCCCTTGCCTACCCTGCGGCGAACTATGCCGGGTTTGGAAAGGTCACTTCGCTTAAGCCTGGGCACGGCCTGCCTGCCTAGGTCGCGACAGCCGGAGCCGGGTTCCCGCTACGCCTCGTCCGGATCCGTCACGGCGGCGCCGGCATTCATGATTTCGGCGTTGATCATCCATACCAGCTGCTCAAGGCGGGAAATGAAAGCGTGCAGAAGGTCCGCCGTTGTGGGGTCTTCCTCGTCCACTTCGTCATGGACATCGCGCATGGTCTGGACTGCGCGCTCAACGCGGTCGGTGACCAGCTTGACGGCGTTCTTGGTGTTGACCAGTCCTGCCGGGAATTCCTCCAGGCGCGTGCCCTTGGCGATGGTGGCACTGCGGCCATCCGGGAGTGCGTGGAGGGCTCGCATACGCTCGGCGGTGTCGTCAGCGAACTCGCGTGTAGCCACTACCAGCTCGTCCAACTGGAGGTGAAGATCGCGGAAGTTCGGCCCCACGATGTTCCAGTGCGCCTGCTTTCCTTGAAGCTGTAGCTCAATAAGGTCCGTCAAGACGATCTGAAGGTTGTCTGCAAGCTGCTGTGACGCTTTCATGTGTTCCTCTCATAGACGTTCATGTGAGCCAAAAACGTGCCGCACAGTTTCTGCAGCACTGCCCAATCATCAAGTGACGACTGCAATAACCCTTTCATAAGGAAGCTTAGTAGTACAATGAGGAGTGTTACTGTTCACGACTGGCGAACTTCCCCTTCGGGCGCGGATCGCCTTAGTGGTACACGAAAAGGCACTTGGATCCGTAGAACGCAACCAAGTACCGGCATAACTAAATCGAAGTAACTCGGAATGCATACTCGGGAATCGGCGGTTCATCAAAGATTCCCGCGGAAAGGAATGTGCTGACCATGAATACGCTTCTGATCATTGCTGGTGTAGTAGCAATTGTTCTCCTTCTTGTAGGTGGCTTCTCGCAAGCCCTTAACTGGCTGCTGTGGGTAGGCGTCGTCCTCCTCGTTATCGCAGCCATCGGCTGGCTGCTGAGCTTCATGTCGGGTCGCAGGGGACACACGGTATAGGAGACCGAACGAGGATCGAACGCCGGGGGCAACGCCCCCGGCGTCCCTACACCCCGGTGTAGTTAGGCCTCTTCCCCACGGCTCCCGGTTGCCGAGGGCGGTGGGGCCGCATCCGGATCCAAAGGTGTGGGGAACTCGTCACCCGGAGCCGGAACTCCTTGGGCCGGCCGTTCCGGCGTCTCGCGCTCACCGCCCTGACCGGGCATTTCCTGCTCAGGCGTGGGTGTGCCGTAGCCGCCGGGCTCGCTTTCCGGGTCCACGCGGTGTTCGTCCTGACTCATAGCTTCCTCCTTGGATTTCCGATGAGGCCCCGTTCAAAAAGATCGAGGAATGCTGACAGTTCGACCGTAGTCCCGCGCAGGGTCGTCGTCCACCAAAACCACACGGAGGTGCACAGATGGTAGAACCGGAGCAGGCCCCCAGGATCGGCAGGAACGAGTCCACCGAGGAACGAATGGACCGGAACTGGATGGAACTGATCCAGGAGTTACGGGTTCTCCAAACAGGGGTGCAGATCCTTGGCGGTTTCCTGCTCACGCTGCCCTTCCAAGAACGCTTCGAACTCCTGGACGACTGGCAACGGAGCCTCTACCTCTTCAACGTGATGGTGGCAGCAGTGACCACCGTGCTGATAGTGCTCCCCGTCAGCGTGCATCGCCGCTTGTTCCGCAGGGGGCTCAAGGCCACCCTGGTTTCAAGTGCCGATGTGGTCACCAAGTGGGCGCTGGCTGGTGTGGCTTTGTTGATCGTTGGCTCTGCCACCCTTGTTTTCGACTTCACCGCCGGCCGGACGGCCGGACTTGTAGCTGCAGGATTCATCATCCTGGTGCTGCTGCTCCTGGTGGTGGGAACACCCCTATGGCTGCACCGTCGAGCAGTCCGAAACAGCGACGACAACGGAACTCCCAGGGAAGAGTGAGCCCGATGCTCAGACCCATGAAGCACCCCGGAACATCCAGCAAGGACAAAGATCCCGCGCGCCATTGGGTCAAGGACCACGGCTTGCTGCTGGTCAACGCAGGCCTGTTCGTCGTCTTCCTCGGGGGAATGATCATCTCGGGAGCGGCAACTTACAGCGAGGAACAACAGGCTCACGGCCAGCCAGCCACCGGTATCACGGATTTCCTGACATCAGGCAGCTTCTGGGAAGCCGTCTTTGAAAACTGGGAATCGGAGTTTCTTCAAATGGCCATGTACGTGGTCCTTACCGTCTTTCTGTTCCAGAGGGGTTCCTCGGAGTCAAAACCCGTGGACAAGGAAGCACCCCAGGATGAAGATCCCCGCGATGCCAGGAAGTCACCCAAGACCCCGTGGCCGGTAAGGCGCGGCGGCTGGGTGCTGAAGGTCTACGAGCACTCACTCTCCGGCCTGCTGGGCCTCCTGTTTCTGACCTCCTTCACATTGCACGCGGTAGGTGGCGCAGCCGCCTACAACGAGGAACAGCTCAGCCATGGCCTGCCCGAGGTCTCCACCTGGGAATACATGGCTTCCAGCCAGTTCTGGTTTGAGTCCTTCCAGAACTGGCAAAGTGAGTTCCTCGCTGTCGCCGTCCTGGTAGGAGCCTCCGTGTACCTCCGTGAACGTGGTTCACCCGAGTCCAAACCGGTGGCGGAACCGCACTACGAAACCGGCGCCTAACCCCTAGGCGAAGGCAACACGACCTAAGCCTTCTTCTTGGCCCGCGCCTTTGGTTTGCTGGCAGTTTTGCTGGCGGCAGCAGCGTCGTCGTCCGCTTTTTCCTTGCCGCGCTTCTTGTCCAGGCTGCGCTTGAGGGCTTCCATGAGGTCGATGACGTCGCCGCCCTCGCCCTCACCTTCCACCACGCCAAAGGTTGCCTCGGTGTCCAGGGCCTCGCCCTTCTCCAACTTGGCCTCGATCAATGTTCGAAGCTGCGCTTGGTAGTCATCGGTGTATTCGTCGGGGTCAAAGTCGTGCGCCATGGATTCCACCAAGGCGGAGGACATCTCCAGTTCCTTGTCCGAGATCTTGATGTCCGTCTCCAGTGACGGGAACTTGGCCTCGCGGACCTCATCGCCCCACAGCAGCGCCTGGAGCAACAGCACGTCCCCACGCACCCGCAGTGCCCCCAGACGGGTCTTCTGCCTCAGGGCGTACTGGACAATTGCGATTCTGTCAGTGTCCTCCAACGTCTGCCTGAGCAGCATGTACGCTTTGGGCGATTTGGAGTCCGGCTCCAGGAAATAGCTGCGCTCATACATGATGGGGTCCAGCTGCTCGGCGGGGATAAATTCCACCACCTCAATTTCGCGGCTGTTCTCCTCCGGCAACGACTTCAATTCCGCAGACGTAAGGACCACGGTGCGGCCTTCTTCTTCGTAAGCCTTATCAATATCCTCGTACGCAACAACATCGCCGCAAATTTCGCATTTCCGTTGGTACCGAATACGCCCACCGTCCTTATTGTGGACTTGGTGCAGGCCAATATCGTGATCCTCCGTGGCACTGTAGAGCTTCACTGGTACGTTGACCAGACCGAACGCGATAGATCCCTTCCATATGGCCCTCATGCACCCAGTCAACAGCACAACACAGCGGAGGAGAAGAGGTGGCAGGCAAGCAACAGGAGCGGGTGAACGTGGAAGGCCACGAGCTCACTCTCACCAATCTGGGCAAAATCATCTACCCGGAAACCGGCACCACCAAGGCCGAAGTGCTGGAATACTACGCCGCAGTGGCACCTTTCCTGATCCCCGCTGCTGCCAACAGGCCCGTCACCCGCAAGCGCTGGGTCAACGGAGTGGGTACCGCCGAAAACCCCGGGCAAGTCTTCTTCCAGAAGAACCTGGAGGACTCCGCGCCAAAGTGGATTCCCCGCGCCACAATTCAGCATTCGGACCACACCAACGTCTATCCCCTGGTCAACAACCTTGCGACGCTCACGTGGATGGCCCAGATCGCCTCCTTGGAAATTCACGTTCCACAGTGGCAAGTGGACCCTTCCGGGAAGCCGCTCCGCCCCGACCGTTTCGTCCTGGACCTCGACCCCGGGCCCGGGGCAGGTCTGCCCGAATGCGTTGAAGTGGCCAAGCTGGCCCGTTCCATCCTGCAGGACATGGGAATGGACCCGGTCCCTGTTACCAGCGGCAGCAAAGGCATCCACCTCTACACGGGCCTGGACGGGACGCTGAAGTCCGAGCAAGTGTCCGCCTTCGCCAAAGAGCTGGCCCGGGCGTTGGAATCGGACCACCCCGATCTGGTGGTCAGCGACATGAAGAAGTCCCTCCGCCACGGCAAAGTGCTGGTGGACTGGAGCCAGAACAGCGGAAACAAGACCACAATCGTCCCCTACTCCCTCCGCGGACGCGCCATCCCCACCGTGGCGGCGCCGCGCACGTGGCGGGAGCTCTCCTCCGCTTCGTTGGAGCACTTGGACTACCGGGCCGTGATGAAGCGCGTGAAGACCGGCAAAGACCACTTCGCACCCATCTCCGAACGGCACCTGCCGCCTCATGGGGAGGATGAGAAGGACGACGGCGGTGCTCCCGGAAGCGGTTCAGGCACCGGCCGTTCCCGCGAGCGGGTGGTGACAGTCGAGAACCGTCTCGCCAAATACGTCGGGATGCGCGATCCGGACAAAACCCCGGAGCCGTTCCCGTCGTCGTCGGGCGCTTCTGCCACACCGCAATCCGCGGGTTCCTCCTCCGCCCAGCCAAAGCCCGGCGACCCTCCGCCGCCCGGCGGCATATTCGTCATCCAGGAGCACCACGCCCGCCGCTACCACTTGGACCTGCGCCTGGAGCACAACGGAGTCCTGGCATCGTGGGCGTTGCCGCGCGGCATCCCGGAAACCTCCGACCGCAACAACCTAGCCGTACATACCGAGGACCACCCCATGGAATACGCGAACTTCGCGGGCGTCATTCCCAAGGGCGAGTACGGGGCCGGGACCATGACCATCTGGGACCGCGGCGAGTACACCTGCGAGAAGTGGCGCGACGGCAAGGAAGTGATCGCCACCCTCACGGGCGAACCGGGTGGTGGCCTTGGCGGCACCAAACGCTTTGCGCTGATTAATACGGGCCAGAACTGGCTGATCCATCTCATGAAGGAACAGCCAGATGGGCGTCGGGGCGGCCCGGCTGCGGCCAAAACTTCGGCACCCAAGTCCGCGCCGGCTCAGCCGCAGCCCATGCCGAACTACACCCCCATGCTGGCCACCGCCGGAACCGCCGCTGATCTCCGCGGCGACGATTGGCTCTTTGAACTGAAGTGGGACGGAATCCGGGCGATCATCACCGGTACGGAGGGCAAGATCCGGCTCATGAGCCGCAACGGAAACGATCTTACGGCCGCCTATCCCGAACTGACGGACCGCACATGCTGGCCCGACGGAGACTTCGTTGCGGACGGCGAAATCGTGGCGCTCGGCAAAGGGTCCAGGCCTGACTTCGGACGGCTGCAGCTAAGGATGAATTTGGTCAAAGGTGCGGACATCGAGCGCGCCCGGGCTACGGTTCCGGTGCAGCTCATGCTGTTCGATCTTCTGTACGACGACGGTAGGGACCTGAGCGGGCTGCCGTTCCGCGAGCGCCGCGAGAGGCTTTCCGGGTTTTCGGAGCGTCTGCGTAAAGGTTGCCCCCTTCACCTTTCAGCGGTGCTGGACCACGACGTGGAAGACCTCATGACCAGCGCAGCCGAGCTTGGCTTGGAGGGTGTCATGGCCAAGAAGGCCGACAGCAGATATGTCATCGGACGTCGCAGCAGGTCGTGGATCAAGCTCAAGCTGGAGCAAAGCCAGGAAGTAGTGGTGGGAGGTTGGCGGCCGGGGGCCGGGGCCCGAAGCGGGACTTTCGGCGCGTTGCTGCTGGGCATCCCCGACGGCCACAAGCTGCACTACGTGGGCCGGGTGGGCACCGGATTCAAGGACTGGCAGCTCCGGGATGTCATGGAGCATCTTGAGCCCCGGGTGGTAAGCGAATGCCCCTTCACAGACATACCCCGCGAAGATGCAGCGGGTGCCACGTGGGTGAGCCCTGAGCTGGTGGCCGAGGTATCCTTCGGCGAATGGACGGGGCCCGGCCGGCTCCGTCATCCGGTGTGGCGGGGCTGGCGTCCGGATAAGTCCCCTAACGACGTCAGCCAGCCCAACTGAGTCGCATTTGTGCGCGTTTTGAGGGCTCAAAACGCGCTGTGCTGCTCCTCAGTTGGGCTGGCTACGCAGGTGGTGCGGGTTCGTTCGGGTTTGTTTGGGTGGCCGGGTTATTAGGAGGAGTGCGGCATCTGCGGGCGGCTGGTCCGGTGGACCGCCGTCACAGCTGCTCCCTGGCCCACGCGGCCGTGGGCTTGTCCCCGTTCCTTCGGGTGGCGTCGTTTACCGTTACCGTCCGGCCACTGCCTGCTTTGGCCGGCGCCCAACGCGACCGCGATGGTGGTCGGTTCGGGCATGGGCGCCATGTCCATGGACTCCACCAAATGGCTTGCAACCTCAGGATTGATGCGTTCAGCAGTCATGGTTCTTCCTTTCCAGTGTGCCTATTTTTCAGTGTGCCGCCCGCAGGTTTACCAGCGGACCTTCTTCTCGGTCTTAGCCTGCTTGCCGCTGGCGGCGGTGGGCTTGTGCCCCTTGCCAGTGCTTTGCCAGCCCGCTGGAGCACCGCCCCCGGACTTGCTTGCCAGCATGGCCTTCTGCGCGTCGGTCAGCTTGGACTTGATACCGCCGGCGGCCGGGGTCTTTTTGTTTTCGGAAGGGTTGGCAGTCATATGTGGACTCCTAAAGGTGTGAGTCCTGAAGAGACACGTATCCTATGTCGTTGCGGTTCGGGAAGAAGACGTCGAGAACGGGAACGGCATGGAGGCAGGGCCTCAACAGGCGTGGATTTTTGTCAGGTGAAACTCGGCTGTGCCGCGAGGGGCAGAGGCCGGTTTACTCAAAAATCAGTGTTCCCATGCCTCATACCCTAGCTAAGTCCCGGCAGATTTGGGAACCCCTCACCTGCAGCAACTTTGAATTCCGGCGCCCAACCCCATCGGGATTCTTCCTCGGCTAGCATGGCAAACGTGACCCGGAGAGCATCCATCGCCGCCGCATTGCGTGCCGCCGGCTGCGTTTTCGCGGAGGACGAAGCCCGACTCCTCATAGACGCCGCCCGCCATCCGGACGAGCTCCACCATATGGTGGACCAGCGGCTCAGCGGATTGCCCCTGGAACACATTGTGGGCTGGGCGGATTTCTGCGGAAAGCGCATGGCCGTCAGCCCGGGGGTGTTCGTGCCCAGGCGTCGCACGGAGTTCATGGTCCGGAAGGCCGCGACCATCGCCAAGCCCGGTGTCGTCGTCGTGGACCTTTGTTGCGGTTCCGGGGCAATAGGGGCGGCGCTCCACGATCTTTTGGGGAGCTGTGAGCTGCATGCCGCGGACATCGACGCCGCTGCGGTCCGTTGCGCGCGATACAACGTCGAGCCCCGTGGTGGACGCGTCCACCACGGGGATCTGTTTGAAGCCCTCCCTGAGACGTTGCGCCAGAAGGTGGACGTGCTGCTCGCCAACGCGCCGTATGTGCCCACGGAGTTAATAGGCATGATGCCGCCGGAGGCGCGACTCCACGAGCCGAGAGCAGCGCTCGACGGCGGCGCTGACGGTTTGGCGGTACAGCGTCGGGTAGCGCTGGGCGCGGCTCAGTGGCTGGCGCCGGGTGGGTTCCTGGTGATGGAAACCTCGGGGCAGCAGGCGCTGGCGACGGCAGGGATTCTCGGCGAGGCGGGGTTCATCGCGGAGGTGGCCTCGGACGAAAGGGCAGACGCAACCGTGGTGATGGGTACCCGCGGGCCTATCGATTCATCAGCTTCCGGGACCCAAACTGCCCCGTTAAGTGGGCTCAGCTAAACAATTTGGTAACAACGTGCTCTGGAGGGCAAAAACGGAGGCGGATCCGCTTGATAGCGGGGCAAGAGCGGGTAATGAGATGCAACACAGCTAGGCAATTTGCACCCAAAAACTGCCCAAAAATCGGATCTCAACTCGGGTTTTCGGCCTAAAACCCGTAAAATTGAAACCCTGCCCAGAGCGGGGCAGCAGAAGTCGCAAGCAAATGACCTCCCTAGGAGAAGCCCAAATGCCCACAGACCAAAGCAACACCGTCTCTCCGGATGGCGCAAGGAACGCCACCGGGAACCAGGTATTGGCCGGCCCCACCCCGGCCGCCACAAACGCAGCAAACGCAGTAAAGAACGCAACGAAGAAGCTTCGCCCGAAGCGCCGGCTCAAAGAGTCCGACGTCAACGTGGTGAACAAGCCGATGCTGCGCAAAGCACTCGGCGGCACCATCGTCGGCAACACCATGGAATGGTACGACGTCGGTGTTTTCGGCTACCTCATCACCACCATGGGTCCTGTCTTCCTCCCGGAGGCAGACCCCTCGGTCCAGACTCTGTTCCTGCTGGGAACCTTCGCCGCAACCTTCATCGCCCGCCCCCTCGGTGGAATCGTGTTCGGCTGGCTCGGCGACAAGGTGGGCCGCCAGAAGGTGCTCGCCGCAACACTGATGCTGATGGCGGCAAGTACGTTCGCCGTCGGCCTCCTTCCCGGCTATGCGCAGATCGGCATCTGGGCCGCCGCGTTGCTGGTGATCCTGAAGCTCATCCAGGGCTTCTCCACCGGTGGCGAATACGCCGGTGCCACCACGTTCGTGAGTGAGTACGCTCCGGATAAGCGCCGCGGATTCTTCGCCAGCTTCCTGGACATGGGCAGCTACATCGGCTTCGCCTTGGGCGCCGCCCTGGTTTCGGTCCTGCAACTCACGCTGGGACAGGCCGCCATGGAGGAGTGGGGCTGGAGGATTCCGTTCCTGATCGCTGGTCCGCTGGGCCTCATCGCGGTGTACTTCCGTAGCAAGATCGAGGAATCCCCTCAGTTCCAGGCCACCCTTGATGCCCAGGAGGCATCGGCCAAGGACGCAACAGCGCAGGATGCCGCTGCTGCCAAGGGACCTGTGGGCATCATCAAGGCCTACTGGCGCCAGATCCTCCTGGCCATGATCCTGGCTGCTGCAGCAAACATTGTTGGCTACGCACTGACGTCCTACATGCCCACGTACCTCACGGACTCCAAGGGCTACGATCCCGTCCACGGCACCCTGCTGACCATCCCGGTCCTGGTGATCATGGCCATCTGCATTCCCCTTACCGGCCGCCTCTCGGACCGCATCGGCCGCCGGCCAGTCCTGTGGGTAGGCGCGGGCAGCACAGTGGTCTTCTCCATTCCCGCCTTTATGCTCATTGGCATCGGCGAGATCTGGTCCACGCTTGCAGGCCTGGCACTGATCGCCTTCCCGGTGACGTTCTACGTGGCAAACCTGGCCTCGGCACTGCCCGCCCTGTTCCCCACGTCCAGCCGCTACGGCGGAATGGGCATTGCCTACAACTTCTCCGTGGCGATCTTCGGTGGCACCACCCCGTTCATCGTTCAGGGACTCATTGAAGGCACGGGCAACGACATGATGCCCGCCTACTACCTGATGGGTACCTCGATCATCGGCGCCATTGCCATCTTCTTCCTGCCGGAATCGGCCCGCCGCCCGCTGCCGGGCTCCATGCCCAGCGTGGACACCCAGGCAGAGGCACGTGAACTGGTGGAAACGCAGGACACCAACCCGTTGATCAACCTGGATCAGATGCCGTTCGACGGCCGGCCCATCGATGATTCATCGCTCGGCAAAGGCAATAAGGACCTGACTCCCGCTTAGGAACTCACTGCCTGCAACTTCTGCATAGCGATTCAGTTAGTTCGCGGCAGCTTGCCGCCCACCGTAGCCACCAGCCCCAAGGCGCTCTCCTTGGCGTTGGTGGCTGCGGCGTTTAAGGGTGCACGACGGCGGCCGGTTCAGGGTTCGTGGCAAAGTAGAGCCAGGTGCGGGATAGCCAGGCTGCAAGTTGCTGTTGGTCCCATCCCATGGCCGTCCGGATCAGGAGATACGTGTCCGCTGCGCCAAGAAGCGCGGTGGTATCGGCCACCCAGTCCACGTCGATCCCGCTGCTGATCAGGCCGTCCCGCTCCAATCCGCGCCACATGCGCCGGGATGCGGCGATGGTGTCCCTGCGCGCGGCGTCGAAGGCTTCCCGGATCAGGGGTTCGCTGGCTTCGGCCTCGCGGGCAACGGCAAACAGCGGTCCGGTCCGGATCATGGTTGCAGCTATGTTGTTGGCCAGTGCCTGCAACCGGGCTTCCAAGGTATCCGGCGTCGCATTCGCTGAGCCCGGCGTCATTGGTCCCGGCTTGTCTGTGCCGGGCTCGTCTGTGCCGGGCTCGTCCGGGACCGGCTCTTCGGACCCCATTCCCGCGAAGGTCTGGTCAACCACGCGCTTCAGGAGCTCGGCCTTGCTGGTGAACCGGAGGAACAATGTGCGTTCAGCGCAGTCTGCTGCACTGGCGATTTGGCTCATGGTGGTTGCCGTGTACCCCTGACGCACAAAGAGTTCACCCGCAGCAGCCATGACCGCACGTTCGGTGCGCCTGATCCGCGGATCCACGGTTTGCCCCTTGTCCTTCACCATCATGAAGTGCAGTATAGGCGTACTAATTCAGTGACGGTGCATTAGGAGGCGTGTTGTTATGGAAGAATCCATCCCACCGCTGAACGGCCTGCTGGGAACCAAGCTGCCGGTCAGGGACCTTGCGGGGACGTGCAGTTGGTACTCCCGCGTGTTCGGCTGGGAGGCGGTCATGGAGTTCCCCGGTCCGGACGGAACAATCGCCGGTGCCGCCGGCCGCTTGCCCGGCGCCAACCCCACCGGCCTTTCCTTCCGGGCCAATCCCGCGGCCCAATCCCAGGAGGGCCTGGAACTCGCTATCGATATTTCGCACCGGGAAGACCTGGAGGCCTGGCTGGAGCACTTGGACAGGGAAGGTGTTCCGCACTCCCCCGTCATTGATGCTTCGGTGGCCTGGCTTGTGGTCCTTAAGGATCCGGAAGGCCACGAGATCCATCTCATGACCCGCGAACGGCATGGGTTCGATCAGACCGGTCGCGCAGGCTACGGCCGTACGGTGGCCGAAACACCTGCAGGCTGACCGGCGCAACCCCGTCGCTCCCCCGCGCCTGCGTCGCTGCCCCGCGACGGAATAGCGGGCCGGCAACGGGAAAGCGTCAGGATCCCAGCAACCCCCGCACCGCCTCGCCCATGATCCGCATACCTTCGGGGAACGCTCCCGGGTTGGGACCGGCATAGTTGAGCCGGATATACGGCCCCTCGGGTTCCGCGGGGAACCACTCCGTCCCTGCGGCAATGAGCACCCCGGCCGCTTCGCAATCCTTGGTGAGACGTTCGACGTCGAACCCGTCCGGCATCCTGAGCCACAGGTTCAAGCCGCCCTTGGGCAGATGGCTGAGATGGGCTTGCGGCACATGCTCCCGCAGGCTGGTGACCAGGAGGTCGCGGCGGGACTGGAGCTGGTGGCTGAGGCCGCGAAGGTGAGTCTGCCACCCTGGTTGCGTGACGACGTCGAGCGCTGCCGCCTGCAGCAGGCCGCTCACGTACATGGACTCGGCCGCCTGCGCGCCCATGATCCGTTCACGAGCCGGGCCGCGCGCGATCGCCGCTGCGATCCGAATGGACGGTGACACGCTTTTAGTCAGCGAGCGGATGTACACCACGTGCCCGGAGTCGTCCTTGGCAGCTACCGGGACGGAGGGTGCCGTGATGCCGAAGTCGTGGGCCCAGTCGTCCTCCACCAGGAAGGCTCCGTGACGGCGGACGATCTTCAGCACTTCCTCGCCGCGACGCGCCGTCCACTGGGCGCCCGTGGGATTGGCGAAATTGGGCTGTGCATAGAACAGCCTGGCGCCGGACTCCTCGAAGGCCCTGTCCAGCTCTTCGGGATCCGGCCCCTCCGGGCCGCTGGGAACAGGGATCACCTTCACGCCCGCCTGGCCGGCAGCCAGCAGCGCACCCCAATAGCTGGGCGATTCCACCAGCAGTGGCTGTCCGTGGCCCACCAGCCCGCGGAAAATCGAGCTGAGGCCGCTTTGACTGCCGGGAAGAACCACGACGTCGCTGGGCTGGGGTGGCGTGACGCCCACCGGCGTTGAGGTACTGAGTTCCTGCGCGAACCAGGTCTGCAGTTCGGGGATACCCTGCGCCGGCGGCCGGGACAGGGCTGCCTCGCCGCGGGCTGCGCGGGTCAGTGCTGCACGGACCAGACGTTCCGGAAGCAGTTCGCGGTCCGGATACCCCGAGTGGAACGCGATGACGTTGTTGGAAGCGCTCCGCATCGCGGCGGAGTTCAGCGGACGTGCGGTCTGGGCTGATCGCAGGGCAGCCGTCTGCCAGCCGTAGTCCGACGGCCTCGCTGTCCGGAATGCGCGGACGAATGTTCCAACGCCGGGGCGGCTTTCAATCAGGCCTTGCGCCGTGAGGGTCCGCAGGGCTTTTTGGACAGTCACCGGGCTCGCTTGGTACTCGGCCACCAGGTGCCGGGTTGATGGCAGCTTTGCCCCGGGCGCCGCATCAGCGATCCACTCCTTCAATCGCAGGGCGATCCGGGAACTGCTATCGTTGTTCATGAGTCACAATAGTAGCGCTACTATGCATTCGCGGGCAGTGATATCCGCCCGCACGTCCACCGGAATCTGGTGGGGCCTGCTGGGCGTCCTGGCCTTTTCCTTCACAGTTCCTTTCACCCGCGTGGCTGTTGAGGGCATGTCTCCCCTGTTCATTGGAGCCGGCCGGGCCGTGGTCGCCGCACTGCTGGCGGCATTGGCCCTGGGCATCACCAGGCAGCGGTTGCCTGGCGCTTCCCAATGGTTGCGTTTGGCCGTGGTGGCCGGAGGTGTGGTTGCCGGCTTCCCGCTGCTGACAACTTTTGCCCTCACCAGCACCTCAGCCAGCCATGGAGCGGTGGTGATCGCCCTGCTCCCGGCTGCCACGGCCACAGCGGCCGTGATTCGCGGACGGGAACGCCCGCGTCCCCTGTTCTGGGTCCTGACGTTCACCGGAGTGGTGGCGGCCTTGGTCTTTGCACTGGTCCAGTCCGGAGGGTTCGGCTCGCTCCACTGGGCGGACCTGCTCCTGCTGGCTGCCGTGCTTGCCGCTGCTGTTGGCTACGCAGAAGGTGGCATGCTGGCCCGCGAACTCGGATCGTGGCAGACCATCTCCTGGGCGCTGGTGGTCGCCTCGCCAGTGATGATCATCCTGACTGCGGTTTCGCTCAGCTCCGGACTGCCCTCCGCATCCGGCGCCCAGTGGCTCTCCTTTGTCTATTTGGGGGTGGTGAGCATGTTCCTGGGCTTCTTTGCCTGGTACCGGGGCCTCGCAATCGGCCCCATGGCCCAAGTCAGCCAAATCCAACTGGTCCAACCCGTGATGACCATTGCGTGGGCCGGGATGCTGCTGGGCGAGTCCATCACCTGGACCACCGTGGTGGGTGGCCTGGCGGTGATCATCTGCGCAGGTGCCGCTGTCCGCGTGCGCCTCAGCCCGCCGTCGAACTCCTGATTATTCCGGTTCTGAAAGGACGTACTCCATGTACACCCCAGCACACTTTGCCGCATCCCCGGAGGCTGTTGACTCGCTCCTGTCCGGAGCCAGCGCAGCCAATCTGGTCACCATGTCAGAGGATGGGCTGCTGGCCACGCTCTTGCCGTTTGTTTACGAGCCCACGGTGGGTGAGCACGGTGCCTTGCACGCACATATCGCCCGCAATAACACGCAGTGGTCATCACCAGCGATCGGCGAGTCACTGATGATCGTCCAAGGTGCCGACGCCTACATTTCGCCGTCCTGGTACGCCTCCAAAGCGGAGCACGGCCGGGTGGTGCCCACGTGGAATTACTCCACGGCCCACGTTTACGGTCAGCTTGTTATCCACGACGATGCCGAGTGGCTGGGCAGGCACGTCCGCCGGCTCTCCAATCACCACGAGGCCGGGATGCGGGACCCGTGGAGCGTGGAGGACGCGCCCCAGCGGTTCATCGCCGGCCAACTGAGGGCGATTGTCGGCGTCGAACTCTTGATTTCCCGGGTGGAGGCCAAGGCCAAGCTGAGCCAGAACCGTCCTGCCGCGGACATCGACGGTGTGATTGCCGGGCTCCGTGAACGTGGTGACGCTGCGAGCGCCGCCGATGTGGAACGGGCCCGGACCTCGTAGACTCGGCGCATGCCTGAGATCGCCGCCGCCCCTGTTGGTTCCATCCACCACCTGGAAATCTGGGTGCCCATCCTGGAGCGGGCCAGGGAAGAGTGGGGTTGGCTGCTGGGCGAGCTCGGCTATGAGCCCTTCCAGGAGTGGCCCACCGGGTGCAGTTGGAAGCTCGACGGCATGTACGTGGTGGTGGAGCAGACCGATGCCATTACCGGTACAACCCACCGCCGCACTGATCCCGGGGTGAATCACGTGGCCTTCCATGCAGGCACCCGGGAGAACGTGGACAGGATCCGGACGCTCGGCGCGGACGCAGGCTGGTACGAGATGTTCGAGTCCAAGTATCCGCACGCCGGCGGCCCGGACCACTACGCCGCGTACCTGCTCAACACGGACAGCTACGAGGTGGAGCTGGTGGCGGGCTAACTACCTGGCGGGACCGCGGCGCGCCACATGGCAACGCGCGGCCAACGGGTCAGGCCCAACTCAACCTCGTGCTCCATCAGGTGGGCCAGCTGCGGACCCCAGCTGCCGGCGTCGAGCACTTCAAAACCAAGGCGGCGATAATACGGGGCGTTCCACGGCACATCCCGGAACGTGCTGAGGGTTTGCCTGTGCATTCCGTGGCCCCGCGTCCACACGCGCGCGGCATGCAGCAGTTCCCGGCCAATGCCCTGGTGCGCATGATCCGGATGAACACTGACTTGCTCCACGTGGCCTTCGCCGTCCACGATGTCCGCCAACAAATACGCCACCGGGTAGTCGAGCCCGTCCACAGAAACCCATGCGCGCCCGGCTGTGGCATAACTGTTCAGCTCATGGATGGATAGGGGTTCGTCATCCGCGATGGAGTCCATTCCCAAAGCCCGGAAAGCCTGGCCCGCGGCACGCTCGATCTCCTGCAGAATCAGCAGGTCGTCCGCATGCGCGAGCCTGATCATTGCCGCGGGTCCTGGGCTTTAGGGGTTTGGGCTGGCTGATACTGGGCAATAAGAAACTCGTTGCGCTTCTCAATCAGGTTCTGCAGGTACCGGGCCAGGATCAGTTTCTCCACCAGCCTGCCCAGCGGGCCGAACGGCGCCGCGAATTCCACCGTATCCACCATGAGGGTCCCGCTGCCTTCGGGCCGAAACTCGTGGGTGTGGCGGAGGTACTTGAATGGGCCCTTCACCTGCTCATCAGAGAACGACGACGGCGCCTCCATCCGCGTGATGCGGCTGGTCATGCGGAACCGGACTCCCAAGTGCCACGCCTGCCAGGTGACAGTCTCACCTTCGGAGATCAGCCCGGTGGTGACGCCGCCGATTGCTTTCTCGCGGCTCTGGGTCATTGACCCCACGTGGGCATCGATGTTGCGGGAAAGATCGAACAGCTCCTGCGGTGACATGGTGGAGCGGGTACGGCAGACGAAAGCGACGGGCATACCTCGATCTTCCCAGACCTTTCCCCGTACGCGCGCCCAAGCCCACTACGGGTTGTGACCGGGCTTATGGCGGCCTGGGCGGCGACACTGCTAATTTGCAAAGACAAGCCCTAGCCGATTGGTGGTGTTCCTCTGTGACCGGATTGATGGTCCACGCCCGCGAACTCCACCGGTTGGGCCCTGCCAACAACGATCGCCTCTCGGCTGTGCGGGTGGCCCTGAGTGTGGCAGTACCCGGGCTGTTCCTCATTCTCATAGGCCGCCCGGACCTCATGATGTACGCCGTTTTCGGTGCGCTGACCGGAATGTACGGGCGCAACGAAACTCATCAGCTGCGGCTCAAGCACCAAGCCCAGGCGGCCCTGTTCCTGGTGGGCGGGCTGGCCATCGGTGTGTTCCTTTCCGTCAACCACATCCACTCCTGGTGGCTGGTACTGGTGGCCACCCTGTTTGCCGGCGTCGGGTCGCTCTACGCCGACGCCGTGCGCCTCAAACCGATCGGCCCGTTCTTCGGCATCCTCGCACTGGGCGCCTGTGCATCCGTGCCCACCAATGTTCCGTTCACGACGGCGGTACTCATCGGAGCCGCGTCCGCCGCCTTTTCGATGCTGGTGGGCTTTTCGGGCTGGCTTCGGCGACGCACGTGGGTGGCCGGTGCGGCGCGCGGGGTTCCGGTGTTGCGCGGCCCGCTTCGCCAGTCGGCCTTGGTTCACGCCGCGCGCTACTCGCTCGCTGTGGGTGCCGCCGGGGTCATCGGAGTCCTGAGCGGCAGCGGCCACCCGCATTGGGCCATGGCCGCCGCGGCCGTGCCCCTCGCCGGTGCCGACCTCCCAAGCCGCGTCCACCGAGGTATCCACCGCATCGTGGGGACGTTCCTCGGGTTGGCGATTGTCGCCGCCGTACTTTTTCCCAGTCCGCTATCGCCGCTTCAGTACTTCCCCGGTCAAACCGCGGTGGTACTGGCTGTGCTGGTGGTGCTGTGCCAGTTCCCCACGGAGTTGTTCATGGCACGGCATTACGGGTGGGCCATGGTGTTCTTTACCCCGGTGATCCTGCTGATCGCCCAGCTGGCCTCCCCCATGGATCCGGGCGTGCTGGTGATGGAGCGTGCCATCGAAACGTTCGTGGGAGCCGTGGTTGGCATCGCGGTTGCTGTGCTGGTGCGGGCGCCGCGGGGCCGGGTTCCTGAGAAAACGGGCTAGTTCGTAACTACCAGGATGTTCGGGTGGATTTTCGTCAGGCCGCTCGATTCCAACTGCTTGGTGTCGTAGCCATCGGACACCAAAACAGCGGATTTCTGGTCGGGGCCACCAATCCTCAACAACTCTCCCTGGATGGAATCGCTACAGCCACTATGCGAGAAATACGCGTCGGCGGATCCTACGATCAGGCACGTCGGCCGGTGTTGCTTGCCTTCCCCCAAGTAGTACTTTTTTCCGTTAGCCTCCGCCACCAGAAGGATCTTTTCCAGCTCAACTTCGCCCATGGTCAGCCCTTCCGGGGCCGTGTCTGCCTCCGTCGCCTCCCGTTGCAACGCCTCCAAACCGGAGTAGCTGGTACCTGAGCAGCCGCTCAGCAGCAGTCCCCCTGCAACCATTGCCATCGCGAATGTCAAGGATCCGTTCTTCATAGCACTGCCCCCTCAGGCTCGAATGAAGTGCCATAGTAACCCGATGGGCGCTAAGGGCCCTGGTCACGTCAGAAGGTGTTGGAAAAGGTCACCGTCCCTATGCCTGTGCCGCTGAATGAGTAGTCGAGCGTAGCCACCTCCGCCTCGTCCTGCTTGGAAATTCCGAGCAGGAACGTCAAATTGTCCGGGTCCACGGCGGTGCTGGTGCAACGGAATTGCGTTGTGGCAGCAGCCTCCTTTAAACAGGTCCAGCCCGCCGGTTCAACGAGCTTGCCCGGGATCATGTCCGTGCCGGCGGAAATCGTAAAGACCACCTCGGCGGACGCGGGCACCGCCGTTTGGTCCTTGAGGCGGAAAGTGACAGTGACGTTGGTGTCCGACGCCGTTGTGCCCGGCTCAGCGGTGAACGTGGCCGTCACTGCAGGCAATGGAGCCGGCGTTTCGCTGGGGCCGGGGCTCGGCGTGGGGATGGGCGTTGGGCTTGTTGTCGGGTTCGGCGAAGGACTTACGGAAGGTGCCGGCGTGGGCTGCAGCGGTGGCAAGGTGGCTGGGGCCGTAGGTGCAATGGTAGGCAATGGCTGAAGCGCTGGCGGCAGAGTTTCACCCGGCGATGGCCACGGACTGGGTAAGGGGCCGGGGTCTGGTGTGGTGCTGGGCGGGAAGGGGTAGAAGGCCGGCTTCTCGGGGCTGCCTTGGGACGAATCGCTGAAGTCCGGAAATAACGGATACTCCTCCGAAATGTCCTCAGCAACCGGTGGGATCAGCGGATTCGTGGGCTCATCCGGGGATGGCGATGCACCCGCAATCGGCGGCTCGGAGGTGGTGGCGCCCGCAACTCCCAGCGCCATGGCGGCACTCGCTGCCACTGCTGCCACCGCCAAGACGCCAGCGCCCACTTTCCAGGGCAGGGAAATTCCCCGGGGTTCCACCCCGCGGATGACGGTGCCGCCTGGTGCCGCCCCAGTGCCACCGGCTCCCCCGCCTCCGCCTGCGAGCGCAGGGAAGGCCGAGCTGAAGGCTACCCCTGCTACCAGCGGGAAGATCCATGCGCGCATGGCGGACTGAACGTCACTGAGGTCAAGGAGCAGGGCGGTGCATTTGGGGCAGCCTTCCAGATGTTCCTGCACCCGGGCTTGCTTGCGCCTGCTCAGTCCTTCGCGCGAGTACGCACCCAATTGCGTTGAGTATTCCTCGCAGTCTTCCCCTGCCGATGTACTGATGTGGTTTTGGAGGTACGCCTGGCGCAGGCCCTCCCGCGCCCGGAGTGCGAGTGCGGACACTCCATTGGGCGTCAGGCCCAGGAGCGGCGAAGCGGCTGCAGGCTTCAACCCTTCAATGTCCACGTACCAAAGGACTTCCTGCCAGCGTTCCGGTAGGGACCGGAACGCCTGAGCCACCGCCGCCGATTCGAACGTCGCTACGGCGGGATCATCATGGGCATCCACGGTATCCAAAATGTACGATTCGGATGTCGGGCTGGTACGGGTCGCGTCCCGGTTGACGCGGTGGGCCACACGCCGAACCGCGGTCAGCAGATAGGCGCGGAAAAAGGAATCGGGCCCCTTCCCGGCAGCCAGGGACTGATAGACCGAGGCAAACGCGTCCGCCACAACATCGTCAACATCAGCAAAATTGTCCAGCTGGGCGGCTGCCACGGTTCGAGCCATGGACTGATGCCGCGCATAGAGCGTCTCGAACGCGGCCGTGGTTCCTGCTCGGACAAGCAGCACCAGGTGTGCGTCGCTGTCCTCGACGGCGACCGTTCCGCCGTCGTGTCCTCCCTGCCTGGAGCCGTCCGTGGGAGCTGCCTCGTCCATGCGTTACCTGCTTCGGACACGGCATGGTTCGCGGGAAAGCGGGACGACTCGCGGGCCCCGTTTGCGGGACCACGCTGCTGTAGCCCCAGCGCAGCAGCCGCGCCCGGTGCCGCACTCCAGCATCAGCCTAAAGCCAGCCACCCCGTCAGGAAAGCAGCGGCAGGACAATTTTTGGGGCTTATGGTTCCAACGGCCGGCGAGCTAGGGTTCCAACGGCCGGCGAGGCGGGCCGGACGTGAGCTTCGCCGGGAGGACACGGGCGAAGAAGCTGACCACCTTGTACCGACGCGTCGGAATGGAGACTGCCTTGCCTTTGGCGTTGTCCTCCAGCCCTTCGCGCACTACGCGATCGGCTGTCAGCCATAGGAATCGGGGTGCAACGGATTTGTCCATGCCCATGCGATCGTGGAATTCGGTGTGGGTGAAACCGGGGCAAACGGCCGTGACCTGCACGCCGGATTTCGCGTAGGCGATGTTGGCCCACCGGCTGAAGGTCACTTGCCAGGCTTTGGCCGCCGAGTAGCTGCCCCTATTGGCGAACGCTGCCACACTGGCGACGTTAATGATCCGTCCCTTCCCCCGGGCCAGCATGACTTCCAATGCCGCGTGGCTCAGCTCCATGGGTGTCTGGACGTGGAGCCGCAGGTGCCGGCGTTCCTCGTCCAGCTCATTCCGTTCGAACGACTTCAACAGCCCGATTCCGGCATTGTTAACAAGGACATCCACAGGCCGTGAAGCGTCCCGCAAACGGTCTGCGACGGCTGAGACGCCGACGTCGGTGGTCAAGTCCGCGGAAAGGACCTCCGCCGAGATACTGAAGTCGCGTTCAAGTTCCTCGGCTGTTTCTTTGAGGCGCTGTTCATCCCGGGCTACCAGGATCAGGTGGTGTCCGGCTTCGGCAAGTTGGCGGGCGAATTCTGCACCGAGACCGGCGGTGGCCCCGGTTACCAAGGCTGTAAGTTCGTTGGCTCGAGTGGTCATGCGCCTAGACTAGTACCCACACCGGAATTGAAACGATGCAAAGCGGCAAAGGATTCCCATGGTCAACTCTTTCCCCCAAGAGCCACTTGTCCTCAACAACAACGGGGCGTGGTGTTGGTTCCAGGACGAGCGCGCACTGATCGACCCCGCAAACAACACCTTGCTGGTGGGCTCGGTCGCTGCACCTGAAGGACAGGGTGGTGCGGAACGTGGCGGCAACATTGAAGTTGCGGAGGTGAACCTTGCTACCGGTCAGAGCCGCGTCCACGTACTCCATGAAAGGTTGGAGTCCGATGACCACAACGCTCCCGCCCTCCTCATCCGGCCCGACGGCCACTATGTGGCGATGTATGCCAAGCACAAAACGGACAACTACTCCCGCTGGCGCGTCTCCACCAAGCCGCACGACGCTTCCCAGTGGGAACCGGAGCAGCAGTTCGATTGGACGGAACTCGCCGACGGTCGCGGCGCCACCTACTCCAACCTGCACGCTCTAAGCACCGAAGGCCGGGTCTACAATTTTGTCCGCGCCATCAACGACGACCCCACGCTGATGATTTCCGAGGACCACGGCAGCACCTGGAGCTACGGCGGCAAACTCTTCACCCGACCCAAAGTCGGTTACGTCAACGGCTACACCCGCTATGCCGGCAACGGCACGGACCGGATCGACCTCATCACCACGGACCACCACCCACGCGACTACAACAACAGCATCTACCACGGCTACATCCAGGGCGATGCGCTCCACGACGCCGAGGGCAAGGTGGTCAGCAAGCCCGTCATCGGCTCAGTCGGGATCAACCAGACGGCCCTCACCACCGTTTTCGAAGCCGGGCTAACGCTCGACGGCGATGCCCTCACCCATGGCTGGACTACTGACCTTCGCCGGCGGGGCACGGAACTCGCGGCGATCCTCACGTGCCGGGCCAACGACGTGAACGGTCCGCTGCAGCGGGAGCAAATGCTCGACGTCGACGATCACCGCCTGCTGTACGCCCGCTTTGATGGGTTGCGCTGGAAGCTGCATCCCCTCGCCGTCGCCGGTCCCGGCTTGCTACCGCACGAGCAGGACTACACCGGGCTGGGTGCTGTGGACCCGAACAACCTGGATCGCGTCTACATCTCCGCACCCGTGGACCCGCGAACCGGTGCAACCACTGCGCACTACGAGATCTACCGGGGCCGGACTTCCGATTCCGGCGCCAGCTGGACATGGGAAGCCATCACCGAGGGATCGGATGTGGACAACCTCCGGCCCATGGTCATTCCCGGCGATCCCTCGGTCCACGCAGTGTGCTGGTTCCGGGGATCAATGAGCTCGTCGCAGAGCTACTCCACGGAGGTATTGCTGCTTCTCTAACGCGCTACATGGGTTGTTGGGTTGGCCTAGTTCGTTGGGTTCGCCATGGGCGGATGGATGTGCCGGTCAGTGGCGGTGAACAGCGCTGCCGGGGCACCACCGGTAGCCGCCCTCGCCTTCCGGCCTGTGGCAGTCAAGTGGGGCATCATCTTTCGGGTGAAGTTTCCCGCCGGAAGGGTGGTGTCCCACACTGCGTCGTAGACGGTGCGAAGCTGCGTCAAGGTGAACTCATGCGGCAGCAGGCGGGCTGCGACCGTGGTGTATTCCATCTTGCCGGCCAGCCGCCGCAGACCGTCCTGCAGAATTTCGAGGTGATCGAAGGCCAGATCGTTGCTGCGCAGGACGTCGTGGACAGGGTGCCACGCAGCAGCTGCGGCGTCGGACCCTGCGGCAATCCCCGGCAGGACACTCCCGTCCGTCGCGAGCAGGGCCAGGTGGGCAACGGAAACAACTCGCATCCGCGGGTCCCTATCCGGGCTGGTGTACGTGGCCAACTGCTCGATGTGTACCGGCAACTTCCCAAGGTCCAGCCCCGTCTCTTCTACGAGCTCCCGTTGTGCCGCTTGTTCGGCAGACTCCTTAGGTCCGACGAAACCACCGGGCAGCGCCAGCGCATCCTTAAACGGATGCCCGCCCCTGCGAACCAGCGCCACGTTCAAAGCGCCCGCGGACACCGCGAAGACCACCAGATCTGCGGTGAGGGCCACGGAAGGGTAATCCCCGGGGTTATAGCTTTGGAGGAATTCCTTCGCGGACTGTGAATTCGCCGTCATGCCGATGCCCTTTCCAGAACGGATGGGGCCACAACGGTTCGGCTTGCCCACGGCGGTGAAGTGAATCCGCTCCGTTGCGCAAGGATGAGGTCAATCGTCTCGACGGCAGTCTTCACACGCCGATCATGGTCACCTGTGACCAGAATCCAGGAATGCCCCTCGTCGGTCAGGGTTTCCTTGAACCACTCGGTCATTTCTGCCCGCCGGTGCTCGCCTTCACGCCACCCGTCGTCTTCAAAGTCCACGCCCTCGTGATCGGTGATCAAGTACAGATCCCGGCGGGGCAGAACATCTGCCGCGTGGAAGGAGCCAAAGCTTCCTTCGCCGAGGTAGTACCGCTCCCACAGCGTGGTGGCCAGGGCATCGGTGTCTGCTATCACCAAGGGGCAGGCATCCGCTGCAGCGTTTTCCATCGCGTTCTGCCGTGCGCCAATCAAACTGAAGTCTTCGGCGGTCCACACCATGTCCTCTATACCGGCGTCGGGCGTCTCCGAGCGGAGGCTGTGGAACTTCTCGTAGGTGAACTGACGGCCATACTCGGGGACGTCGGCAATCCGGGGGAACCTCGGCCGGTAATGTTCGGTCAGCGCGTTGGCCAAAGTGGTGGTGCCAGTGGATTCGGCGCCCACCACGATGATCCGCGTTGCCAGTTCCTGGCGGGCGGAAGCGATGATGTACGGCCATGAGGTGCCGAGGTCCTCCCTGCACATGGTGCCGCTGATCGGATAGGCCCGCCGGGACGGGTCCACCAGCACGTGCTCTGCTCCAAAAGCCGCAGCAAGGCGTGAACCGTATTCTTCGGAGCTGAAGACCGCGTCGATTGATGTCACACCATGGCTCTTCAGGGCCAGCCGCATCAGCTCGTTCTGGGCAGTCCAAATTTCGTCCGAGTGGTAGTCCTCGGGGCAGTCATTGCGCATTCCGAAGATTTCCACTCCGTCGACGTCGTTGAATTCGGCCGCCAGCCACCTGACCCGTTCATCACTGGTGATGGACTCAAAACGACTGCCAAGTACCAGGACGGCAACCTTCCGGGACTGGGCCGCGGCGGTGGCTATCAAATGTGCGTGGCCCGCGTGCGGCGGGTAGAACTTGCCGATGACCATTGCTTGCTTGTACATCTCAGGCTCCTGCCTTGATGGCTTCGGGGGTGGCCGGCGTTGCAGCGCTTCGGGTGCGCTTCCAGTCGATGAGTCCATAAACGCAGAGAGCGAGGAACCCGAGGTAGAGGATGGCGGTCAACGTCAGGCCGCGGCTGAAGTAGAGCGGGATGGAGACCACATCGATGAAGATCCACACGTACCAGTGCTGGAAGATCTTTTTGGCCTGCCCGTAGGTGGCCACCAGGGATGCGGTCAGCACGAAAGCGTCCGGCCAGGGAACCTGGGAATCTGTTCCGTGGGTGAGGACCATCGCCACGGCTGCAGTGCCGGCTGCCGTGGCCCCGAGGCCGAGGAACAACTCATTGCGGCTCGCATCGCGGATGGGGAGGTCGTTCCGGCTCCCGGTGCCAGCCGTGCCGCGGATCCAGTTGTACCAACCGTAGACAGCGACGGCGGCGAAAATGACCTGCAGGACGGTTTCACCGTAAAGACCGGCTCCCAGGAACAGGATAATGAACGCGATGTTGTTCAGGATTCCGATGGGCCAGTTCCACAGCTTCTGCTTCGCGACTCCGTAGACGCAGGCGGCGCCGGTGACGAAACCAATAATCTCGATCCAGCTCACCGGAGTGCCGAAGAGGTTGGGGATTGCCGCGGAGTTCATCCAGTCGAGCAGCGCCATCATCGTCATCCTTCAGTTCGTTATTATCATTCTGACAATAATGACTGTAGCAGGGTTATCGTCACTTTGACAATAACCCCGTGGAGGGCGATGACGGCAGGGACCGCAGGCAAGTCTTCCCCTGCGGTCCCTGCTGTATTTGCTATCTCCGGTGCAGCCTAAGCAAACTTGGCCAAGGGGTTGGCCAGGCGACCGGCCATCTGGAGCCCGCCGGAGGGATCGGAGATGTCCAGCATCTGCTGGTTGTTCCTCAATTGCAGGCGATTGAGGCAGGACAACTCAAAGTCCGCCGCAAAGAGATCGTGCATAGCGAACTGGTCAGCAAGCTCCGGGTGGCGCTGCTGGTACTCCCGCAGTACGGAGGCAGCGGTCCCCCAGAACTCGTCCTCGCGCAGCGTCCCGTCTTCCACAAGGATGGCTCCGAGGAAGCGGAAGATGCAGTCGAACACGTCCGTGAAGATGGCCAGGACCATCTCCTCGGCAGGGATTTCAGCCTTGACGCGGGAGACTTCCTCCGGAAGCTCCAGCCTGTCCCCCATGACCACGATTTCCTCGGCGATGTCCTTCATGATCGCCCGGACGGGCACGCCGTTTTCGAGGATCAGAATGACGTTCTCACCGTGCGGCATGAAAGCGAGCTCGTACTCATAAAGGCAGTGGACCAGCGGCACGAGGTAGGCCTCGAAGTAGCGGCGAAGCCACTTGGTGGGCGCCAGGCCGGACCGGGAAATCAGGGCAGAAACCACGGAGTTTCCGGACGAATCCACGTGCAGCAGCGATGCCATGGTGGCCAACTGCTGGCCGTCCTCCAGCAGCGGCAGCGGACTTTCCCTCCACAGGGCAGAGAGCATCTTGCGGTAGGGCGAACCCTTGGCCGAGGCAGCCTCGTAGTAGTGGTTGTGGTACCCGATTGCCGCGGTTTCACGGATCATGGCCAGGCCCCGGTTCTGGAGCTCCTGGTCATTGCCGATCAGTTCCTGCAGCCAGTCATTGATGGCCGGAGTTGCCTTCATATACTGCGGAGACAACCCGCGCATGAAGCCCATGTTCAGCACAGACATGGCCGTCTTGACGTAGGCCTTCTCCGGGAAATCGGTATTGAAGAACGTACGAATGGACTGCTGCGCCTGGTACGAATCTTCGCCCGTACCAAGGTTCACGATGTGGCGCTGGGCGATTTCTGCCGCGAACGTCACCGTGAGCTTGTTGTCCCACTGCCACGGGTGGACGGGCATGAGGAGATAGTCCTCCGGATCCAGCCCGGATGCGGACAGTTCCGCGTTGAACCACGCAAGAGTGGCCGGCCCCAGTTCAGCCTCGAAGTGCGTCCGGTAATCCAGCCCGGCACTCGATGTGAACACAGCCTTGCTGCGGTGCACGGCGATCCACTGCAGCTTCACGGTGGCACCGGTCTCCGGAGCGAACGCGTGGTAATCCTCAATTCCGAATCCAAGCCTGCCGTTGTTGGCCACGAAGCACGGGTGCCCCTCGGTCATGCTGTGCTCAATGGCCTGGAAGTCCGCAGCCCGATCAGCACCACCGGTGATGCCCGCCGCCAACTGGGCCGAGTTGAAGGGCTTGCCCTGTTTATAGGCATGGCTGGCCAGCGTGCTGCTGATTTCCTCCAGGTACACGGGCAGCATTTCCTGGCGGATGGCCAGGGCCTCGTGGAACTCGGCAATGAAGTCCAAGGCATCCACAGGGAGCTCTTTACCGTCCCGCAACCGAACGATGGATTCGGCGGTGACGGACCAGTGCTCCAATTGCAGCAGCCTGGCGCGGAAACGGTACTCAGTAGCGGCGTCATCGCTCACCACCTTGTAAAGCCCCACGCCGGCGCCCTCCTGACGGATCAGCTCCGGGACCAGGATGCGCTCGTGCGAGAACTCGGCGATCGCCTTTCGGACCAGGTGCCGGTTGGCGGCTGCCCAGCGTTCCGGGGTCAGGTGGGACACGGAATCAACAGCCGCAGTGGTGGTGGCGTTATCGGCAGTGGTGGTCACAGGAATTCTCCTCTGGTCGCCGCGGCAGGCGCGGCCAGAATCGGGGTCAGGGTAGCGAGAAAATCCTCGCGGGTGCAGAAGCTCAGCAGCCCTTGCTTATGGTCTTCGGCGGGGTCGACGGCGGGAAGGGTCACCACGCCGTGCGGCCGGAAACCGACCTTCTCGTTCAGGACATGGATTTTGTGGTTGCGGGCGTCAGGCTCGACGACGACCCGTCGGGTCACCGGGTCGGCGAACAGTTCCGCCATCACGGACTGCATGACGCCGGTGGTAAAACCTGGCTGGGGATCGCCTGCGGGCGGTGACACCAGAAGGTGCATGCCAACATCACCGGGTTGGACCTCGTAGACGTCTGCCAGCGGCGATGACTCCGGGCGGTAACGCTCCATCAGGAAGGCGGGGACGCCGTCGTCGAGCCCCAAAAAGGCTTGGTGATGGCCCGATTCGGCAATCTTGGAGTACTCCTCCACAACGTCCTTCTCGGTGGCCGAAACCATGCCCCAGAATCGCGCGTATTCCTGACTCACCCAGCTGTGGAGGACAGGTGCGTCCGCTACGGGATCGACGGGCCGGAAGGTGAAGCTCATACTGTTGCCCCCGCTGTCTCAGCGACGTTGGCAGCCACGGGAGCGGGAGCGCCAAACTGCTGGAACGCGATGCTTCGCTCGATCGGATACACTTCGCGGCCCGTGATTTCGCGCAGGATGCAGGAGTTCCGGTAAGCAGCCATGCCGAGGTCCGGGGTGACGAAGCCGTGGGTGTGCAGCTCGGCGTTCTGGACGAAGATTTCGCCAGCCTCCACACCGGTGCCGTAGTTCCGATCGACGTCGAAACGGCCCTTGATGTCGCGGCGGATCCTGTCCTGGATACCGGCCAGGAAGGCGGGCTCCTTGTAGCTGTACCCGGTGGCGAGAACCACGGCTTCGGACTCCAGGCTGTAGCTCTTCCCGTGCTCCTCGTGGTGCAGCTGGAGCGTGTGGGCG
Source organism: Paenarthrobacter sp. TYUT067 (assembly GCF_023656375.1). NCBI lineage: Bacteria > Bacillati > Actinomycetota > Actinomycetes > Micrococcales > Micrococcaceae > Paenarthrobacter > Paenarthrobacter sp. TYUT067. The sequence goes on from NZ_JAMOIT010000011.1 coordinate 53,794, forward strand.
CCCGTGGCAGCGTCCCACTCCGCGGCGGTGAGCGACGAGTGCGTGTGCAGCTGCGTGTCCACCATTCCGGAGAGGCTCTTGGTGTACAGGAGATCGTAGATGTCGTCGATCAGGTCCGAGTTGATGCCCTTGTAGAGGTTCTTCTGGCTCTTGATCAGGGAATCGCGCTGCTCCCCCGGGAGCGAGTGGAAGTAGTCAACGTACTCCGGCGAGGTCATCTCCAGGGTGAGCTTGGTGTACTCCAGCGGGAAGAAACGGCCCGAGCGCGTGACCCAGTTGAGCTGGTAGCCATACACATCGATTTCCTGAAGCAACTCGTAGTACAGCTCCGCGGCGCTCTGTCCACTTCCCACGATGGTGATGCTGCGCTTGGACTGCAGCTCACTCTTCCTCGACAGGTAATCGGCGTTGTGGAGGACAAGTCCTCCGGCGTCCACTATCCCTGCACAGGAATCCGGAACATAGGGCGAGGTGCCGGTGCCCAGGACCAGCTTGCGGGCGCGAAGCACCTCGGCCCCCTCCGGGCCTTGCACCGAAAGCCGGTACACGCCGTCGTCGTACGTCACATCCAGCACATCCGTGCTAAAACGAACAGACTCAAGCTGCCCGGCCACCCACTGGCAGTACTGGTTGTACTCGGCACGCAGCGGGTAGAAGTTCTCCCGGATATAGAAGCGGTACAGCCGGCCGGTCTGCTTCAGGAAGTTCAGGAACGAGAACGGCGACGTCGGATCGGCGAGCGTCACGAGGTCCGCCATGAACGGGACCTGCAAATGCGCCGGCTCCAGCATCATGCCAGGGTGCCAGTCGAAGGACTCACGGCGGTCCAGGAACACGCAGTCCAGGTTCTCCACAGGCTCGCTCAGCGCGGCCAGGCCCAGGTTGAAAGGCCCGACGCCGATGCCTGCGACGTCGTAGATCTTGCCGTTGTCCTGCGTGCTCATGCTGCAGCCTCCGTAGTGTTCGCCAGCAGCTCGCTGCCCGTCCGGCGGATAAGTTCGATGATTTCCTGGATGTCCCTCAGGCTCGCCTCGGCGTTGAGGAGGGTGAATTTGAGGTAGTGGCGGCCAGCCACCTTGGTGCCGGCAACTACGGCCTCCCCGGAGGCGAAGATCGCGGCGCGAATGGCGGGGTTGAGGGCGTCTGCAGCGTCGTCGTCGAGGGCTGCACCGTCCACCATCGGGCGGTAGCGGAATACCAAGGTGCTCAACTGCGGTGCGGCGGCGAGCTCAAACTCGGCGTCCTCAGCCAGCAAGGTCCCTACCCGGGCGGCGAGGTCGATCGCTTCGTCGAAGAGTGCACCGATTGCATCGGCCCCCATGATCCGCAAGGTCAACCACAGCTTCAGGGCATCGAAGCGGCGGGTGGTCTGAATGCTCTTGTCCACCTGATTAGGAATCTCGGCCTTCGCAGCGCTTTCCGGGTTCAGATAGTCCGCGTAGTACGTGACATGGCCCATCATGGAGCCGTTACGGACCAGGACTGCGCTGGAGCTGACCGGCTGGAAGAAAGTCTTGTGGAAGTCCACGGTGACAGAATCCGCCAGGTGAATCCCCTTCAGGAGGTGCCGGTGACGGCCGGACACGATGAGGCCGCCACCATATGCGCCGTCAACGTGGAGCCAGGAATCGTAGGCACGGACCAGTGCCGCCAGCTCGGAGAGCGGGTCAACCGAACCGAAGTCCGTGGTCCCGGCAGTGGCCACAACCGCCATCGGCATCAGACCGGCGTCGTGCGCTTCTGCCAAAGCAGCCGCGAGCGCGGCGGGGTCCATGCGGTGGTCTTCGGTGGTAGGCACGGCAATCACGGCGTCGAAGCCGAGGCCCAACATGGACGCGGACTTCTGGATGCTGAAGTGGCTGTCCGCGGACGTGAAAATCCGGAGCCGGTCCAGCAGGTGCGGCAGGCGGGCGTCCCCGTTCGTCGCCCGCAGCTTGGCGACCGCGTGATTGCGGGCAATCAGCAGCGCTTGGAAGTTGGACTGGCTGCCACCGGAGGTGAACACGCCGTCAGCCTCGGCGTCGAAGCCGATGCGCTCGGCGGTCCAATCGATGAGGCGGCGCTCGATCATCGTGGCTCCCGCGCTCTGGTCCCACGTGTCCATGGAGGAGTTCACAGCCGAGAGCACCGCTTCGCCAACCAGCGCCGGGATGACCACCGGGCAGTTGAGATGTGCAGCGTAGCGGGAATCGTGGAAGTAGATGGCGTCCTTGAGGTAGAGATCGTCTAGCTCTTCCAGGGCAGCAGCCGTGTCCGGCAGCGGACGCTCAAGGTCCACCGCACCAACTTTCGCCTTCAGTTCAGCATGCCCGACGCCGGTAAACGGCTGGGAGGTCCGCTGGACTTTGGTGGAAACCGCATTGACCCCCTGGAGGACCTGAGCGACGTAACTGGGTGAATTTCGTGCGTTGAACAGCTGGTTTGTGGCAGCGAGGGCCAGTTCCACTTTGGAGCCAAAATCCTGCTCCTGAGCGATCCGCTCTTCGACACTAGGTGACGTCACGTCAGCTTCCTTCCATTGCGTTGGGGCGCTTGTTAGCAAGGTAAGCCTTACTTAGGTAAGCCTTTCCGTCAAACTTTTGTGACCTATTTCGCCTAGAAGGCGGTTTCTCGCGTTTTTCCCGTCCGGGACCGCGTCATTGACTTTCCATCCAGCGACATTGGGTGCAAAATGTGGCTCGCTTTTCGGCCACCCGAAACGTCCACAGCCACCAGCAGCTGCCACCTGCGGCTCGCATCGGGCAGGGAGTAGAGTGCAAGGACTATCGGCAACAAGCGGTTGGGGGACCTCATGCAAGACCACGTTCACGAACGCATCGGTTTCCGCGAAATCGACGAGCACGGCAACGCCATGCCCGCCGTCAGCCCTGACGCGCCCGAACCCGCAGACCCCGCGCATAAACGCGCTTCGCCCAACCCCTTCATCATTGCGCTGTGGGTGCTGGATGCAGGGCTATTGGGCTTCGGGTTCTGGGCCTTGACCGAAGCAGCGGCAGCGATGGCAGGACCAACACAGTTCAACACATCGGCGCAGCTCAGCTTCATGCTGATGTCCTACACCCCGTACGTACTCCTGGGCGGCCTGCTGCTGGCCGCCGCCCTGCTCTTCTGGCACGCAGTGCAGTGGCAACGTAAGAGACCCTCACCAACAAACTCGGTATAACCGACACAGCATGCGGCACCGGGGATGGGTCCCGGCCGCCGCGCACTTTATGCCCTATGCCCTATGCCTTGGAGCGCTTGCGGCGTCCACTGAGGAGCATGAAAAGCCCCAACCCGGTAACCAGCAGACTGATGGGTAGCACCGTGAGGACAGCCCCCGTGCTGGCCAGGAATCCCTCAGGCTGGCCAGGGACATCCGAAGTCCCGGGGGCATTGGCGGCTCCCGCAGGAGTGGTTGCCGGTTCCGGGTCATCCCCGGCCCCGAACGTACCCGATGGAGGATGCTTACCCGATCCCGGATTGGTACCCGCCGCAGGAGACGTACCCTCCGGGGGCGCCGCCCCATCCGGGGAGACCGGAGGAAAAGTCACAGTAACCCGCGCTGGTGGAGTGATCACCGGGAGTTCCCGCGGAGGCGTACCAGTTGCCGTGGCCGAATAGGTGACGTTTCCGGAGTTGGTATCGGCCTGGGTGACCGCATAACGTGCCGTAGCGGTGACAGTTTCACCGGGTAACAGGGTTCCTGCGGCACCGGGCCAGGCGTAGTCCAGATCCGTGAGACCCTGCATCTGATGGGCCACTGCCACAGCCGTCAGTGGCGCACTCCCGGCGTTGTGCAGCGTGAACCTGTACACGATCATCTCGCCCACCCGCGTCGGGTCTCCCAGCGCGGAAGCGTCCCCGGTTATCCCGAACTCCAACGTCGAGATGGTGTTCAGCGTAGTGCCTGTTTCACTCTGCGGCGGCGTGACGGAAGGGCCCACGGGAGGAGTACCCGTGGCGGACGCGCTGCTGACCACGCGGCCGGCGTCGATATCCGCCTGAGTGAGCGTATACGTTGCCGCGGCCGTCACGGATTGTCCGGGGAGAATCACGCCCGGAGTACCCGGCCAGTTGTAGTCCAAGGAGGAAAGGCCAACCAGCGGAGCATCGATCTCCACGTCCTTGAGCGTGACGTTGCCGCTATTGGTCGAGGTGAAGGTGTAGGCGATGACATCGCCCACTTTCGACACCTCAGCATCGGGTTTCCTTGAAGACCCGGTGAACTGCATGGCCGGCGCCATCACCAAGGGAGTGTCTGCAACGCCGGTATGTGGAGTGACAGGCGGACCCGCGGGAGGGTTCCCGGTAGCCCAAGCACTGTTGGCGACGTGGCCGGCGTCGATGTCGGCTTGGGTAATGGCATACGATGCGGTCGCTACCAGCAGCTGGCCGGGAAGAAGCTCCCCCGGAATGCCTGGCCAGTTGTAGGCCATGGCAGAAAGGACAGGCTTCGAATCGTTGATCACTACGTCGGTCAGTGTGACGTTTCCCGTATTCCTTACCGTCAACGAGTACCCGATCCGGTCCCCCACAACTGCAGGAGACCGGACGGCGGAAGCGTCGGCCAGGACAGTGACCTCCATGTCCGGCGCCGAGTCGGCCGTGGTGGTCACCACACAGCTGATGTCGGCACCGGCGACGGGAACGATGGCAAGCCAACCGGGGAAGGCCGCGCCGTTGGGTAGGTCCGGCTGCAGTCCGTGGGCGTCGGCACAAGTGATGTTCTTGTCATAGCCGGACAGGTTTGTGCCCGATTGAGTGAGGTAATACGTGGCGCCCGCTGCGGCAACGTACTGGCCAGTGGTGCCGGAACCCGCAGTGACCGTGGCACCGGACCCCGTGGTGGTGGAGTTCACGCTACTGCCCACCACCGGCCCATCGGCCGAGCCTGCCCGGATTTCAGTGGTGAACTGGTCCGAATTCTGCAGGCGTGTCGCATTCAGAGCCGTGCTCATTTCCAGGCGCGGGGCGCGCACGGTCAGGGCAGCGTTCGCTGGCGGGACCAGGTTGGTGGCCATAGAGGCAGGACCGTCAGCGTACGTTCCCTCTACAGCAGCGGTGACGTCCACCGTGATGGTGCACGACGACATGCCCGGCGCCATATCACCGCCGGTCACGGAAATCGAGGGACTTCCGGCCGCCGCAGTCCGCAGCATCGGGCTGGTCCCCGGCGACTGTTCACACGTCCCGCCGAGGTTGGGGGTAGCGGCCACCACAACTCCGGCGGGGAGGGTGTCCGTGACGAACCAGTCATTCTTAGCTGCCAGTTCATCGGTGTTGGTGACCGTCAGGGTCATTCGGGACGTACCGCCAGGACCCACCAGGGAAGGAGTGAAGGCTTTGTCCAGCTGCGGCGTGACGTCCACAATCTGCGGGAGGTCGAACGCCACATCATTGCCGGCTCCGGTAGTGGTCTCATTCCGGAGTTCCAGACCAAGGGTGGGGTTGATGGTGCCATCCGGGATTCGGTAGGGAACGGATTGCAGCTTGGTGACGTGAACGCTGGCGTGGGTGCTGCTGCCACACGGATCAAGCCCGGCGCTGAGGACTTGCCGCGTCCCATTGATGAGGAGGCTGAAGGTCTGGCTGGCGTGCGCTGCATGGCAGTTCACTTGGGCGAAGTATGCGGACACAGCGTAGTAGTGGCCCGCTATTGCCGGAACAGCGTTCCCCTCCGTACGGAACTGCACACCGGCCGCGATGTTTCCGGCGGCACTGTTGGTGTACTCGGACAACACCTGATTTCCGGCAGCTTGCTCCGGGCTCTGCCCCTGTGCCAAGCCGAGCTCTACGGCCATCTGCTGGACCTGCGCCCAACCGGCCGGCTGGTTCCTGAGGCAACCGGAGTCAGCCGTGGGCAACGGAGTGAAGGAGTTCAGAATCCAGCCGTCGCATTCGCCGCCCGCCGGAGTGTAGGGCGTGTCAGCTACATAGCTTTCATGGGCTGCTGCTGGACCGCCCTGATAGTCCAGGATGCCGATTGCCCCGGCCGTGGCGTCCTCGTTGGAGAAGTCCTCAACGTAGACAGTAGTGCCTGTCTGGGCCGCGCCAGGTGTTCCAGGTGCCGTGGCCCAGGCAGCCTGCACTAAGGCTCCACCCAACCCCAGCGACATCACGGCCGCCATCAAAGCCGTAGCGATCATGCCCGCAAGAAGCTTGCGTGGACGTACGTCCTTCATGGGTTTTCCTCAGTGCGCTCAACCAAATGTTCTTGTCGTTGAAAAATCAATGCATCCAACGGGGGCACCGAAAGCACAGGAGACCCGAACTTAAGGTGAGGGCAGCGGCCGAATCATGACGCGAAAATCCGAAAAACTTTTTGGGAATCCCTCATTTGCCGCGCCAAGGACAAGCCGTCAAGCACAAGCAGTGGGCACAAGTTACCTAGTGATAGGCGTTGGCGAAGGACTTGTTGGCAATGCCTCGGCCGCCAAACTGGTAATTGAGCATCCCTCCGCGGGCACCATCCGGCAGGGCGACGCCAAGCCTGAACGTAAGATCGTGAGCGGCCATTGAGGTCGTGACGCAACGGACTTGACGGGGTTGGGAAGCCGTTCCGGCGCACGTCCACCCAGAGGGAGCAGCAGTCCTGTCCGCCACGAACGTCGCCTGGTCCGGGAGTGTAAAGAACACTTCTCCCGTTGTGGGCGACCCCTCGCCGTCCACCGAGAACTCCACACGGAGCTCCCGTTCCCCGGAACCGGAGCCGGCAGCTGAGGCGAACGTCGCATCGACCGTTTGCGTTTCAGGTGCCGTAGGGCTGGAAGCCGCGGGCGCCGCCGTCGACGACACCGTCCCGGAGTCCACCACCACGGCACTGCGCTTCCCCTCCGCCGGCGGAGTCTCGACGGCGGTGGGTTGCGGCTCGGCGGCCACGGGCGTCTCTGCCGCGGGAACCTGGGCAAGACCCGGTGACACCCCGGTAGCCTCGACCCCCGGCGTTGGGGGTGGCGAAGGCGTTGTAGTTGGCGAGGGTGTTGTGGCTGGAGCTGACGTCGCGTGGACCGGAGGGACTTTCGCACCACCGTCCCCAGCAGCATCGGACTCGGTGGCGGCAGTGGGTTGAAGCAACCATCCGAGGACTCCCACCAGCGCCAGTACTCCCACCACGATCGCCGCCGCCATCTTCCACACGTGGCTGACGCTGCGCGCCGCGATGGTCCCTGGGGTTATGGCTGCTGATCCAAGCGACGCATACGCGGCCGGACTGAAGGCGATGCCCGTCACCAAGGGGAACAGGATGGCCCTCATGCCGCCTTGGACGTCGTTAAGTTCCATCAGCAGGGCAGTGCACTTGGCACAGCCGTCCAGGTGAATCCTGACTCTCTCCGCAGAGGTGCGTCTCAGGGCGTTGCGGGCGTACTTTCCCAATTGGCTGGCGTACTCTTCGCAGCCGTCATCCATCGTCTGGCTGATGTGCTGCTGGAGATAGGCCTGACGCAGTCCTTCCCTCGCCCGGAGGGCCAACGACGAGACGCCATTGGGAGTGAGCCCCACCAGCGGAGCCGCCGCGGCCGGCTTCAGGCCTTCAATGTCCAGGTGCCAGAGTACGGCCTGCCAGCGTTCGGGCAAGGACTTGAACGCCCTGGCCATGATGCTGGACTCGAGGTCGTTGAGGACGGGGTCGCTGTCCAATACAGCGGAATCCAGGACGGCGTCGTCGGCAGCAGTCGGCATTCGTCGGGCCCTGCGGTTCCGGTCGTGAGCCGTGCGGCGCACCACGGTCAGGAGATAGGAACGGAAGAACTCCTTGGGCCCCTTGCCTTCGGTCAGCAACTGGAAGACTGTGGCAAATGACTCAGCAACAACATCGTCGGCGTCACTGGGATTGTCGGTCTGGGCACGAGCCACATATTGGGCAATCTTCAGGTGCCGCTCATAGAGGACGTCGAAGGCTTCCGTAACCCCCTGACGCACCATGGAAATGATGTGGGGATCGCTTTCAGCGGCCATTGCGAGGGCTGAGGAGTCCCCGCCGCCCTTTACCGAAGTTACATGATCCATAAGCAGTAGTGTGACATCAGATTCCGCGTGACTTGAATCGCGCTCGTCATACCTGTAGAGAACTCATGTTTTTGCATTTTTCGCGTCACGATTCCGTACTTGGCAGCACTAGTGAGTCATGACCTTCCCAACCGCCGCACTGAGCCGAGGAAATACCGGCGTCCGGCGCCCCCTCCTGAAGTTGACGCGCGCACTCCACCAAAAGGCCCACCGGCGTCAGGGGGCCGTGGTTCGGGGATTGCCGCACTGCCGCTCCGGACTGCTTGCCCGCAAGAAGAACGCGGGACATGTCGCCTTGGTCTACGGCGCGGACAGGACTTGGGCCATTCCGGGCGATACTGTCATTTTCACGGCATGGATCACCAACGACTCGGGCAGTTACCTGCGGGACATCGCCTTGATACCGCGTTCCTTCACCAACGAGGGCATGGAAGTACTCCACTACACCACTGAACCTGTCCAGCGGGATCTTGAAATCAGCCGCCTGGCCCCTGGCCAATCAGTGATGCGGAGCTTCTCCTACCTGGTCACGGACTCCGATCACCTGCACGGCGGAAGCCTGGTCAGTGCAATGCAGGTCCGGGCCACGTGTCGGGGACAGCTCATCGCCGATGAGCATGACGCCTTGGTCTCCCTCAGCGGAACACCACCGAACTGGCCGTTCCAGACCACCACGGTCCAACGCAAAAAGAGCTAAACGTCTACTCGTTGTTCGGTTGGCCCACAGGCTTCTCAGCAGGCCAATCAACGTCCTGTTCGTAGCCCTCGTGCTTCTTCAAGTACGCGGCAATGTAAGGGCAATGCGGGATGATCCGCTTTCCGGACGCCACCACATCATCCAACGCAAAGTGCGCCAGTACTTTCGCCAGGCCCTGGCCGTTGAACCCCGGCTTCGTCTCAGTGTGAATGAAATCAATATGACCGGGCTTGTCCATGAACTGGGAAATCACGGCCAACTCTCCGTCCACATGTAGCTCATAGCGGTGAAATTTGTCGTTGCGCACTGTGGTGACGCCAGGGCGGAACGACTCTGCCAGTGAATCCGTGTACTCGGTCATGTTTCGAGATTGGCACGTAAATCCGGCTCTGGCAACGTCCGCAACCGCTCCACGGATACTTCCGCGTCCTCCCGCAGCGGCGGTTGCACCACCGGCGTCGGAACCCTTCCGAGAAGAAGGACGGCAAGGGCGAAGCAGGCCGCTCCCCCGCCCAACAGTGCCAGCGTCAAACCGTTCAAGGCGGCATCAGCCACCGGGACTAAAACCACGACGCCGGCCGTCACCACAGCGGAACGCAACGGACCGCGGGCGTGGCTGGCCGCCGTCGGACGGTTCTCCAAGCGACCAAGAAGCCACACCACGGGGACCAACAGGGCTACAACCGAGAAAAAGACGGGTATTCGCGCCCACCACCACTCTGCGGTCCCGGCCGACGGCTTGGGAACATTAGTGAGCAGCAGCAACCCGGACATGCCCACCAGGAGCGGAAGATGCCACAGATAGATGGTCATGGAGTGCCGTCCTGCAACGGCTATGACTGCCTGGATCCAACGGAAGCCGGCGATCGCCCGAAGACCGTGGTGCAGCAACTGGAGTGTTGCGGCTTGGGAAATGCCCAAGAGGAGCAGGCAGAAATTGGGCGGGTTCAGGTTAACCACCATGTTCCCCGGGTACACGGCCACACCGGTCACCACGCCGAGCAAGAGGTTGCTGGAGACGATGGCCCCAACCAGCCAGGTGCGGCTCCTGTGCTCGAAGAAGCCGTCAGCCATCAGAAAGCCCAGGTGTTGGACGGCGCACCAGAGGAAGATCATGTTCGCGAACGCCAGGACGGGAATGGCGCCGCGAAGGGAATCGACTGTAATGATCAGGGCCACCAGGGCGGCGAATGTCTGAAGTGGCGCGCGTTCGTGAAATCGGGCCATCAGGGGAATGCTGAGTTGCGCTGTGAGGTAGGCCGCCAGGAACCAGAGCGGCATGGCGGCGCCGGCGGTCATTAACTGGATGACCTGCGGGTGGACACCCAGCAGCAGCGCGATCCACAGCCCTCCCCACATGATCGCCAGCAAAGCCATGGCCGGACGCACCAAGCGCAGGAGCCGCACCTGGGCGAAGTCGAATCCAGTCCCGCCAAGCGCCTTCAGCCGACGCCATGATTGCAGACCTGTCACACCGCCCAGGACGAAGAACAACGGCACGATCATGAGGCCCCAAGCCACAGGGGTGAACCAACCCTGCTCCATCAGCACGTTAACGGTAGTGACCGTCCCGTCCTTGTGCAGGACCGGGCTGACCATCATGCAGTGCGCGGCCACCACCAGGAGCAGGCAGGTGAACCGGACAAGGTCGATCACCGGGTCCCGTTGCACAGCCGTCGCCTTGCCGGCGGTAGGATTCGCATCCATCTCCATGGCTCCCCTGCAGTGGCACGCATTTGCGTGCTGACTTCATTGTCCGCCCGGTTGAGGTACGGGACCAGCAGGCGGGGCGCCTGTCCCTTCCGGAATATCAGCTACCGCAGAATTGCCTCTGGACGGCTCATGGAAACACCGGCAGGATCAGAGGCATGACTACGTCGATTTTCGTCAACCTGCCCGTCAGCGACCTTGAAGCATCCAAGGCCTTCTACACGGCCCTTGGCTACACCATCAACCCTAATTTCACCGATGACACTGCAGCCTGCGTGGTCTTCAGCGACACCATTTATGCCATGCTCCTGACCCATGCCAAGTTCAGCGAATTCACCAAGCAGCCCATCGCGGACACGCACAACACGACGGCGGCCATTGTCGCCATTTCTGCCGATAGCCGTGAAGACGTGGATGCCTTGGCCGTTAAGGCGCTCGAAGCCGGCGGGTCCGAAACCTACGACGCCCAGGACCTTGGTTTCATGTACAGCCGCGCATTCCGTGACCTGGATGGCCACCACTGGGAAGTCCTGTGGATGGACGGCGCAGCGGCACAATCCGGTCCCCCGGAGTCCTAAGCCCGCGAGTTTTTGTACAGCAGATGCCCTTCAGAAGGCGTTTTCAGGGCACCTGCTGTACAAAAAATCAGGAGGTTGTAACGGCGATGATTCCAAGCACGACGGCGAGCAACGGCGTTGTGCCTTGGAGCGTTGCTGCGCGGAGGTACTTTTTTCCACTGGCGGCGAGGACGAGTGCCGCGAGGAGCATGGAACCACAGCTGCTGAAGACGAGGGTCCAGCCGACCTGGGTTGCACCCATGGCTACTGCGACGATGCCGATCAACGCGCCAATGGCGAGGAACAGATTGTAGAAGCCTTGGTTGTAGGCGAGCGGCTTGGTCGTTTCCGCGTCGGCCTGAGAGGTGATGCTGAACGTTTTCCAGGTCTTGGGCTTGGTCCAGGTAATGGACTCCATGGTGAAGATGTAGACGTGGAGCAGGGCGGCTATCGTCGCAAAAATCAGGGAGGCCAGGATCATGGTTTGATCCTAGCCTCCCTGTGTTCTTGAACTTGGCCCTAGGCGCTGAGCAACTCCAGCGTGGCGCCGGCGAACGTGGCAGCCGAGCCGTTCCAGCGGGCCAGCAAACCCTGCAGATTCTCACCGTCGGCCCGGTGTGCAGCGGTTTCAGCTTCGAGAGTGGACAGGATTCCCGTGCGCAGCTCCGTGTTGAAGTTCACCTTGCCCACCTGCAGAGAAGGGGCCTTCGCGAGCTCATCCGCTGGAATGCCCGACGCACCATGGAGTACCAGCGGCACCTCGGTGTTATCAGCAACTTCCTGCAGCACGTCCCAACGGATGTTCGGCTCGCCCTTGTACTTTCCGTGCACGTTGCCCACCGCGACGGCAAGCAACTGCGCACCCGTCCGCGCTACGAAGTCAGCCACCTGCGCAGGGTTGGTGAGTCCCGCAACGGAAGCACCGGCGTCGTGCGCTGAGTCTTCGGTACCGAAGGCCTTGTCCTCGTCCCCGGCCAGGCCGCCAAGTTCCGCTTCGATCACGACGTCGGAGGCGCCTTGGGCGTCCAGTGCGGCACGGACTTCGCGAACCAGGGCGATGTTGTCCTCGTAGGGCAAGGACGAACCGTCAGCCAGGACCGCGTCCGCGCCGGCGGTTACGGAGTCGAGGATGACCTTGAGGTCCGAGGCATGGTCCAGTTGAACGGAAACCGGGACGCCCGCGGAGTCGGCAAGGCCTCGAAGGGCTGCGATGAGGCGCAGTCCGTTGGGCGTGGACGCAGTCTTTGGAGCGACGAGCAGGATCACGCCCAGCCGGGCTTCCTCCGCCGCCTCAACAACAGCCAACGCGGTGGTGAAGTCGTAGCAGGTGAAGGCCGGAACAGCGGAGCCGGACGCCAGGGCGGAGTTGACCAAGTGGTCGAGTGTGGCGCGCATCAGTGGGCCAGGCCTCCCACCAGGATCCAAGCGACATACGTCAGCGCGAAGCCGGCCAAGCCCAGGATGGTGGTGAGGACGGTCCAGGTCTTGAGGCCGTCGGACACGGTGAGACCGTAGTAGCGGATCACGGTCCAGAAGCCTGCGTCCGTGACGTGGGACAGGCCCAGCGAGCCGAAGCCGATGGCAATCACGATCACGGCGATCTGGGCCGGCGAGTAGCCGCCCTCCATCACAGCGGAGGTGAGCAGGCCGGTGGTGGTCACGATGGCCACTGTGGCCGAACCCTGCGCGGCGCGCAGTGCCAGGGAGATGATGAATCCGAGGACAATCACCGGAAGGCCCAGGCTGTCCAGCGTGTGCGATAGTGCGGCGCCGATGCCCGAGGTGCGGAGGACTTCGCCGAAGACACCGCCTGCAGCAACCACCATGAGGATGGAGGCGATGGGAGGCAGTGCGCCCTCGAAGATCTCGCCGGTCTCCTTGAGGGACCAGTTACGGCGAACGGCCAGCAGGAAGAAGGACAGCGCCACGGCCACCAGGAGCGCGAAGAACGGGTTGCCAATGAACGCAGCCACGCCGTACCAGTAGTTGTCCTTGGGGAGGGTCAGCGTGCCGACGGTGCCGAGGAGGATCTGGACGATCGGAGCGGCGATCAGGAACATGATCAGGCCGGGGCGGGGAGGAGCGATTGCGCGGGCGCCGGGGCCGTCGTGGCCCACGTGGACCAGGGATTCGGAGCCGAACTCTTCCACCTGCTGCTTCACACCGGGGAGGAGCTCGTACTCCTTGCGGTTCATGATGCTGGCAACCCAGTAAGAGAGGAATCCGAGGGGGATGCAGATGATGAGCGAGATCATGGTGATGAGCCCGATGTCCGCGCCGAAGACGCCGGCACCGGCCACGATGCCCGGGTGCGGCGGGACTGCGACGTGGATGGACAGCATGATGCCGGCCATGGGCAGGCCGAACTTGATGGGGTGAACGTTGGCGATCTTGGCGAAGGCGTAGACGATGGGGACCAGAACGATCACGCCAACCTCGAAGAATACCGGGATGGCCACCAGGAAGCCCACGGCCGTCAAAGCGACAGCAACGCGCTTGGCACCGAGCTTCTCCGTGAAGTGCGTGGCCAGTGACTGCACGCCACCGGACACCTCGATCATGCGGCCAAGAATGGCACCGAGGGCGATCAGCAACGCAACCTTGCCCATGGTGCTGCCAACGCCGGTGGTCACCACTGTGAAGATGTCCTTGAGCGGGATCTGGGCTGCGACGCCCACCAGGATGCTGACCGCCAGAAGGGCAACAAAGGCCTGGATCTTGAAGCGGATGATCAGCACCAGCAACAGGGCGATCCCGGCCGCGGCGATGGTCAGCAGAAGCGGTGTTCCCAGCTCCACTGCGGGCTTGATGGCGGGGGCATCAGCCGCCCGAACCATCAGCGAGTTGACGAGGGGGTTCATTGGGGGGTGTCTCCTTTGACATACCAGTCTAGAGAAGACCGGCGGAGGTAGCGACGACGGCGAAGGGGGGACCGCCGTCGTCGCGGGTTCTTGTTGGGGGTGTGGAGTTTTTGTACAGCTAATGCCCTTCTGGGCTGCTCATGAGGGCGTTAGCTGTACAAAAACTCCGGGGTTAGGCGGTGCGCTTGGAGGGCGCAACAACCTTGATGACGGCGGAGTCGTCGGCAGCGGCGAGGCCCTGGGCCTGGCCGAGAAGGTAAAGCTGTTCAGCGGCGGCGGCAACGGGTGCGGCAAGGCCGGCGGCCCGGGTTGCCTTGCCCACGATGCCCATGTCCTTGACGAAGATGTCCAGGCGGCTGAGGACCTCGGCGCCGTCTTCGGTGTAGGCCTCGAGGATGCGCGGCCCGCGGTTGGAAAGCATGAAGGAACCGGCGGCGCCTGCCTCCAGGGCGGCGAGAGTCTTGGCCTGGTCGAGGCCGAGGGCGTCGGCGAGGGCCATGGCTTCTGCGGCGGCGGCAATGTGGACACCGCACAGGAGCTGGTTGACGGTCTTCAGTGCCTGGCCGTCGCCGGGCTTGTCGCCCACGATGCTCAGGGTGGACGCCAGCAGTTCCAGTGCGGGGCGCGCCTTTTCGAGTGCCTCGGGCTCGGCGCCAACAACGATCAGCAGGTCACCTTCGCCGGCACGCTTGGGGCCACCGGAGAGTGGAGCATCAACCAGCGCGACGCCATACTCGGCCAGCTTGGCTACCGTTGCGGGAATCGCTTCGGTGCCAACGGTGCTGCCCAGGATCACCACGGCGCCCGGCTTGAGGACCGGGGCCACGCCGTTTTCGCCGAAGAGGACATCGTTGAGCTGCTCGCCGTTGCGGACGGCCAACAGCAGCGCATCGGCACCTTGGGAAGCTTCGCGGGCGGAGTCGAAGGTCTTGATGCCGGCCGCTGCTGCGAGCTCCAGGCGCGGCTCTGCGATGTCGAAACCGTGGACGGTCAGCTCGGAGGCAAGGCGGGTGGCCATGGGCAGGCCCATGGCGCCGAGGCCCAGGACGGTGATGGTGTAGTTGCTGCTGGTCATGGTGTTCTCCATTGAATGTGTGCTTTTAGAAAGTGGCGCTGAGCTTGCGGGTAACCTGGGTCAGGGACTGGTCGTCACCCACGTTGCCGGCGAAGACGATGTAAGGGATGCCCTTGGCGGGACCGTCCACCGGCTCCCACAGCGAGACGATGCCCGGCAGCATGGGTCCGCGGACAATCGCGTGGCGGATTTCCAGGCCGTGCGCCGCCACGTCCGAGGACGTGATGCCGCCCTTGGCGATGACGAACCGCGGCGGGAAGGTCTTGAGTGTCCGGTTCACCACGGCCACGACGGCGGCCGAAACCGTGCGGGCGATCTTCAGGCTCGCTGCGGCGTCGTCGGTTTTGATGAGCAGGCGGCTGGTGTGGACGATCACGTCGCCCTTGTGAAGGGCGTCGACGACGTCGGACACAACGGTTTCGATGTAGGCGTCGGCTTCTGCTTCGCCCGAGGTTTTGGTTCCGGCAATGAGCTTCTCGACGTCGATCTCGATGATCCGGGCCGAGCTGTGCTGCGCAGTGAGGTCATTGAGTTGCCGGGTGGTGACGCCAACGTGGGAGCCCACCACAATCAATCCACCGGTTGAGGAGGGAGTGTTGCCTGCGAAGGCTTCTTCCGAGGTCAGCGCAGTGCGAATTTCCTGGCCAATGCGGCCCCTGACAAAGGGCGGGCCCACGCGGTAGAGGAGTTTCTTGCCGCGGCGTTCTGCTTCCTCCAAGCCCAGGGCGAGGGCACGGAAGTCGTTCTCGGTGACGATGTCGGCCACGATCGGCGTGGAGTTGGTGGCGGATTCCAGGGCGTCGGCGATCGCTTTGGCGGAGATGGTGGGATCTTGCGCTGACGCTCCGGCGCGGATGATGTTCAGGTCCAGGACAATCACGTCGCTCGCGGGGAACCGGCCCTGCGACTTCTCCTCCACATACTTGGCCATCTCGGAGTTGGCGAAACCGAAACTGGCATCCTTGGCGAATTCGGTCTCAGCCACGGGGGTGAGGGAACCGGCTGTGCCGCGCATGTAGTGGATGCCGCCAATGGTGACGCGGCCGGCGTCGGGGAATGCCGGAACGATCACCACGCCGTCGGTGGGTTCGCCGGTTTCTGCAGCGACGGTGGCGGCGATGACGTCCGGCTCCAGCGGGTAGTGGCCGCGGAGGGTGGAGTCGCTGCGGCTCACGAAGCCCAGCTTCACGTCGCCGGCGGCTGCGGCAGCCAGAGCGTTGCGGACGATTTCCTCGTTGCGCGCTGCGGCTTCGGCCGGGTCAAGGCTGCGGGTGTTGGTGAGGACGTAGACCGCGGGCTTGGTCTGGTTCGCACGGATATGGGTGAACGCCCAGGTGAAGTCCTCCACGTCCCAGCGGGTGAGCACAGCGAGATCCGCAACTGACTGCGTTCCCGTGGGGTCGTCGTCGAGGACCACCAGGATCTTTGGTGCGTCCGCGGCAGACGCCGTCACGGCGTCGGCAACCAACTGAGCAGGAATCTGGACTTCCGCCGGGAAAGCGGCCAGAACGTCGGCTTCAAGGGTCACTATGCACTCCATCGTGGGAAATCTCTGTTGCGGTTTAGTGAATGTAAGATGTCAGACATCTAACATTTGAATTAGTGTGACACACGGCTCCTCACCGCGCAAGGTGCTGCGCATCACTAGGCTGAGAGGATGGCTGGCAGCGCTGTTCCACTCCCCTTCGTGAACGTCCTCACTCCTGCCGTTCCCGCAGGTCAGCCCATTCCGGCAGTCCTGATCCATGGCTGGGCGTCCGGTTCCGTGTATTGGGAACCCCTCGCGAATAAGTTGCTCGACGCCGGCAGGGAAGTCTGGATTCTGGACCTCCCCGGCTACCACCCGGGCGAGTCCCTCCCGCCGGATTTCGAATGGACCTTGGACTCGGCAGCGGCTTCCGTGGCCGCGGCCCTTGATGACCGGGCCAGCGGTCCGGTGCATATGGTGGGACATTCGATGGGTGGCAGTGTTTCGTTGACGCTTGCGGCAGCCCGCCCCGGCCTGGTGGCTTCATTGACCCTTGTGGGCATGGCGCCGGTGCCGCAGAACCAGGGGTTCAAGGAGGTGCTCAGGACCCAGCTGGATCAGGGGTTCTTCGACGCCGGGACCGTAGTGCAGCTCATGAACGCCTGGTATGGAGAGCTGGCCGCAGCAGACATGGCGCGGCTCAGCACAGGGTTCGACACTCCGTTTCGGATTCTGTCCGCCAGCGCGGTGGCGGCCATGACCGGCGTCGAACCTTCAGCGCCTGGGCGCGTCCGCGCGCCACTACTGGTGATCGCCGGTACTGGAGATCGGGTGCGCCCTATCGAGCAAATGCGCGCGTTCGTGGCCGCAAGCCCGGGTCGCCGGTTGGCGGCCATTCGCGGCGCCGGCCACAACGTCCACTGGGAACAGCCCGAACACTGCGCAGAGGCGCTCCTTGAATTTTGGGAAACAAGCTGGCCACCGCCAGCGTAAGATGTCTGACATCCACCCGTCCCGAGGGTAATCCACGGGGACCCGGGCGGTCTGAAGGACAGGAAATGGGGACACATGGCACGCAAGTCATTGGTGGGCGTCGTGGCCGATGAGCTGCTGGACAGGATCATCGCGGGCGAATTTCCGCCCGGAACAGTGGTACCGGGCGAGCTGGAGCTCAGCGCCAAACACGAAGTAAGCCGCATGACAGTGCGCGAGGCCATGAAAACCCTTGAGGCCCAGAGAATCCTCAGCGTTGAACGCGGCCGCGGAACGTTTGTTAACCCCCTCAACCAGTGGGCCTCCTTGGAAGCCGTGTTGCGTGCGGCGTCTGAAGGAACGAAGGACGCGGCGGCTGCGATCCATTTGATTGAACTCCGCCGCATGCTCGAAACCGGCGCCTGCGAACTCGCCGCCGAGCGCATCTCCGATGATGAGCTCGCCGCACTCAGGGACCACGTGGAAAAGATGCAGGCCTCCCACGAAGTCAACGACCTCGCCGGGTTTGTCGAAGCCGACCTCGCCTTTCACGATGTAATTCTCCACGCTTCCGGCAACGTGTTTGTGGCAGTGCTTTTCGAACCCCTGCACAGGGTCCTGGAAGCCCGGCGCGCCGAGACTTCAGCCTTCCCGGAGATCCAGGAACACGCGATCGGGCACCACCGGAAGATCGCCGCAGCTTTGGAATCGCGCAATCCCAACGAGGCCCGTCTCGCGATGGACGCGCACATGCAGCAGACGCTGGACGATCTGAAGACGTACGTTCTGGAGGCGTAGCTGGCACCGGCACTCGCCGCGATGTCTACTATTGTGTCTATAAGTGCACAATAGTAGACATAGGAGGAATCTTGCGCCTGCAGAACCCCTTGACTGCCATCAGCCCGTCGCTGGATATGGGTGCGCTGTACGTCCTTGCGCGGGCTGATGCCGACTTCACCGCCCCCGGCATCTGCAGCCTCCTTCCCGAGCCCAGCTCACTCGCCGGAGTCCGCAAGGCACTCGCCCGCTTGGTCGATCAAGGCATTGTCGTAGAGAAAGTTGCCGGAAGAACTCACATTTTCCGCCTCAATCGTCATCACCTCTTGGCCAAAGCAGTCGAGGAGATGGCCAGCGCAAAAGACCATCTCATCGAGCGCATTCGGACCGAGATCGAGTTGTGGGAATTCGCGCCGATTGTCGTCACGATTTATGGCTCGGCCGCACGTAATGACATGCGAAACGATAGCGACATAGACCTGTTCATCGCCCTTCCGAACGACGTCAACGAGTTGCAGGCCGAAACCAGAATAGCCACTCTGGCCGGCGAAATCAGCGCCTGGACGGGCAACGACACGCGGCCTTTTGTCTTCCTGGAGTCGGAAGTAGCGCCTTCGTCGATTTTCGAGTCCATCATCGATGAGGGCGACACACTTTTCGGCGATGGAACGTGGTTGCGCCGCGTTCTCCGCGCTGGCAGTGGCGCTTAGATGAGGACCACACCGGGAAGCGAAAGTATCCGCCGAGGTCGCTTGAGCAAGGCCGCGCAGTTCCAGCGGGTGGCCATGGATGCCCTCGAACTTGCTGAAGAACACTACGAAGTTGCCGACGCCGTGGCAACCCTCTGCGTCCACGCAGGAATCGCCGCCTCTGACGCCATCTGCATTGCTCGGCTCGGTCACTTCGCGCAGGGCCAGGACCACAATGACGCGGTAGCTCTGCTCAAGTCAGTGGATGGGGGCGCTGTTGGATTATGCTCGCCGATAGCTTTCCGTCATCGGCGCAGGCTCTCGCTGGGTAGCTCTCCGAAGGCCTTCACGTAGAGCGCAGAGAAGCGCCCTTGGTGCGTGAAGCCGCAGAGTTCCGCGATGGCCGTGACACTCTGCTCGCGGGGGCTCGCCTCCAGGAGCATCTCCCGGGCACGGTCCAGCCGGATACTGCGCAGCAACTCCGACGGCGTCGCTCCAGTTTCCGCCCGAAGTGCCGTTTGCAGCGTTCGAACCGAGACACCCAAGCACTCGGCGATGTCCGGCACGGTAAGTTCCTCGAAAGCATGCCGGTCCAACAGCTCGCGGAACTCCCGGACCAGGCGGCTTTCAGATTCCGCGTCCCGGGTCTCATCACCGGGCAACTCCATGGCCATCAGCAGGCGTGACACCATGCTGTCCGCCAGCAGCCCCTGCACAAACGCGGGAGCAGTGGTACGTGGCTGGCTGATCATGTCGTCATGAAGCTCGACGACGGACCTCAAGAACGCGCGGCCGGCGGCACCTGAAAGGTCCATGCCATAGCCCAGATCAACGGTGTCATGGCCATAAAGCTGACCCGCCACCCGCTCAACCGCTGAACGACGCACGTAGACAATGAGGTGCGGACTTCCGCCGTCCCAGCTCATGGAGAAGGGCCGGTGGAGCGGAGGAACAGTGGCCATCCGGGGACCCGACTCCACCGTGCTGGCACCCACCTTCATGGATGCGTGCCCTGCCAACGGGATCTGCACCAGGTGGAAATCCTGCAGGCCCTCGGGCTCAATCCGGACGTCGGCTCCGTAGTCCAGGAACTCGATCCCCACGTCACCCCGGTGCAGGGAGCGCAACTTCATGTCCACCGAGGACTGGTTCGTCAGTGGTGCAAGCTCGTGGCTGCAGAACAGTTCGGCGATCCTGGCGTGTGCCTCGTCCACGTCAGTGGTGGCCATGGTTGGGCGACCCCGGAGCACATCACGGGGAAGAATCCTCACCATCCGCCACCTACTTCACAGGGTCTTGTGCAGCTTTTCGCTTATCGGACGATCCTCGCGCCAACTGGATATTCCGGAGTCCAACAGCTGTCTAGAGTCGCTTTTGAGACAAGTATGACGCAGCTCACAGCACCATAACAGCGACGGAAGCGGGGTGAGGACCAGTGAAGAACATCAAGGTGGTACATGACCGCAGAGACGAATGGGACAGGAGCCACTTCGAACTCTGGGCGGCGGAGCTTCGGGCCAGGGAAACCCACCTCACTTCCGCGGCATGGGTGGGTTGGCACGAGGAAGAGGAAGAACCTGCGTAATTCGGATGATCACTGCGCCAAGTGGATATTCCGCCGGAGAAGGGCAACCTAGAGTCACTTCAAGAGTGAATATGACGCACGTCATATTTACGTAACACAGCACGCGAGGGAAAGGGTTCGGCAGATGTCAGCACTCGAAGGCAGGACGGCAATCGTCACCGGTGGGGCCACCAAGGTGGGGCAAGGCGTGGTGACCTCATTGCGCGACGCCGGAGCCACGGTGGTGGTTGCGGATATAGCTCCCGACGGCGACACCCTCACCAAAGCACTCGGGGAAGGAATTCACTATTCCCACACGGACATCACCGACGATGCCGCAGTCAGCGAACTGGTGGAGGAAACCGTGGCCCTCTACGGCGGGCTCGGCGTCCTGGTAAACCTCGCCTGTACCTACAAGGACGACGGCGCAGCCTCCGGGCGAGCCGACTGGCTCGAAGCACTCAACGTCAATCTGGTCAGCGCCGTGGTGGCGAGCAATGCGGCCCGACCCTACCTCAAGGCGTCCGGCCACGGTGCCATCATCAACTTCACCTCCATTTCCAGCTCGGTGGCCCAGACCGGCCGATGGCTCTATCCGGCCAGCAAAGCAGCCCTGGTTCAGGTGACCCGCAGCATGGCCGTGGACTTCGCAGAAGACGGCATCCGCGTGAATTCCGTCAGCCCCGGCTGGGTCTGGAGCAACATCATGGACTCCCTCAGCAACGGGAACCTCCAAAAGACAGACTCGGTTGCGGCCCCCTTCCACGCCCTCAAGCGGGTCGGCCGCCCGCACGAGGTGGGTGACGTCGTCGCTTTCCTCGCCAGTGACCAAGCAAGTTTCGTCACCGGTGCCGATTGGGCCGTTGACGGCGGCTATTCCGCCTTGGGACCGGAACGAGCCGAAGAGGCTATTCCCCTGCTCGCAGCAAACTAACGCCAAGCTTCACAACAACCTCCACCAAAGAGAAAGGCAACGCCATGACGCAACGCCACATCACCATCGTCGGGGCCGGCCAGTCCGGGCTTCAGCTGGGCATCGGACTCCTGGACGCCGGCTACCAGGTGACCACCATCTCCAACCGCACGTCCGAGGAAATTGCTGGCGGCAAAGTAGCCTCCAGCCAATGCATCTTCCACAACGCACTTGAGAACGAGCGGGCCCTCGGCCTGGACTTCTGGCCCGATGCTCCCACCGTGGACGGCATCTCCTTCACCATCCCCCACCCCGAGCTGCCGGGTGAGAAGGCGATCAGCTGGGCCTCACGACTGGACAACCACGCCAAGTCCATCGATCAGCGGGTGAAGTTCCCCAAGTTCATGGAAGAATTCACAGCCCGCGGCGGCGAGCTGGTCTTCGAAGATGCCGGTGTGGCTGAGCTGGAAAAGTACACGCAGACCTCGGACCTGGTGATCGTGGCGGCCGGCAAGGGTGAGATAGCCCAACTGTTCACCCGCGACGCCGAACGCAGCACCTACGATGCCCCGCAGCGCGCCCTGGCCTTGACCTATGTGACGGGCCTGAAACCCCGCGAAGAGTACTCGGCGGTCTCGTTCAACCTCATTCCGGGCGTGGGCGAGTACTTCGTGTTCCCCGCACTGACCACCACCGGTCCTTGCGAAATCATGGTCTTCGAAGGCGTACCCGGCGGCCCGATGGACACGTGGAAGGGGCTCAGCCCGGAGGAACACCTGGAGAACTCCAAGAACATCCTCTCGAAGTTCCTGCCGTGGGAAGCCGAGCGTGCCACGAATGTGGAACTGACCGATCCCAACGGCGTCCTTCAAGGCCGGTTTGCCCCCACCGTCCGCCACCCGATTGCCACACTGCCTAGCGGCAGGCAGGTACTGGGCCTGGCCGACGTCGTGGTGTTGAACGATCCCATCACCGGGCAGGGCTCCAACAACGCGAGCAAGTGCGCGGCGTCGTATCTGGACAGCATCACCCGGCACGGCAATGGCGCCTACGATGCGAGCTTCATGCAGGCAACCTTCGAGCGCTATTGGGATTACGCGCAGCACGTTGCACACTGGACAAATGCCCTCCTGGCCCCGCCTCCGCCGCATGTCCTGGAGCTGCTGGGTGCTGCGAATAGCGAACCGGACATCGCGCACCGCTTCGCCAACGGCTTCAACCATCCGCCGGAATTCCAGGATTGGTTCATGTACCCGGACAAAGCCTCCAGCTACCTCGCAGACCTTTCCGCCGCCAAAGTTTCGTAGCACAACCCTGCCAATAAGGACTCAACCATGCGAAAAATAGCAATCGTAGGGGCCGGCGAATCCGGCGCCCAGCTGGCATTGGGCCTGCAACGGGACGGCTACGCGGTAACGCTCCTGTCCGACCGGTCCGCAGCCCAGATCCGTACCGGCAAGGTCATGTCCAGCCAGTGCATGTTCTCAACCGCCCTCGACGCTGAAGCCCACATGGGAACGGCGCTCACCGAATTCTACGAATCCGGATCCGTCCCTGGCATCACCTCCATCCGGCTACGCGTGGATGCTGATGAACCCATCGAGTGGGAAGCACCCCTGGACGGCCCCGCCCGGTCCATTGACCAGCGCATCAAGAGTGCCCTCTGGATCGAGACGTTTGTTGCAGCCGGTGGCGACTTCCGCATTGAGAAGGTCACCCCGAGGATGCTCGAAGAACTCGCCCATGACTACGAACTGGTCATTGTCAGCACCGGCAAGGGCGAAATCGGCCAAATCTTCCCGCGGGATAAGGCAAAATCGCCCTTCGACCGGCCGCAAAGGGTTCTGGCGCTGAACTACGTCACGTCCGACGGCGGGGCTTCCGCCGGCTCGTCCGCAGCAGGTACCGACGGCGGGGGCGACGCCATCCGCATGTCCATGGTCCCCGGCGTCGGGGAGTTCTTCACGTTCCCGGGCCTGACCGTCTCCGGCCCGTGCCGCATGATGGTGTTCGAAGGCGTGGTGGGCGGCCCCATGGACCGCTGGACCGACGTCGGGACCCCCGAAGAGCAGCTCGAGCGTTCGCTGGAAATCCTGCGCGAGCATTTCCCGCACGAGGCCGAAAACTTCGCCGACGCGGAGCTGACCGATAGCGGTGCCACGCTCCTGGGACGCATCACGCCCACGGTGAGGTCCGCCGTCGGGGAGCTCCGCAACGGCAAGTTGGTGTTCGGGCTGGGTGACGCCGTGGTCCTCAATGATCCCCTCACCGGGCAGGGCTCCAACAACGCGACCCTGGCTGCGAAGTACTACCTTGACGCGATTGTTCGCCGCGGCCAGCAAGCTTTTGACCGCCCATGGATGGAGCGGACGTTTGACGAATTCTGGCGCGGCTGGGGGCAATGGGCCGTGGAATGGACCAACGATCTCCTGAAGCCGCGGCGTGATCACCAGAGGACGCTCCTCCGTGAGGCCGCTGACCATCCGGCCCTGGCAGCAAGCATCGTGAGCGGTTTTGATGACCCCCGGACGTCGTACCCTTGGTGGTTCGACTCCGCAGCTGCCGCGGACTTCATGCAGGCCAAGAAAGAAGAGGACACGTCGGTGTTCGATGTCCGTGATTTCCGCAGCGCCCTAGGTCAGTACGCCACGGGCGTCACCGTGGTGACCACTGTGGCGGCGGACGGCCGAAAAGTGGGCATGACCGCCAATTCCTTCACCTCAGTGTCCATGGAGCCGCCGCTGGTGCTCTGGTGCCCCAGCAAACGGGCGCCCAGCCTGGGTGATTTCGAGGACGCAACGCACTTTGCCATCAACATCCTGGCCAGTGACCAGCACGTCCTGTCCCGGCAGTTCGCAACACCTGCCACGGACAAGTTCGTGGGCGCGGAAACCACTGAAGGAATTGCCGGCATTCCGCTGCTGAACGGCGCTGTGGCAACCTTCCAGTGCCGCACCGTTTCGCGACATGACGCCGGCGACCACGTCATCTACGTGGGTGAAGTGGAAAGCTACAAGCACGACGGCGGTGCTCCCCTGGTGTTCCACGGCGGCAAGTACCACGCCACCGCCAGCCATCCGGATTTCTAGCGGCCCTCTTGTGAAAGGTGCGGATATGGACGATTCAGTTGACATGGATGGCTCGATGGAGGTGGCCATCATCGGTTCCGGCATCAATTCCTTGGTGGCGGCGGCAGAGTTGGCCTTGGCCGGGAAGCGCGTGTGCATCATCGAGCACTCTGACCGCCTTGGTGGCTTCATCCATTCCGCCGAGCGGACCCTTCCGGGCTTCATCCACGACTCCTTCTCCTCCTGGCACCCGTTGTTCGTCTCCGGCGGTGCCTACGGGGCGCTGGGCAAGGAGCTGCATGCCAGGGGCCTGGAGTATTCCAACACCTCCGGCCCGGTCACGGCGAGCGTTGCCGCGGACCCGGCCACCGGAGCCCACCGTGTGGTCATCGCGGAGCGGGACCCGGCCACCACGGCTGCTGCGTTCAAGGAACCCGGCGACCAAGCTGCGTATCTGGCAATGCTTGATGATCTGGGCCGCAACGCAGGAACGGTGTTCGGGGCTTTCGGAGCAGAGCTTCGGTCTTTTGGGGAAGTGGCAAAGATTGCTTTGGGGGCCTTACGACGCGGGCGCTTCCAAGGGACGGAAGCCTTCGTCCGCGATTCCGTGATGAGCGGACGAAACTATGTCCGCAGCCGTTTTGATGGCTGGGAAGCGGACCAGCTGTGGTCACCGTGGCTTCTGCACGCAGGGCTCGGCCCGGACCAAGCCACCGGCGGGGTGATGCTCCCGGTGATGGCCATGAGCATGCACAGCTTCGGTCTCCCTGTTGTGAAAGGCGGGGCCTCCAGGTTCGTGGAGGCTTTTGAGTCCTTGCTGCGCGACAACGGGGCACGGATCATGCTGGGCGCGGAGGCTGAGGAGATCCTGGTGGGCTCCGAGCGTTCAGCTAAGGGCGGCTCCGTCACCGGCGTCCGCACGTCGCAGGGTGTGGTTTCCGCCGGAACCGTGCTCGCGAACGTTTCACCCCAGGCCCTCTATACCCGGCTTCTTCGCCAGCCACCGGCCGGTACTGCCGACGCCGCCGAACGCTACCAGAACGGACGCGGGGCCATGCAGATACACCTCGCCTTGGACAAGCCGGTTGAATGGCTCGACCCCAGGCTCAACGGCGTCCCACTGGTTCACATCAGCAATGGCTCGGACAGCACCGGGATTGCTTGCGCCCAAGCCGAAGCCGGACTGTTGCCCAACGAGCCCACGGTGGTGGTGGGCCAACAGTGCGTGCTGGATCCATCGCGGGCTCCGGAAGGCAAAGCCACGCTGTGGCTGCAACTGCAGGAAGTGCCGTTCGCCCCCGTAGGCGACGCTGCGGGCGAGCTGTCCGTTACCAACGGCTGGACTGACGAGCTGAAGCACGGATATCTGGAGCGGGTCCTTGCCCGGTTGGAGCACTTCGCCCCGGGAACCAAGGCAACGGTTCTTGCTTCTGACATCCTTGCCCCCACGGACCTGGTGTCCGCGAACCCCAATGCCGTCAACGGCGACCCCTACGGCGGCTCGGCCGAGCTCTTCCAAAACCTGCTCTGGCGGCCCTTTCCCTCCGCCGCCGGACACCGGACCGCCGTCCAAGGGCTGTGGCACATCGGGGCATCAACTCACCCCGGCCCCGGACTTTCCGGCGGTTCCGGCCACTTGGTGGCCCAAAAACTGACCGCACCGCCCTCACCACTGTCCCGTCTTCAAGCAGCACTTAAACCAAGCAAGCGATAGGAGAACAATGTCTGTTCTGGCCGGGCTCACTGCAGCCCTTTCGGGTGGTTCCGTGGAGATCATCGATCTCACCACACCACTCAGTTCCGAGACCCCCATCCTGAACCTGCCGCAGCCGTTCGCGAACACGGCGGGTTTGTCGGTTTCACCGGTGAGTAATTTCGACGACGCCGGCCCGGCTTGGGCGTGGAACGACGTCACAGTGGGCGAACACGCGGGCACGCACCTGGATGCACCGGTCCACTGGATCACGGGCAAGGACGGCAAGTCCGTGGACCAGATTGAACCACACCGCTTGGTGGGGCCGCTGGTGGTGATCGACAAGACCGCTGAAGCTGCCGCGGATCCGGACTTCCTTCTGGAACCGGAGCACTTTGAACAGTGGCAGCAAGAGCACGGTGCGTTCCCGGAGAACTGTTGGGTCATCTTCCGGACGGGCTGGGCGGCTCGAGGCGCTGACGCTGCGGCTTTCGTCAACGCGGACGACGCCGGACCCCACACTCCCGGAGTCTCCGCCGCGGGTGCCAAGTGGCTTGCCGGTAACGCCTCGATCAGTGGCTTTGGCGTGGAAACCGTGGGCATCGACGCCGGCCAGGCAGGTGGCTTGGATCCGATGTTCCCCGTCCACTCGTACCTGCTCGGCGCGGACAAGTACGGCGTGACCTCGCTGCGGAATGTAGATCGACTTCCTGTCACCGGTGCCACGTTGGTGGTTGCTCCGTTGCCGATCGTGGGCGGCACCGGCAGCCCCAGCCGCGTGTACGCACTGGTGGAAAAGGGCACGGTGGAGCGAGCATGAGCGGGCAAGTGCGGGTTTCCACGTTGGTGGGCAGGACGCTGGCGAAGCTCGGCGTCGGGCACGTTTTCGGCGTGGTGGGCTCCGGCAACTTCGATGTCACCGGCACGCTCATGGCGGAGGGCATTCAGTTCACTGCCACGCGGCATGAGGGCGGGGCGGCGACCATGGCGGACGCGTATTCGCGGATGTCCGGGAAGGTGGGAGTGGTCACCACGCACCAGGGCTGCGGACTGAGCAACGCCATCACCGGCATCGGTGAGGCAGCCAAGAGCCGGACGCCGATGATCGTGCTCACCGCCGACACCCAGGCCGCTGCCATCCGCTCCAACTTCAAGATCGACCAGGACAGCCTGGCCCGCAGCGTCGGCGCGGTGGCCGAACGGATCCACTCCCCCGCCACCGCCGTCGCGGACACCGTCAGGGCGTTCCGGACTGCCGTGAACGAGCGACGCACGGTGGTTTTGAGCCTGCCGCTGGACATCCAAAGTGGCACTGCGGCAGATGAAGTGGGTGCCGTCGTCGTGCCTGAGCCGTTGAAGATCCGCCCGGACACTGGCGCCGTGGAGCAACTGGCCGCACTGATAGCGAAAGCGGAACGGCCCGTGTTCGTTGCCGGACGCGGTGGGCGGGGCGCCCGGGACGAGATCCTGGAGCTGGCACGTCATGCCGGGGCGCTGGTGGCCACCTCGGCAGTGGCGAGCGGGCTGTTCAACGGCGATCCCCACAACCTGGGCATCTCGGGTGGTTTTTCCTCGCCTGCCACGGCGGAGTTCATCAGCGGCGCGGACCTGATCGTGGGGTGGGGCTGTGCGCTGAACATGTGGACCATGCGGCACGGACGGCTGATTTCCGCTGGCACCAAAGTAGTGCAGATCGACGTCGAAGATGCCGCGCTCGGCGCCAACCGGCCCATCTCGCTGGGCGTCTTGGGCGATTCGGCGCTGACGGCTGGGGATGCGTTGGTGGCATTGCGCTCGGTTCAGCCCGAACCTGCGGAAAAGTACCGCACCGAGGCTAACGCACTGGCCATCAAGCAGGGCTCGCGGTGGCGGGACGTTTCCACTGCGGATGTTTCCACTGCGACGTCCATCGATCCCCGCGTCCTCACCCGCGAACTCGACACCCTGCTCCCTGCCGAGAGGATCGTGGCAGTGGATTCGGGCAACTTCATGGGCTACCCCAGCCAATACCTTGCCGTGCCGGACGAGTTCGGATTCTGCTTCACCCAAGCATTCCAGGCAATCGGGCTGGGCCTGTATTCGGCGATCGGCGCTGCCCTCGCCCAACCGCACCGACTGCCCGTTCTCGGCGCGGGTGATGGCGGATTCCTCATGGGAATCAGCGAGCTGGAGACCGCCACGCGACTGAAGCTGCCGCTGGTGTGCATCGTCTACAACGACGCCGCCTATGGAGCCGAGGTCCACCACTTCGCTTCGGGGCACACAGAGGCCGAGCTCGCCAGCGTGGTGTTCCCGGATACGGACATCGCCTCGATTTCCCGTGGATTCGGGGCGGAAGGCGTGACGGTGCGGACCGTGGCGGATCTGGAAGCGATTCGCCCGTGGATCGCCACCTACGAAGCAGGGACGCAGGACCGACCCCTGGTGATCGACGCAAAGATAGCATCCGACGGCGGATCGTGGTGGCTGGCCGAAGCATTCCAAGGCCACTAAGACGGGAGCACTGTTCTACCTGAGTGTGGCGGTGCTACATGGGTGGGCCGGTGCTACTTGGGCGGGGCGGTGCTCCCGCGCACTACCAGTTCCGTTGCCACCTCAAGGGCCGCTGAAGAAGCGAGTCCATGCTGTTCGATCTGCTCCGTGAGCATGCCCACGGCCATGGACGCCAACTGCGCGAGCGGCTGCCGGACTGTGGTGAGCGGCGGTGACGTGAGGGCTGCCTGGGCGATGTCGTCGAATCCCACAATGCTGAGGTCGCCGGGGATTTTCAGGGACCGCTGCCCGGCGGCGTTCATCACGCCGAGGGCCTGCAGGTCGCTGCCCGTGAAAATTGCGGTGGGCCGCTCCGGCAGGTCCAGGAGCTCACCGCCCAGGCGAAGCCCGGACTCGATACTGAAATCGCCGTCGCGCACGAACTCGGGAAGTACCGGCAGCCCGGCTTCATGAAGGGCGGCCGCGTAGGCTGCGTAGCGGGCACGCCCATGACCCGGGCTGTGGACGCGGCCGGTAATGATGCCGATGCGCTCATGCCCAAGTTCCAGAAGATGGGACACCGCCCGCAGCGCTCCGGAGAACGAGGCCGGGCTGACGCTGGGAATCTGCAGGCCTTGGGAACCTTCAGGGTCTATGGCAACAGCGGGGATGTTCAGCGTACGCGCCAGCTCTACCAGTGGTGATCCCTGCCGTGGAGCCAACAGCATCACGCCGTCGAGCCGGTTGCCGGAGGGCTCACGCAATTTCTGCCAGTTCCCGGCAGTAGCATTTACGGCCCGCGTGTAGGCCACGGTGTAGCCGAGCCGCGCAGCAGCAGCTTCCACTCCCTCCATGGTTTCCAGGACCCATGGAGAATCAAAGTTGTTCACCACCAATTGCAGCAATCCGGGTTCGGTGGGCGACTGCCGCTTGGTGTAATCAAGGTCCTCCAAGGCCTGCTGAACACGGGCGCGCGTTGCCTCGGAGACGTGGGAGCGGCCGTTCAACACCTTGGAAACAGTGGGGACGGAGACGCCGGCGGCGGCAGCCACGTCTGCGATCTTGGGGCGCGGAGTGGCGGTCAATGGGGCGGTCCTTGAACTCATGGGGATACGGGGGCGGCAACGCGCTGGGCGGCCGCCCGGCGGACCGGCGCAGTGTCCACCCGCACGGGACCAACGATAACACTCCCGCGTTGACGCGAGCCCAAGGGCGACGCCGCGAAAATCCCCAGCTCAGCGCCGATCCAGCGGCCCTCAACAACATCGAAATCCCAGATGGGAATCTGCCACGGATCCGTGGGACCCACCCGCCAGGCAAACGTGGCCTGCGGAGTTTCATCTATGCGGATCTGCAGCTCAATACGCGGCCCCGGAAGGGCCACGGCGCGCCCTATCGGCTGCTCGTGCGGACCTTCGCTGCCGGTTCCGCTACCCAGGACGTAGCCGTCCGGGGTGCGTACGATCCCCAGCCAGGCGTACCGCTGACCCAGAACCACGACGCCGGCCCGGGTACCTGGAGCCACATCGTCCAGTTCCAGGGTGGTGGTGAATGTGGACGGTTCGCCGGGGAGGATCTGGCCCAAGACGTTAGGGAGCTCGCGGAGATTGATGGGATCGTTGGCTTGCGGACGGAGTACCAGATGTCCTCCTCCACAGGTGGACAGCCATTCGTCCCGGGGGTTGGCCTGCCAGTGCCACTGCGGGCCCAGGCCGGGGGACGTGAAGTTGTCACCGGCGGGTGGTGCACAGTTTTCGGGCGAAGTACCGCGCGGGTAGGGGTGGCTCGAAACCGGGGTTCCCGGTCCGCCGTCGTCCGCTGTTTTGCCCATCCACGGCCAGCCGTCTTCACCCCAGCCCATGGGCTGGAGGTGAACCACGCGTCCGTACGGCCCCCGGTCCTGGAAGTGCAGGAACCAGTCTTCGCCCTCAGGAGTAGTGACCCAGGCGCCTTGATGCGGGCCATTCACGGGCGAATCGCCCTGCTCCAGGACGCGCCGTTCCTCGTAAGGTCCGAACGGCGACCGCGAGCGGAAAACCGACTGCCATCCTGTAGCAACGCCTCCCGCCGGCGCGAAAATCCAGTACCAGCCGTCGCGCTGATAGAACTTGGGCCCCTCCAGGGTTGAGAAGCCCGGCAGGTCTTCGCCGTTGATGACGTGGGTTCCATGGTCCAGGAGCCGGGAGGCGTCCGGGCTCATCCGGTGCACAGTGAGCCGGTTCTTGACTCCGATGCGGCTCTTGGCCCAACCGTGGACCAAGTATGCGCTGCCGTCGTCATCCCACAGGGGGCAGGGGTCGATGAGTCCACGTCCGGGATAGAGGAGATGGGGTGCGCTCCACGGTCCTTCCGCCTTCTCTGCGCTGAGCACGAAAATGCCGTGGTCCGGATCCGGATAGAAGATCCAGAACTTGCCATCATGGTGACGCAGCGCCGGAGCCCACACGCCACTTCCGTGCCTCACCAGCGAATAGTGGCTGGATTGTGGGAGCTCCCGGAGCGCATGCCCGGCGTGCTCCCAGTCCACCAGGTTCCGCGACCGCAATACCGGCAGGCCGGGAACCCTGTTGAAGCTGGAGGCGACGAGGTAATAGGTGCCGTCAACCTGTACCGCGTCAGGATCCGGCCAGTCACCGTTGAGGATGGGGTTGTTGTAGACGGGGGTGCGGTGTCGGGTTGTCATGGTGTCCTGTCGGGTGAGCTGCTGAAGTGGTGGAGAAGGAGTTCCTCGACATGCTGGGGGCTGGTTAGGGAGCCGTCGTGGACCACTGCGTGGAGACTGAGCTTGAGCGGATTGCCCCGGTCCACTGTTGCCGGGTGGTCCCACGCGACGGCCGGACCCGCGCCTACATAGCCGTCAGTGCGCACAAACCAAGGGCGCAACGCGGAGGTGTCTTGAGCGAGGATGACACTGACGTTTTGGCCCTCATGCCGGGTTTCCATCGCGAGCCAAGGGGAAAGTGATCCATGGGCTATGCCCGTCCCTGTTCCTCCTGAACACAGCACTTTGGCCGGGACATCACCCGACGGGAAGCGCCAGAATATGCCGCCGTAGCCAGCGCCGCTACGCCCTTTAACGGCAGACGACGACACGGACAACTGCTCCACGTCACCGGCAGGCTGAAGCAGGGATTCGAACGCAAGGCTCCACGTGTTTGCGGCAGGGTGCTCTTGGTATCGGTAGCTCCGCCCCTCCACAGCCAACGGGTCTCCGCTCTTGTCCAGCCACACCACCGTCCCCTTCCCCAGCCCCTCCAGGGACAGCCATTCCGCGAGCACTTGACGTCCGTGGTTGGGAAGGATTGCCGGGCCATTTTCGGTGAATGTGGATCCACCCCAGAAGTTGGTTCCGTTCAGGTCCGAGAAAGAGAGCGACAGACCGAGGTGGTGCGGGTGATCAACTGGACCAGCTTCCGTCACCGCCACTCCGGC
The DNA here is from genome assembly GCF_023656375.1 of Paenarthrobacter sp. TYUT067. Classification (NCBI taxonomy): domain Bacteria; kingdom Bacillati; phylum Actinomycetota; class Actinomycetes; order Micrococcales; family Micrococcaceae; genus Paenarthrobacter; species Paenarthrobacter sp. TYUT067. The sequence goes on from NZ_JAMOIT010000011.1 coordinate 85,731, forward strand.
CAGAGTCCGTACAGGGTGGAGGTACGGCCTGGGAGACAGCACGGTTGCCAGATCGCCGCCGGTGTTCATCTCCAGCACGGTTGCGCCGTTGAGTTGGAAGCTTCCCATTCGACCTCCTTGTGATGGGTTCCGCTGCGTGGGAATCAGCATAAACAGACCAGAAAGAGTTCGGCAACTACTTATGAAAGTTTCTTTGAACTATTTTCCGATATTGAGTTGTGATGTGTTGACAGTCACAGCCATTCGTTGCTAGAAATCGTTTACTCAGTAATTTTCACCTCACTCTTGGGTCGCTGTGATGGTCTAAGCAATGCTTCCCACGCCCGTACACCGGAAAGTTTCCGTCCAAATATTCAGCGAGTTTGTATCCACGCCCGAAGATCGGGCACCAGAAAGGCGTCATTCAATGAAGAAGACAGCAAGCACTCCTATCCCGCGCAGGCTGGTCCTGGGCGCCGCGGTGGTCGCGGCCGGGTTGGCCCTGAGCGCCTGCGGAGGAGGTGGCGCAACCTCCTCCGGAAGCGGCGGCAACGTGGAACTGAACTTCGTCTTCTGGGGCGATGCCAACCGGGCCAAGATGACGGAAGCTGCACTGCGGATCTTCGAAAAGAAGAACCCGGGAATCACCGTTAAAACCGAATACCAGGACAGTGCCCCTTACGCAGACAAACTGGCCACCCGATTCGCAGGCGGCAACCCGCCTGACGTCCTGGCGATGGCCAACCGCAGCCTCTTGGAGTACGCCCAGCGCGGCACCCTCGCCGACCTCAAGTCCTTCCCCGAGCTGAACCTGGACAAGGTTCCGGAAACCACGCTGAGTCGCGGCGAGGTTGACGGCAAGCTCTACGGTCTCGCCACCGGAGTAACCACCATCGGCATGGTGGTCAACAAGACCATCACGGACCAGGCCGGCGTCACCATCCCGGACGACAAAACCTGGAGCTGGGAGGACTACGCCAAGTTCGCCACCGAAGTCACGCAGAAAACCGGCGGAAAAGTCTACGGAGCTGGCTACGACGTCGCCACGGAAACAGGACCCATCATGCTCGCGCGCCAACGCGGCGAGGATTTCTACACCAAGGACAACAAGCTCGGCGTCAGCGAGAAGACCATCGAGGACTGGTTCCAGTACAGCGTGGACCTCCGCAAAGCCGGCGGCTATCCGCCCGCAGGATTCTTCGAGCAAATTGGCGGCTCGCCGGCGCAGTCCTACCTCGCGAAGGGCACGGTGGCTTCGCAGATCATCCCCATCAACAACTTCCGCGGTTACAACGAGGCCGTGGAGGGCGAAGTGGTCTTGCTCCGCATTCCAGGTGAAACCACGGGCGAGCGCCGCGGTTACTCCGCAGATCCCACCATGCTGTGGTCCATCGCTGCCAAGTCCAAGCATCCCAAGGAGGCCGCCAAGCTGGTGGACTTCCTGACGAACGACGCTGAAGGTGCCGCCGAAGTCCTCACGCAGCGCGGTGTCCCCATCAACCCTGAGGTGGCGGACGCCATCACGCCCAAGCTGAGCGCTGACGATAAGACGTTTGTGGACATGATGGCCTCCATTCAGGAAGACGATCTGCCACCTGCCTACGTGTATCCCAAGGGCGCAAGTGTTGTAGCCGACACTCTCAAACAGCTCACCACTGAAGTGGAGTTCGGGCGCGTCAGTCCCGCCGATGCCGCGAAGACCTTCATGGAGAAGAGCAATGCAGCAATCAACAAGTAAGCCCGGAGCTATTCACGAGGGGGTCGTGGCGCTATGTCGGTTCTGATCAAACAACCATCTGGCGCCGCCCCGGCCGCAGCCGCAGCGGGCGGTAAGCAGCGCATCCGCCCATCCCGACGTAGGAAGCAGCGCTCCGGGTATCTTTTCCTGCTTCCCTGGTTTCTGGGGATGCTTTTTACCGTCATCCCATTCTTTGCCTCGCTGTACCTCGCCTTCACGGATTACAACCTCTTTACCGAGCCCAACTTTGTGGGGCTGGCGAACTTCCAGGCGATGTTCGAGGACCCCAGGCTCATTCAGTCGCTGAAGGTCACGTTCATCTACACCTTCGTGTCGGTGCCCATATCCCTCGCTGTTGCTTTGCTGGTCGCCTTGGTGCTGAACCGGGGCCTTCAAGGACTTTCGATCTACCGCTCCGTGTACTACCTGCCCTCCCTCTTGGGAGGGAGCGTCGCAATCGTGATGCTGTGGCGTTACATCTTCGGTAACGACGGAATCGTCAACGGGTTCCTGGGATTATTCGGAATCCAGGGCCCGGCGTGGGTGACCGACCCCCAGTTCTCGCTGAGCACCCTCATTGTGCTGAATGTTTGGACCTTCGGCTCCCCCATGGTGATCTTCCTTGCCGGCCTGCGGCAGGTCCCCGGGATGTACTACGAGGCTGCCTCGATTGATGGCGCCTCCAAGTGGCGGCAGTTCCGCAGCATCACTTTGCCACTCATCAGCCCCATTATTTTCTTCAACCTCATCATGCAGCTCATCGGCTCGTTTCAGACGTTCACCCAGGGCTATGTGATGAGCGGGGGTACCGGAGGCCCAGCGGATTCCACGCTGTTTTACAACCTTTACCTGTACCAGAAGGGCTTCACCGAGTTCGAGATGGGGTATGCCTCGGCCATGGCCTGGCTGCTGTTGATGATCATCGCGATTTTCACGGCCATCAATTTCATCGCATCCAAGTTCTGGGTCTTCTACGACAATTAAGGCAACCCCATGGCACTCCTTGATTTACCTCTCAAGCGCAAGCTGGCCAAGCAGGATCAACCCGAAGACGCCCTGACGGGAACCCCGGTTTCCCGCTTCTCACGGCATCTGATTCTCTGCCTGGTGGGGCTGGTGATGCTCTATCCGTTGATGTGGCTGATCTCCAGCTCGATGAAGCCCAGCAACGATATTTTTAGGCAGCTGGGGCTGTGGCCGGAGAACTGGGACTTCTCCAACTACGCCCAGGGCTGGACCGCGCTGGACCAGCCGTTCCACGTTTACCTGATCAACTCCATGATCGTGGTGATTTTCTCCATCGTCGGCAACATCTTCTCCTGCGCACTGGCCGCTTACGCCTTCGCGCGGATGGAGTTCACCGGGCGGAAGCTGTTCTTCGCCCTCATGCTGGGAACACTCATGCTGCCAGGCCACGTTCTTCTGGTTCCGCAGTACATCATCTTCTCCCAGCTCGGCTGGCTGGACACCTACCTGCCGCTGATCGTCCCCAACTTCATGGCCACCAATGCCTTCTTTATCTTCCTCATGGTGCAGTTCATGAAGTCTCTTCCCAAGGAATTGGACGATGCCGCCCAGATTGACGGCTGCGGCCCGTTCCGAACTTTCATCCGCGTCATTCTGCCCCTCTGCGTGCCGGCCATGGCCACCACGGCTATTTTCACGTTCATCTCCACATGGAACGAGTTCTTTGGTCCGCTGCTCTACATCCAGAACCAGGACCTCTACACCGTTCCCTTGGCCCTTCGCGCCTTCATGGACTCGGAAGGACAAAGCATGTGGGGCCCCATGTTCGCCATGTCAGTGGTGTCCATCGCCCCCATCATCGGTTTCTTCATTGCAGGGCAGAAATACCTCATCAACGGAATTGCCACCACCGGCCTTAAGTAGGCCCCTCCCCCAGAGCAACACCAACAAGACAAGACAAAGGAGTTTTGCATGCGCCTGCGACGCCTGCTCGGCGCGGCCACCGCCGTCGTCATTCTTGGAAGCTTTACCGCTGTGCCTGCCAGGGCGGAGCCCATCCACAGCGGCACAGAATCACCGGCGGCACCGGCGGCCCTGTGGAAGCAACGTCCGGACGGTTTCGCGTCCCTTCCCGGCAACGGCCTGGACGGCACCACCGGAGGCCAGGCGGGGAGGCACGTGAGCGTGTCCTCGCTGGAGGAACTCACAGCCTATGCCGCTGCCGAGGAGCCGCTGGTGATCTTCCTCAAGGGCAGCATCATGGCCCAGGATTACGTCAAGATTCCGGTCGCATCGAACAAGAGCTTCATCGGTACGGGCGCGGGCGTGGAGCTGGTCAATGCCGGCTTCAAGCTCATCAACGTGTCCAACGTGATCTTCAGGAACTTCACAGTGCGCGATTCCTACATTCCCGGCGACTGGGACGGCAAACGCCCGGACAACGATCGTGACGGGATCCAACTCGACACCTCACACCATGTCTGGGTGGACCACATGAAGTTCGAGCGCATGGGCGACGGCATGATCGATACCCGCAAAGACTCGGACTACCTGACCTACTCGTGGAACGTGTTCGCGGACAACAACAAGGCCCTGGGCGTTGGCTGGACCAGCAACGCGGTCACCAAAATGACCATCCATCACAACTGGATCCGCAACACTGTCCAGCGGAACTTCAGCCTGGACAATACAGCGGCTGCGCACGTTTACAACAACTACCTGCAGGACATTGGCCAGTACGGAATGATGGGCCGCAACGCCGCCAAGGTGGTCCTGGAGGGCAACTACTTCACCTCGGTTGCCGATCCCGTGGTGGCCAAGGACCCTGCCACGGAAATCGTCAACCGTGACAACGTTTTTGATTCCACCCGCGGCCGCAAGGATAACGTGGGCATCGCGTTCGACCCCACGCAGTTCTATTCATACGCCAAGGACGACTCCTCCAGGGTTCCCGAACTGGTCACCGGCAGTGCCGGACCCCGCGAAAATAAAGCACCCAGCACGACGACGGAGGTCACGGTCGCGCTGGACGGCACCGGCGATTTCGGCAGCGTACAGGCGGCCATCGGTTCGATTCCTGTGGGCAACACACAACCCCGGACCATCACCATCGAGCCCGGCTTCTACCGGGAAGCGGTGAATGTCTGGGCCGACCGGCCCAACGTGACGCTGCAAGGAGCAACAGCCAACCCGGCCGACGTCGTCATTTCCTACGACACCCCTGCAAACGGAGCAAAGTTCTTCGGCGGAACCTGGGGTGCGGCCGGAAGTGCCACCCTCAACGTCCTGGCCGAACACACCACGGTCCGGAACCTCACAGTGGAAAACGCTTATGACGAGGCCGTTCACGGCGGTAGCCAGGCCCTCGCGGTGCGGACGGTGGCAGACAAGGTCACCTTCGACAACACCAGGTTCCTCGGCAACCAGGATACCTACCTCGCTGACACCACCGGCCGTGACGCCACTGCCCGCACCTACCTGAAAAACTGCTACATAGAAGGTGACGTGGACTTCCTTTACGGCCGGGGCACCGCAGTGTTTGAAGGCTGCACCATCCATTCGCTGGACCGCGGCAGCGACACGAACAACGGTTACATCGTGGCACCCAGCACCAAGGACTCCAACCCTTACGGCTTCCTGATCGTGGACAGCACCCTCACTTCGGACGCCGCACCCGGGACCGTCAGCTTGGGACGCCCTTGGTTTGCCAGCAGCGACCCCAACGCGCACCCCATGGCCGTCATCCGGGACTCGAACCTGGGCAGTCACATCGCTAAGCAGGGCTGGTCAGACATGAGTGGGCATGCTTGGACCGAGGGGCGCTTTGCTGAGTTCAACAACACCGGGCCGGGTGCATACATCAACGAGTTCCACCCCCAACTCACTCCGGAAGAGGCCCTGAAATTCACGAAGGACAGGTTCCTCGGTGACTGGACCCCGGCGGCAGGCGCTTGAGATGGCGGACGCACAGAAACCGAACATTCGACGCCGGACCCTCCTAACCGCTGGACTCGCAGCTGGCACTCTGGCCTCCACCGGCCTCTTCAGCCCAGCAGTGGCGGCGCCGGCCACTGATGGTGCCCCATCCGGCGTCGATCCCCACGGTTGGGGCGAAGCCAGGTTGCCGGTGAACCGCGGGAGCGGAGGTTCCTGGACGTCGGCACCCGAGGGTTTCGCCGGCGTCGCAACCCACGGCCGCGACGGCACTACTGGTGGTGCGGGCGGCACGCTGGTCCACGCCAGAACCTCGGAACAACTCCGGGCTTTCGCGAAAAGTGCCGAGCCGCTGGTGGTGATCCTGCACGGCGAACTGGTGTTCGCGGAGTACGAGAAACTGACAGTGACCTCCAACAAGTCCTTCCTCGGCGCAGGCGCAGGGGCCGCAGTAGTCAATGCGGGTTTCAAACTGGTCAATGTCGCCAACGTCGTGTTCAGAAACTTCACGGTCCGGGACTCCTACATCCCCGGGGACTTTGTGGGGAAACGGCCTGACAATGACAGGGACGGGATCCAGGTGGACACCAGCACACACGTCTGGGTGGACCACATGCATTTCACCCGGCTGGGCGACGGCCTGGTGGATATCCGCAAGGACTGCGACAACGTCACGCTGTCCTGGAACGTCTTTTCAGACCACAACAAGGCCCTCGGAGAGGGCTGGACGCAGAACGTGGTCACCCGGGTGACGCTGCATCACAACTGGATCCGGAACACGCACCAGCGCAACGCCAGCCTGGACAATACGGCAGCCTCGCATGTCTACAACAACTATCTGGAGAACATCTCCAGCTACGGCATGCTCGGGCGGAACGCTGCCTTGCTGCTGGTGGAAGGAAACTACTTCCGGGATGTCCGGGACCCGCTTCACCACCAGGGGCCCGGCGGTGCGCTGGTGGCCCGTCATAACGTATTCGAGGAGTGCACCGGGAACACCGGCCAGGAACGGGGCATGGCGTTCGACGTCCCCTACTCCTATGACCTGACGCCCACCAAGGCCGTTCCGGCGCGGGTACGTGCCTTCGGAGGACCGTTGGGCGGGACCGAGCCGGCGCTTCGGGACGTCATCACCGTGGCGTTGGACGGAACGGGCGATTTTGCCAGCATCCGGGCGGCCGTTGGCGCAATCCCTGCGAATAACCCACGAGCTGTCACGGTGCTACTGCAACCGGGAATTTACCACGAGCCCTCGGTTATCTGGGGTGACCTCCGGAACATCACCCTGGCCGGGGCAACGGGAAATGCGGAGGATGTGGTCCTGAGCAACAGCGAAGGCGTTACCTTGCTGGTGGCTGCGGACGGTTCCGCCCTGCGGGACCTCACCGTCACGTCCGACACCCCTCAGCCCGGGCATGTCCTGCTGGTCAGGGGCAGCGGAGTGAGCCGTTCCAACGTGGTGGTGCTGAACGGCACGTCCAACTAAGTAGCAGCAGTGCGCGTTTTGAGCTCTGAGAACGCGCTCTGCTGCTACCTACATGGGTGGCTACGCCTCGACGTCGGTGTTCACGATGTACACGTCGCAGGGAGCACCGTGCGCCACGCTGTTGGCGATGCTGCCCAGGACGCGGCCCAGGCCCTTCATGCGCTTGTTGCCCACCACGATCAGCGAGGCGTTGTTGGTCTCGGCGTAGTTGATCAGGGCGTTGGCCGGAGTGCCGCGGGCTGCGAAGTACTTGATGTTGCCGGCAGGGACGTCCAGCTCTTCGGAGACCTTGCGGGCAACGTATTCCGCGGAGTCGGCCGAGGAAACGGTGATGCGGTCGCTGCCGCTGCCGAATTCTTCGATGCGGTCATCGGAGAAGCCGCTGATCACATGCAGCTCGGCGCCGAGTGCCGTGGCGAGCTTCGCTGCTGCCACTGCTGCGCGCTTGGCCGTCTCGCTGTTGTCAACGCCGACCACAATAACTTCTGACATGAGTACTCCTGGTTGTGGGGATTTGCTGGGTGCTGCTGCAAGAAATCTACACTCGATCTCCCTGCACCGGGATGACCCTTTTGCGCCGGGAGTGTTTACGGCCGGAATCACGGGGTAGGGATAAATCATCGGAACGACTACCCGACCGAAAGGCAACGCCATGAGCGACGAACCGTTTTCCCCGCAGACCGCCATCGTCACAGGATCGGATTCCGGCATAGGAAAGGCCACCGCGGTGGCGTTGGCCAAGGCGGGCATGGATGTGGGGATCACTTGGCACTCGGACCAACAGGGCGCTGAGGAAACTGCGGAGGAGGTCCGCGGTCTGGGCCAGAAAGCAGTGGTGCACCAACTGGACACCAGGGATGCCCGTGGAACGGCCGCAGCAATTGACAGTCTGGCTGAGGAACTTGGCGGCGTGGACGTCTTCGTCAACAACTCCGGAACCGGGGACGGCACCAAGTTCCTGGAGTTGGACTACGACACGTGGATGTCCACGTTGGATACCAACCTCAACGGCGCTTTCGTGGCCATGCAGACGGCAGCAAAGCGCATGGTGAAAGCCGGCCGAGGTGGGCGCATCATCGCGGTCACCAGCGTCCATGAGTTCCAGCCGAGAGTTGGGGCTTCGGCTTATGACGCGTCCAAGCATGGCCTGGGCGGCCTGATTAAGACCATGGCATTGGAACTCGCCCAGTACGGCATCACCGCCAACAACGTGGCACCCGGCGAAATCGCGACTCCCATGACGGGCCAGGAAGACGAGGATCCGAGGCAAAAGGAACGGCCGGGAGTCCCGTTGGGCCGGCCCGGAGATGCCCGAGAAGTCGCCGCCGTCATCGCGTTCCTCGCCTCACCGGCCTCCAGCTATGTCAATGGCGCTTCGTGGCCAGTGGATGGCGGAATGCTGCAGATGGGACCGCAGGCAGGCTCGCACATCACCAGCAACGACTGGCGCGAAAGCTAAGCCTGCACCACCTCTGGCCGCACGGTGATCCGTGGGCTAGTCTGCATGAACGGCCTGCCTGGCGGGCCTGAAATTTCCAAAGATTCGTATGACGTTGATGAGGAGCACCATGGCTGGCCACACCTATAGCGTTTCCGAAATTGTAGGAACTTCCACCGAAGGCGTTGACGACGCGATCAAGAATGGCATCGCAACAGCCTCCCAGACCCTGCGGAACCTGGACTGGTTTGAGGTCAAGGAAATCCGCGGCCACCTTGAGGACGGCGCGGTGGCCGACTGGCAGGTCACCATCAAGCTCGGTTTCCGCCTGGAGCGCTGAACAGCCTAGGCGCTGATCACCTTCTCCACGAGAGACGGCAGTTAATGACAGTCCCGGATTGTCATTAACTGCCGTCTCGGCGTGCGGGCTCGGGTGCGTTGACGGGCTCGGTGCCTACGTCACCCAAGCTGAGCAGCGTTAAAGCGTCCGACGACGGCGAGCCGGCCTTCGCGGAATAGATCCTCAGCATCTGGTCGGGGTCGTCCGGGAGACTCAGCGTCTCAAAGTTCAGTTCGAGGTCGCCGACGATCGGGTGGTGCAACCGCACAGTGCCTGCGGATCTGGAGGCCACCCTGTGCCCGGCCCACCATTGCCGGAAATGCTCGCTGTGCACGGCGAGCTCTCCCACCAGTTGATTGGTTTGGGGATCGTTGGGGTGCCGGCCCACATCCATGCGCAGGGCACCCACAGCTTCAGCGGCCACGGTTTTCCAGTCCCTGAACAGCTGCCCCGCCTGGGGATCCAGGATGATCCAGCGCGTCAGGTTGCGCTCCGGGGCGGGAAGCGATGCGAAATCGGTGAAGAGCAGGTGGGCCATCCGGTTTCCGGCCAGCACATCCGCGCGCCGCCCCAACACCATGGCCGGAACATCACCCACGGCGTCCAGCAACTGCCGGAGTGCTGGCCTCACCTTTTGAACCGGGCCTGGGCTGCCTGCGGAACTTGCGCAGTGCTCCAGCAGGTCCATCATGTGTGCCTGTTCCCCCGCGTCCAGGCGTAGTGCGCGGGCCACAGAGTCGAGGACGGCCTTGGACGGGTGGATGTTGCGGCCCTGCTCCAGACGTGTGTAGTAGTCGGTGCTCACTCCGGAGAGCCGGGCAACCTCTTCGCGGCGGAGTCCGGGTACCCTGCGGGCACCACTGTTCTCCTGCGCTCCGGCGTCCTCGGGCGAGAGGCGGGCACGCATGATTTTGAGGAATTTACCGAACTCGGCGCTTTGACCCATCTGCCCATTCTGCCGTTCGAGGCGTGTGAAAGGCCACCGTTGTGGGTAGGACTACCAGACCTAGGAAAAACAGGATCACGCTGGGTTGCTGACTCTGCCGCCAAAAGTGAATAGGCTCGGTACAGAGCCTCCGAAAACGCTTTCTGGAGTGTCACCACCGTAATCGTTCCGTCGAAGGAGACCGTCATGCCAGAGCTGACATTGAACAACGGCGTCACCATTCCCCAGCTTGGATTCGGCGTCTTCCAAGTACCTGCAGGAGAAACGCAGAAGGTAGTGGAAGACGCCCTGGAAGCCGGCTACCGCCACATCGACACCGCAGCCGCGTACCGCAACGAGGCCGGAGTAGGTGCTGCTGTTGCCGCCTCCGGCATTCGCCGGGAGGAACTTTTCATCACCACCAAGCTCCGCAACGGCGAGCAGGGCGAGGCCTATGACGCCTTCCAACGCAGCCGCGACGCCTTGGGCCTTGAGGTTATTGACCTGTACCTGATCCACTGGCCTGTCCCTTCGCAGGGCCTCTACACGCAGGCGTGGAAGGAGATGGAGAAGCTGCATCAGGACAAGCAGATCCGGGCCATCGGCATTTCCAACTTCCTTCCCGACCACGTGGACGCACTGCTCAAGGAGGCAGAGGTGGTCCCGGCCGTCAACCAGATCGAAGTCCACCCAACGTTCCAGCAGGCCGAACTCGCCACCAAGTGCCGCGACCTGGGCATCGCCGTGGAGGCATACAGCCCGTTGGGCCAAGGCAAGGACCTGAACGCGGAGCAAGTGGCGCTGGTAGCCGCCGCCCACGGCACTACTCCTGCACAGGTGATCCTGGCCTGGCACCTCGCCCAGGGGACCATCGTGATTCCCAAGTCCGCGGACTCCAAGCGGATGCGTGAGAACTTCGGCGCAGCCGATCTCACTCTCACCGAATCGGAGCTGGCAGCTATTACGGCACTGGAGGCGGGCGCGCGCATCGGCTCCGATCCCGCCGTCGCAGCTTTCACCCAGCTCTAAAGCCCCACGAACAAAGCAAAGGACTCAACCACATGCAGTACACCCACCTGGGCCGTTCCGGCCTGAAAGTTTCCCGTCTTTGCCTGGGCACCATGAACTTCGGTCCGCAGACGGAGGAGGCAACGGCACACGCCATCATGGATTCCGCACTGGACTCGGGCATCAATTTCTTTGACACCGCCAACGTGTACGGCGGCACCGAGCACCGCGGCTGGACAGAGGAAATCATCGGCCGCTGGTTCGCCAAGGGCGGCGAGCGCCGCGAGCGTACGGTCCTCGCCACCAAGTTGTACGGCACCATGACGGACCGGCCCAACGAGTCCAAGTTGTCGGCACTCAATATCCGCCGGGCACTGGATGCGAGCCTTAAGCGGCTGCAGACGGACTACATCGACATCTACCAGTTCCACCACATTGATCGCGATACTCCGTGGGACGAGATTTGGCAGGCAATCGAGGTGGGCGTCCAGCAGGGCAAGATCCTCTACTCTGGCAGCAGCAATTTTGCCGGCTGGCACATCGCCCAGGCGCAGGAAGCGGCGCGCCGGCGGAACTACACCGGGCTGGTCAGTGAGCAGTCCATTTACAACCTGTTCCGGCGCGAAGTGGAGCTTGAGGTCATTCCGGCTGCGCAGAACTATGGCCTGGGCCTGATTCCCTGGTCTCCGCTTCAGGGCGGGCTGTTGGGTGGCGTGCTGAAAAAGGAAGAGCAGGGTGTTCGCCGCGCTGAGGGCCGGGCATTGGAGACCCTCAAGAAGCACGAGGAGCAAATCCGCCAGTACGAGGATTTCGCGGACGATCTGGGCCACGCACCCGGGGATGTTGCGTTGGCTTGGCTTCTCCACCAGCCTGCGGTCACGGCTCCGATCGTTGGACCGCGTACCCAGGAGCAGCTGGATGCGGCCATCCGCGCCTTGGACGTCTCCTTGAACGAGGACGCCCTCAAGCGGCTGGATGACATCTTCCCGGGCCACCGCCCCGCCCCCGAAGATTACGCCTGGTGAGCGATTCCGCAAGCAGCCTGCTGCCCGCGGCAGACACCGTCTCACTACGGAACATCCTGTTCATCGGCGGCACGGGAGTCATCAGTGCGGCGGCGGCTGAACGCGCCGTCGCACTGGGCCACCGGCTGACCATCCTCAACAGGGGACGGTCAGCCGGGCGGCCGGTCCCCGACGGGGCGGAAGTGCTCCACGCGGATGTTCGGGATGCCGCCGCTGTACGTGAGGTACTTCAGGGAAGGGAGTTCGACGCCGTTGCGGACTTTATCTCCTACACCCCGGATCAGGCGCGGGCCGGCGTGGAATTGTTCCGTGGGCGGACCGGACAGTACGTCTTCATCAGTTCTGCTTCGGCGTACCAGAAGCCGCCCACAACACTGCCTATCCGGGAATCGACGCCCCTCAAGAACCCGTTCTGGCAGTATTCGCGGGACAAGATCGCCTGCGAGGAGGTGCTGTACGAGGCCTACCGTGAGCTGGACTTCCCGTTGACCGTGGTCCGGCCCTCCCACACCTATGACCGGACCAAGATCGCGATGGTGGGCGGTTGGACCGATATTCACCGGATGCGTGCGGGGATGCCCATCATGGTGCACGGTGATGGCACGTCGCTCTGGACGCTGACTCACAGCCGGGATTTCGCCAAGGCCTTTGTTGGTCTCTTGGGGCGGCCCCAAGCTGTGGGCGAGAGCTACACCATTACCTCGGACGAGTTCCTGCCGTGGAACCAGATTTACCGCCTGTTTGCTCGGGCAGCCGGGGTGGACGAACCGGAGCTGTTCCACGTTTCTTCGGACACGATTGCAGCCCACAGTCCCGAGCTCGGCCCCAACCTGTTGGGTGACCGCTCGCACTCCGTGGTGTTCGACAACTCCAAAATCAAAGCCCTTGTCCCTGATTACCGGGCCACGATTCCGTTCGCGGACGGTGCGCGAGAGATCGTGTCATGGCATGATCAGCATCCTGAGCTGCAGGTGGTTCACGAGGACTATATGGAGCTATGCGATCGGCTTTACGAAAGGAATGTGCGCGCATGACATCTGCCCCGCTCATTGAACTCAACGACGGCCACAAGATCCCCCAACTGGGCCTTGGCACGTGGCCGTTGAATGATGCCCAGGTTGCCGATGCCGTGGTGGAGGCGGTGTCGCACGGCTACCGGCACGTGGACACTGCAAAGAAGTACGGCAATGAGAAGGGCGTGGGCAACGGCATCCGCGCCTGTGGGGTGAGTCGCGAAGAACTCTTCATCACCACAAAATTAGATGGTGAATTCCAGGGTTCCGGAAAGGCCATTGCCGGGCTGGACGGCTGCTTGGAACGCTTGGGCCTGGAGTATGTAGACCTCCTTTTGATCCACTGGCCGCTCCCCCGCCGCGGTGAGTTCGTGTCCACCTGGAAGACCTTTGAGGAGCTGCAGAGCTCGGGCAAAGTGAGATCAATCGGTGTCTCCAACTTCAAGCCGGCCCACCTGGATCAGCTGTTGCGCGAAACGGATGTGGTGCCCGCGGTCAATCAGATCCAGGTCAGCCCCTCCATTCCCCGTACGGCTGCACGGGCTTTCAACCAGTCACATGGCATCATCACCGAGTCCTACAGCCCGCTGGGTGCCAGCAGCGATCTCTTGAATGCTCCCGTGCTGGCCGGCATCGGCGAAAAGTACGGTAAAACACCCGGCCAGGTGGTGCTGCGCTGGCATGTCCAGCAGGGCTTGGTGGCCATCCCCAAGACCTCCAATCCGCAGCGCATGAGGGAGAACCTGGACATCTTCGACTTCGAACTGGACCCCGATGACCTCACCAGGCTTCAAACCCTCGACGCCGGTCCGGACGCCGGCGTGGACTCCGACGTTCAGGGCCACTGACCATGGTTAGCCAGGAAACACTGATCTGGGTTGGTTCGTACACTGCCGACAGGAATGGCAAGGGCGAGGGCATCGCCGCACTTTCGGCTGATGACAATGGCCAGCTGACGTCCCTTGGCCTGGCGGTCCCCGCCAACTCACCATCATTCCTCGCACTGCATCCGACGCTCCCGGTGGTCTACGCCGTCGCCGAGGAAGGTAAGACCGTGCGGGCGTATCGCCGGACCGGCGACGCTGAGTTGGAGGCCTTCGGCGATCCTTGGCCCGCCGGTGAAGCAACGTGCCACGTGGCGGCTGATCCACAGGGACGTTTCATTGTGGCAACGTGCTGGGGCGACGGTCAGGTCATCCTTTACGAACTGGACGACGACGGCGCCATCACCTCGCGCACCAACGCGGCAGCCGCCGTCGATCCCCACTCTGCAACGACTCCGGACGGGGAGCGACCCAGCCGCGCGCACTCAAGCCTGATGCTGCCGGATGGCCGTGTGATGACCACGGACCTGGGACATGACCTGGTGAGGGTGTGGCGGTACGCGCCGGGCGAAGGCCTGCAGTTGGATCATCAGGTGATCCTGCCCAAGGGTTCCGGGCCACGGCACATGGCCCGCCATCACAGCGGAACCGTTGTGGTGGACACCGAATATTCAGTGGAAGTGGCAGCACTTCAGATGGAACCGGACGGTACTTACAGGCTGGCAACCATAGTTACGGCGAGCGCCACGGGTGCCAAAGAAGGCGACGCCGGAGCGGAGATCGCGTTGTCTCCCGACGGCCGTTTCGCGTATGTGGGCGTTCGCGGGTCCAACTCCATTTGCGTGGTGAAGGTATCCAACGGCGGGGCTGAACTGGAGCCCGTCGGGGAGGTACCGTGCGGCGGTGAGTGGCCGCGCCACCACTTGGTCCGCGAAGGCTGGCTGTACGTCGCCAACGAAGGCTCGGACGACGTCGTGAGCTTCAGGCTGGACCCGGCAACCGGACTGCCGGACGGTCCCGTGAGCCGTGTGGAGACGGGCTCTCCCAGCGTTCTGGTCCCCGCCGGTTAACTGACGCCGAGATGGCACTTGATGACAATCATCCGCTCAGACATTGTCATGTTGTGCCATCTCGGCGGGTCTTTTCAGGCTGTCCAGACCTCGACGTCGTCCGTTCCGCAGATGAGCCTGCGGCCGGTCGGTTCGAGGATGACCCAGAGCAGTTCCTGGTGCTTGGAAACATCGTCCACGCGGCCGGTCCCGGCGCCCCACGCGACGTCGTAGATCCATACGGGATCGCCCGCGGCGAGCTCAGTCCACTCGGCCGCCGGCACGTGGCGGTAGTCGGCGGGCCTGTTCAGGATGGTGCTGGTCATGCCGACGCTTCAGCGGCGGTGCGGCGCCGCCAGACGGTGGGTACACCCTGGTGGGCCGGGAGGATGTGGCCTTCCGCGAAAACCTGGACGGCATCCGGATCGGAGTCCGGGCTCCAGAGACCCGACGCCGGGCAGTGGGAACCGGTAGGCATGACGCGGGTGGCTCGTTCGCGCAGGAGGGCGATGCTCTTCATCGTTGAAACTCATCCTTGGGGATAGATCGGGGGTGTTTTGTGAAGCAGATCTCTTCAACCCTATGCAAGTCACACGGGCTTGGTTATGGACGGATGCATAGCGTTTTGGAATGTGGCCATGCAAAGGCACAGTGAAAATCCCGCACGCTTTCGGGTAGAGCGCATGCAAACGCTTCCAGAAAGAGAGTTTTTGCGAGATCCTTCACAATTCGAAATACCCGGAACTCGTGGATTAAGCATACGGAAGCGCTTACAGTTGTGACTTGTCCCACAACATCTATATGCCACAGCACTGTCGCTTAGCGGAAGGTTTCATCACTTGCTATCTCGCAGCTATAGATCCAACGACTGCCCCCAGCGCCCACCACTGAACCGGATCGCCGCCGTCCTCATGACGACGGCGGTACTCACCGCCTCGGCCGTCCTCCCTGCAGGCGCCGCTCCCGTCCCCACGCCCGATCCCGCCGCCCAGCACTCCATCCGCGGCGGTATCAGCGATCAGAACTTCTACTTCGTCATGGCCGACCGCTTCAACAACGGTACAGCCGCCAACGACGACGGCGGGCTGGGTTCCGATCCGATGGTGTCCGGCTTCGATCCCAGCCGTAAGGGGTTCTTCAACGGCGGGGACTTGAAGGGTCTCCAAGACCAGTTGGACTACATCCAGGGGCTGGGCACCAACTCCCTCTGGCTCACACCAAGCTTCAAGAACAAGGCGGTGCAAGGCGACGGCACCCTGGCGAACAGTTCAGCCGGTTACCACGGGTACTGGGTCACGGACTTCACGCAGATCGACCCCCACCTTGGCACCAATGCCGAGCTGAAGACGCTCATTGACGCCGCCCACGCCCGTGGCATGAAGGTGTACTTCGACATCATCACCAACCACACCGCGGACGTCATTCAGTACCAGGAAACCGCCTCGGCGCCCTACATCTCCAAAGAAACCGAGCCTTACCGAACCGCTGCGGGCGAGGTCTTCGATGACCGCGACTACGCGGGAACGCAAGACTTCCCGGCCCTGGATGCCGCCACGTCCTTCCCGTACACACCTGTGGTCCCGGACGCGGAGAAAGAGGTCAAGGTTCCGTCCTGGCTGAACGACCCCACGCTCTATCACAACCGCGGCAACACCAACTTTGCCGGCGAGGACTCCCTTTATGGCGACTTCTTCGGCCTGGACGACCTCTTCACCGAGAACCCCAAAGTGGTCAACGGAATGATGGACGTCTACAAAACCTGGATCCGCGACTTCGGGATCGACGGATTCCGCATCGACACCATGAAGCACGTCAATGACGAGTTCTGGCAGCAGTTCGGACCCCAGGTTCTCAGCTACGCCAAGGAACAGGGCAAGGACGAGTTCTTCATGTTCGGCGAGGTCTTCGATACCTCCAAGAGCATCACATCCAAATTCACCACCAGGAACCAGATGCAGGCCGTGCTGGATTTCGGGTTCCAAGGCGCAGCCCGCAGCTTCGCGTCCCAGAGCAGCAAAGCCACCGGCTTGGCGGACTTCTTCAACGGGGATGACTGGTACACGGACGCCGACTCCAACGTCTACCAACTGCCCACCTTCCTGGGTAACCACGACATGGGCCGCATCGGCACCTTCATCGCCCAGGACAACCCGGGAGCGTCCGACGCCGAACTGGTGGAACGCGACGAGCTCGCCCATGAGCTGATGTACTTCTCGCGCGGCAACCCCGTGATTTACTACGGCGACGAGCAAGGCTTCACCGGGGCCGGCGGAGACCAGGACTCGCGGCAGACCATGTTCGCCAGCAAGGTCCAGGAATATCTGGATGATGATCTCCTGGGGACCAGCTCCACGCACGCCACTGACAACTTCGACACCCAGCACCCGCTGTACAAGAAAATCAGTGAACTCGCGGCCCTCGCAGCTGAACACCCCACGCTCCGAAGCGGTGCCCAGCAAAACCGCTACGCAGCCGACGGCGCCGGCATCTACGCGTTCTCACGCATTGATGCCAAAGAGCAGCGCGAGTACATCGTGGCAGTGAACAACAGCGAGTCAGCCCAGACCGCGGCGATCCCCACATATGAAGCGAAACAGCCGTTCAAACTGGTTTATGGTGACGCCGCCAAGAACGCCAAAACCGGACAGGACGCCACACTGACCGTCACCGTACCGCCGCTTTCCACTGTGGTGTATGAAGCAGCGGGGCGACTGGCCAAGTCCAAGGCGGCGCCCGGCGTCGTGCTTAAGAAGCCGGTCACCGCAGCTGGTGACGCCAGCCGCCTGAAGGTAACGGCCGACGTCGACGGTAACTCGTTCTATGAGGTCACGTTCCAAGCGCGCACGGCTGGTGGCGAGTGGACGGCGATCGGCACGGATGACAACGCCCCCTATCAGGTGTTCCATGACGTGTCGTCCCTGGAGCCGGGGGCCTCGGTGGAGTACCGCGCGGTGGTGTTGGACAACCGCGGGCAGACGTCGGCGAGCGAGCCGAAGAGCGGCGTGGTGGGTGAGCCGACGCAACCTGAAACTGTCACCGTGGCCGGCAGCCTCAACACCGAGTTGGGCTGCACCGAGGACTGGCAGCCCAGTTGCGAACAGGGGCTCATGAGCTACGAGCCGACGCATCGGCTGTGGCAGCTGAGCGTGCCCAACCTTCCCGCGGGAACGTACGAGTTCAAGGCTGCGCTCAACGGCACCTGGGACGAAAACTACGGCGCAGGCGGTGAGCTCGACGGCCCCAACGTGGCGTTCACGCACACAGGCGGCGCCGTCACGTTCCTGTACGACCACGCCACCAATCTCATCAGCGCAGTCACCGCGGGCCAGCAGCCTGCAGCCGTTTCCGTGCCGGGAAGCCTGAACTCCGAGCTCGGTTGCGCTGGCGATTGGATGCCCGATTGCGCCCAGGCCCAGTTGTCCTTGGACGCCGCTGACGGACTCTGGAAGCTCTCCTTGCCCAACCTGGCCGCCGGCAGCTACGAGTTCAAGGCCGCCATCAACGGCTCCTGGGCTGAGAACTACGGCCTGGCCGGAGCCCCCAACGGCAGCAACATCGCGTTGAAGCACGACGGCGGCCCGGTCACCTTCCGGTACGACCCCGCCAGCCACCTGGTGACTGTCCGCTAACCCACCTGTCCGCTAACCCAAGTAAGTAGCAGTTGAGGCCGTTTTGAACGCTCAAAACGGCCTCAACTGCTATTCAGATGGGCTACTTGTAGCTCAGGCTGAGCAGCATGGACTTGAGTTGGGCATACTGGGTGCTGCCCATCCAAGCCTTGGCCGCCTCCGGGGTTGCGAAGGCTGGCTGCTTGGCGGGATCGAACACCGCGTAAGCACTCATGATGCCGTTTGGTACGCGGACCTGGTTGGTCCCGGAGGAACTTACTCCGGCCTTGAGCTCGGAGGACACCCGTACATCCATGATGTACGTCGGAGGTCCATCGGCAGGTCCCGTTCGGGGTGAGGGCATTCCCTCGTAGGGGGGCCCTTCGTAGGGAATGTACTGTGACTGGTTAGAGGAGAAACCGAACTCCACCAGCTCACCCGAGTTGTCGCGAACGCCGGGCACTACAGCCCGGTCCAGAATGGTTCGGTCCACCAAACCAGCAGTCCCATCCGCGTAGTTTCCATTGAACACACGAGCTACCTCTGCCCCAGCGGCATCAAAGACAGTCACAATGCGCGAGGCTTCCGCAGTCCCGGGAGGATCGAATGGTCCTTGGTCCGCCCGGATACTCCAGCCGACCGGATAGGTGAAGGACAAATGCCCGTCCGGGAAGGTATAGGTCTGGCTGGTGGGTGCCTGCACGGGTGGCACCACTGGCGCCGAGGCCACTGCTGGCGGTGTGGTGGGTGCGGGCGGGGTGGTCACCGGCGCGGCCACCGTGGGCGTCGCTGACGGCGTCGCCGAAGGTGTCGCAGTGGGCGTGGGCGTCGGGGTGACGGTAGGCGTGGGCGTGGAGCTTTGGAGTGTCACAGCGGGCAAGGGATTGGAACTGACTGTCTCGAAGCTTGAGGCAACCAGCACCCCCGCAGTCACGGCAGCAGCGCCGAGCAATAGCCCGCCCGCAATCTGGGCTTTGCGGCGCCTGCGCTGTTCCAGGGACGTCACTGCCGCGAGTGGGCTGTTGTCGCTGAACACGGTGGTGCCGGAAAGGATTTTGTGCAGCGCTTCTTCGCCGTTGGGTTCCGCCACGGGATCGATAGTGAGCGGGTCAATCGCTGATATCTGGTTCTTGATCGGATCCATTGTCTTCAGACCCCCATCTTCTGTGTAGTCGAGTTGGCCCCTGCAGGCAGATGTTTCCGGAACGCAGTGCGGGCCCGGTGAAGGCGGACTTTTGCCGCCGATTCGCTGCACTGCAGCACTTTCGCGATGTCGGCAATCCCCAGGTCGTCCCAGTAGGCCATCTGCAAAATGTCGCGGTCCTTTTCCCGCAGTGCTTCCATTGCGTCCTGGACAGCAACATTCTCGGAGTCGCCACCAAAGCGCTGGACCGCCGTCGTCCGCAGCTTTTCCTGCAACGCCAGGCGCCTGTCGCGGCTCCTGTACGCATTTCCCACAAGGTTCCTTGCAACCGTCAGGAGGTACGGAAGGTCCGGGTGTGAGTCATCGCTCCACTTCTGCCATACGACGCGGAAAACGTCGGCCGCGATTTCCTCAGCTACGTCCGCGGATTCAACACGTCGGCAGACGAACTTGAACACGGATGGGTAGCTGTCTTTGTGAATGGCGATGAACGCCAATTCGCGCTCTGAAAGCACGATTGTTCCCCCTGGTAATTAGAGCCCTGAACTGCAGGATACTTGTATAGTTTCCGGCCGGGCTGCCAAGGTTACATGGGTGGCAAGTTTCTTCCGGCGTCCACGATAGATTCGATGCAGCAACCCCGGACCCCGAACGAAGGCGTGAACAGGCAATGGTGGAAATAGGACCCGCAGCGGACTGGGCCCGCAAGCAGGTAGAGCTCAAACGCGTGCCGGTCGCGGTGCTGGGCATTGCCTCAAGCCAAGGCATTGAGGACATTGTGGCGTTTGGTTCCGACGACGGCCGGCAGGCTGCAGTCGATGATCACTTTGCGCTGTTCTCGGTCACCAAACCGATCACGGCCCTGACGGTCATGCGGCAAGTTGAGTTGGGGAAACTCTCGCTTGGCGCCTCGCTGGGTGACGCCCTGCCGGGCTTTGGCACCGGCCGCACGGATACCGTGACGCTTGAGCAGCTTCTCAGCCACCGATCCGGAATCTCAGACCCGGCGCTCGACGGCGGCACTCCCCTCCGCGAAGCCCTCACCGCCGCGGATCAAGCCTTTTACGCCGGATCTCTGGTGCAGTACTGCAACATCGCCTTTGAGGGTGCAGCGGCGATGGCCGAGTGGTCAGGCGGAGTTCCGTTCGAGAACCAGCTCCTGGCTTTGGCCGCCGATACCGGGGCGCACGGGCTCACGTTCAACACGGATTCCAACCCGCACACCGTCCACGGCGCCTACGCAGCTGGCCTTGATATCCAGGCCATGTACAAAAACAGGCATCCAGGAGCCGGGCTCTTTGGAACGGCCGCAGACCTACTTAATCTGGGTTCAGAGCTGCTGGGGGGTTCCGGGAAAACCGTCCGGCCCGCAACTCTTGCCGCCATGCGCCGCCCCCGGACCACAGAGGTTTCGCACATCACCACCCGGCCCCAGCCCCTACGCCACACCGGACTGGGCTTCCAGATGCCCGCCAATGAGTCCGAGCTGTTCGCGCAGGGGATTTATGGGCATCCGGGCTGGTCAGGCACTGAGTGGTGGATGCTCCCCGAGCAGGACCGCTGCGTGGTGTTCCTGACCAACGTGCTGGACACCCCGGACCTTGGTGTGGACACCAACGAGCTTTTCAACGCAGTGGCGGTCTCCTAGCTGATACGGCCCAGACGATCACGAACAGTCCCACCAGGATCAGGCCCGCGTCGCCAAGGTCAATGCTGCCGAGCCACGTGGTCAGCGGATCTTCGAGTTCAAAGGCGGCGTTGATGAAGCCACCCAGTGTGATCACGGAGATGAAGAGCGCAGAAACAGCAGAGATGCCGGTGATCAGGGCGTTGAAGCCGAGCTTGCGCCGCGGGTTGTGAATGGCTGATTTGTACATCCTCATCATGGCCACGCCGTTGGCGGAATCGCACAGGGTCATGGCGGCGGTGAACGCGAGCGGGAGGGCCATCAGGGCGAGGGGCGAGACACCGGCGAGTGACGCCGTCGTGGTGATGACCAGCAGTCCGATGGTGGTGGCGGTGTCAAACCCCAGGCCGAACAGGAAACCGATCACGTAGATGTTCCGCGGCCGCTCCACTTTGGACAGCGGTTTGGCGAGCAGCCGGGCAACAAAGCCTTTCGCTTCAAGGTCTTCGGGCCGCACATCACCTCCCCGCTGTACCTGACGGTACACGCTGGTCGCCCGCACAAACGCGGAGCCGTTGAACAAGCCCATCGCCAGCAGGAACAACCCCGAGACTCCACTGCCGATCAGGCCCAGCACCTTGTTACCGGTGGTGCCGTCCTCCATGAACTGCCCGATCAAGGTGGCACCCGCCACCACCAGCAGCCCGGCGAGGATCACCACGGAGCTGTGACCCAGGCTGAATGCAAAACCCACACTCACGGGGTCTCTGTGCTGCGCCACGAATTTGCGCGTGGAGTTATCTATGGCGGCGATGTGGTCCCAGTCGTAACTGTGCTTGATACCGGCAACGTACGCGGTGATCACCAGCCCGAGCGCCAGCGGCTGCGCGCCACCTGCGGTGCCAACAAGCAACAGCACGACGGCGGCAAGATGCAAAGCGGCTACGGCACCGAAAGTGAACAGCAGCCGGGTCCGCAGGGACAACGTCTCCCGCTCCCGGTACATGGTGGCGAACTCGGTCAGCGCAGTCATCAGTACTTCCTCAGGCTCAAGGGCGCCTGCCCATACCAACGTTCCCGCAGGACGCCGGTGCACGCACCCAGCAATTTGTTGAGTTCCTCAGTGCTGTTGGACAACGATCGCAGCACAAGCCCCGCACTTCCGACAATAGCCGCCGTTAAGGACACCCCGGTATAAGCGTCAAAGTCACGGGCTATCCGGTCCAGTTCATCGGCAAGCCCTTGATCAACCCGCGGATCCACCACCACTAACGAGCCCAGATGGCTGAAGCCCTCCATGAACCCCATCCCGGTCACGTCGTTGAGAGGTGGCCTGATCAGGAGGTTGTCCAGCGCCAACAGCTTCGCACCGTTCTCCCCCTCTACCCAGATCTCGTTGCGCAGCCGCACCTCCTCATACTTGAAGGACGCGCCGTCCGGCGACCACCCCGGCGTGATGACCTCAGCCATGACGAGGCTCGACGTCGGGTGGAGACTGATGCGCGAATTCTGCCGATAGCTCGCCTCCCGGTACGCGATTAACTGATCCGGCATCAACTCCAGCCGCGAGCCCTCCCCCATTTTGATGGTCATCCGCTGCTCAGCGAACGACCCCGGAGTCCTGTACACCTTGGTTGCCGACTGCGTGGTCAGCAACAGCTCAGCCCCCGCCTCAACCTCCACGTCAATAACAAACAGATCAGCCCCAAGATACGCACCCCCGGGATTGACCATGACATAACAAACCTGCCCGGACCCATCCAAGTAATGCGGCCTGAGCACCCTCAAAGCCCCCTCATGAAACTGCCGCGAAGCAACGGACCTACCGCCCCGCACAGAAACCCCAAGCTCCAACCGCCCCCGCACAGCCCGCTCCCCAAAGGCCAACGTGGATTCGGGCCCCAGGTTCCCCCAAGGACTTACGTCGACAGAAGGGACCACTACGTGCGTGCTCATAATCCGCCCACGCAAGGTGACTGGATCGCTGCGGCGGCGAAGCCGGGGATAAGGAGCTGGCCTTTTGTCGCGGCAATGCGGGTGGGGCGATCCGCGAACGCGGATGAAGGGGGCCGCGGCGTGGCGGGCATCGCGGAGCGGGCACGGCCCCCTTCATCCGCGGGCGCCGCCCAAGGTGACCTAACCGCCAACTCGCATCGGTTCATTGGGCCAAGTCGAGCATCAGGACGTCGCGGCGGATCCAGTTCAGGACCTCGTCCAGGCCTTCGTCCGTTTTGAGGTTGGTAAAGCAGAACGGCTTGTTGCCGCGGAACTCTTTGGAGTCCCTCTCCATGACGGCGAGGTCTGCCCCTACGTGGGGTGCCAGGTCTGTTTTGTTGATGATGAAGAGGTCGGATTTGATCATGCCTTGGCCGGCTTTGCGGGGGATTTTTTCGCCTTGGGCTACGTCGATGATGTAGATGGAGAAGTCGACGAGTTCTGGGCTGAAGGTGGCCGAGAGGTTGTCGCCTCCGGATTCGACGAAGATGACTTGCAGGTCAGCATGCCGGGTTTTGAGTTCTTCGATGGCCGCGGTGTTCATGGAGGTGTCTTCGCGGATGGCGGTGTGGGGGCAGCCGCCGGTTTCGACGCCGATGATCCGGTCTTCGGGGAGGATGCCGTTGGCGGCGAGGATTTTGGCGTCTTCGATGGTGTAGATGTCGTTGGTGATGGCGGCCATGGAGATGCCGCGGCTCATGTGCCGGGTGATGCGTTCAACGAGCTGGGTTTTGCCTGCTCCGACGGGCCCGCCGACGCCGATTTTGATGGGTTCTGTCATGTTGTCTGTCCTTTGCACTTGCTAGCTCATGAACATGCGGGCACGTTGCCGTTCGTGCCGCATTTGTGAAATTTCGAGGCCGGGGCTGACGGCCCCAAAGTCGTCCCAGCACAGCTGTGCTACATCCTGGATGGCGGCAGCAACGGCGTCGTGCGCGTCCCGAAGTACCCGCTGCCCGGCGTTCTGTCCGAGCGGTATGGCCCGCACGGCGTTCTGCGTCAGCGAGGTAACGGTGGCAAACAGATAGGCAGACAACGCCGCCTCAAAGGGAACCCCCAAAGACCGCGCAATGACGCCAAAAGCCAGAGGTTGATGCCCCGAGGCCAACCCCGCCCGAACGAGCCCCCGATACTCTTCCAACTCAGCCGACGGGAACACCTCCCCACCAATCTCCAGAAGCCGTCCCCCCATTTTCAAAGAGGCCTCCCGCACTTCCCGAGCCAACAACTGAGCAGACAACACCCCATCCAGCAAGCCAACATCCACCCCCTCATAAAGAAAGCGAACGGCCAACCCCTCGGAATAGGTCAACTGCTGCCCCACAAAAGCACCCAACCACTTCCCAAAAGTGATCTCATCACGAACCAACTCACGATGTATGTAGCTCTCAAACCCCAAAGAATGAGCAAACGCCCCCGTAGGCAAAGCTGAGTCAGTCAACTGTTGAAGAGCAAGCTGATACGAGGTCATGAGTCGCTCCGAATGGTGAGGCGAAAAGCCGGAGCCGCGCCGGATTTTTGGGCCGCGGTGTGGAGGGCATCGCGAAGCGGGCACGGCCCAAAATCCGGGGCGGCGCCCCAACCGCCACCGTCCACGGGCACACGCTTAGTGCGAATGCTCAGCATGGCGAAATGGCACCGGCATGACCCGCTCTTGCCTGTCGTAGGGGACGCCGACGCTCTTCAGATAGTCTTCGACCGTGTGGTCGTACTGGCACACCATGACTTCGGCCCCGTATTCAGACGCAGCGTCGAAGAATTGTGCCTGCAAATGCCGGTTGCCGAGCGAATGTGCCACGACGCCCATTTCGTGGATGCTCCGTGGCCCGATCACCAGGACGTCGGTGGGCAGTACTGAGATGACGATGAGGTTGGTGTCAGTGACGGCAAGGATGTCGCCGTCTCGGAGGTCCCCGGTGCCGCTGGGGAGCCGGATGCCGAGTTCTTTGCCGTGATCGGTGGTGACGCGTTGGATGCGTTTGACGAGGAGGGCGCTGGGCAGCACTACTTTTTCTTTGTGGTGGCCTGTGTAGTCAGCGGGTTGTTCGTGGAGGTTGCCCAGGATTTTTTCGATGATCATGGTGGCTCCTAGAAGAGGAAGTAGCGCTGGGCCATGGGCAGCACGTCGGAGGGCTGGGAGGTGACTTCGACGCCGTCGACCGTCACTTTGTACGTTTCGGGGTCGACGGCGATGTCCGGGGTTTCGGCGTTGTATTTCAGGTCCGCTTTGCTGAGGTTGCGGATGCCGGTGACTGGTTTGATGATGCGTTCCAGGCCGAGCTCGGGTGGCACTCCGGCGTCGATGGCGGCTTGGGACAGGAACGTGATGGATGTTTGTTGGAGGGCTTTTCCGTACGTGGCGAACATGGGCCGCATGGTGCGCGGTTGCGGTGTGGGGATGGAGGCGTTGGAGTCTCCCATGAGTGCGTAGGCGATCTGCCCGCCTTTGATGACGAGCTCGGGTTTCACGCCGAAGAACGCGGGGTCCCAGAGGACGAGGTCTGCGAACTTGCCTTCTTCCACGGATCCGATGACGTCTGCCATGCCTTGGGCGATGGCGGGGTTGATGGTGTATTTGGCCACGTAGCGCTTGAGCCGGAAGTTGTCGGATTCGGCGGATCCGTGGGTGGTTCCGGATGGATCCTTCAGTACGCCGCGCTGGCGCTTCATGGCATCGGCCACCTGCCAGGTACGCGTGACCACCTCGCCGACGCGGCCCATGGCCTGGGAGTCGGACGATGTGATGGCGAAGATGCCGAGGTCGTGGAGGACGTCTTCGGCGGCGATGGTTTCGGCGCGGATGCGGGAGTCGGCGAAGGCCACGTCTTCGGGGATGTCCGGGTTGAGGTGGTGGCAGACCATGAGCATGTCCAGGTGCTCTTCGATGGTGTTTTTGGTGTAGGGCAGCGTGGGGTTGGTGGACGCGGGAAGCACGTTGGGCAGCCCGGCGATTTTGATGATGTCCGGGGCGTGGCCTCCGCCTGCGCCTTCGGTGTGGAACGTGTGGATGACGCGGCCGTCGATCGCCCGGATGGTGTCTTCCACGAAGCCGCACTCGTTGAGGGTGTCCGTGTGGATGGCTACTTGAACGTCGTATTCGTCGGCAACGCGCAGGGACATGTCAATGGAGGACGTGGTGGAGCCCCAGTCCTCGTGAACTTTGAGTCCGACGGCACCGGCGCGGATCTGCTCCGCGAGGGGCTCGACGGCGGATGCGTGGCCCTTCCCGAACAGACCGATGTTGACGGGTAGCCCCTCAGCGGCCTGCAGCATGCGCGAGATGTGCCAGGCGCCGGGGGTGATGGTGGTGGCTTTGGTTCCTTCGGCGGGGCCGGTGCCGCCGCCCACCATAGTGGTGATTCCGTTGCACAGGGCTGCGGGGACCTGCTCCGGGGAGATGAAGTGGATGTGGGTATCGATGCCGCCGGCTGTGAGGATCTTCCGTTCGCCCGCGATGATTTCCGTGCTGGCACCGATCACGATGTCCACGCCGTCAACGATCTGTGGGTTGCCGGCCTTGCCGATTTTGAAGATGTGGCCGTCTTTGAGGGCGACGTCGGCTTTGTAGATACCCGTGTAGTCCAGGACGATCACGTTGGTGATCACGGTGTCCGGGATGTCTTCAGCCCGCGTGAGTTGGCCGTTCTGACCCATTCCGTCGCGAATCACTTTGCCGCCGCCGAACACCACTTCTTCGCCGTAAGCCGTGTAGTCCTTCTCAATCTCCAGGAACAGCTCGGTGTCGGCAAGACGGATGGCGTCGCCGGTGGTGGGGCCATACAGTTCGGCGTACTGCTTGCGGGGAATCTCGAAGCTCACTGGTGGTCCCTCTCCGCTGCGACGCCCGGGCGGGGTTCCCCGGTTACTGAAGTTCCGCCGTCGAGCTTTCCGTTAACTGCGTTGCTGAGGCCGTGCACCTCGCGCGTCCCTGCGAGTTCGATCAGGTGGACCGTTTTCCTGTCCCCCGGCTCGAACCGTGCGGCAGTACCTGCGGGGATGTCCAGCCGACGGCCGTAGGCGGCTTCTCGGTCGAATTCCAGGGCCCTGTTGGCCTCGGCAAAGTGATAGTGCGAACCGACCTGCACGGGGCGGTCACCGCGGTTCACAACCTCGACGGCGATCGCCTGGCGGCCGCTGTTACACACGACGGGACCGGGCTGGAGCCTGTATTCACCGGGGATCATGGGGGCTCCTAACGGATGGGGTTGTGGACGGTGACCAGCTTGGTGCCGTCGGGAAAAGTGGCTTCGATCTGGACGTCGTGGATCATCTCAGGCACGCCTTCCATCACGTCTTCGCGGCGCAACAGGGTGCTTCCGTAGCTCATGAGTTGGGCGACTGACTTGCCGTCGCGGGCGCCTTCGATGAGCTCGTAGCTGATGATCGCCACAGCTTCGGGGTAGTTCAGTTTGAGCCCCCTCCCTTGGCGACGCCGTGCGAGGTCGGCGGCCACCACGATCATGAGTTTCTCCTGCTCACGGGGCAAAAGATGCATGGTTACTCCTGGGACGCCGGGCACTTGGACATTGTGTTCAGCGTAGGGAGCGGAAGTTTCGGCTACGTTTCCACGGCGTCACGGGCGGGGGTCGATTTCTCAGGAATTGACCTCAACCATTGTTGAGGTTCTAGCATCAATGAGGTGTGCGTCTGAGAGGCCGCCATCCCCACCAGCCCCATGAAAGTGCGTTAATGACCCATCCCAAGCCCGTGCCATCCGAACCAGTCGGCGAACTTTTCAGGGCCGCGTTCCGCGCCCATCCGGCAGGAGTCTCGATTGTCACAGCAACGGGTCCAGAGGGAGCAGTGGGGCTGACGGCATCATCGGTGGCATCTGTGGCCGTGGATCCGGCGATACTCGCTTTCTCTGTGACCGGCGGGCGATCAGCTTCCGTCATCGCAGCCGCGCAAACAATCGTGGTCCATCTGGTGGGCGCCGATCAGCTGGAGCTCGTCCGCGCCTTCGCGGACCCATCCGCCCCGCGATTCACGGACACCATGGAATGGGAGGTCCTGCCCACAGGAGAGCCCCTGCTCAAGGAGGCCGTCTGGGCATTACGGTGCGAAATTATCCATCGGGCGCCGCTGGGGGGCTCAGTGCTGCTGGCAGCGAAAGTTGTGGACATCCGGGCTAACCCGTCCGGTTCAGCTCCACTGGTTTATCACAACCGGGAGTTCCACACGCTGCTCGCGAGTGTTCCAGCCGGGGCTTAGCTGCGGCTTAACTGCGAGGTTAGGTCTTCATGAGTGCCACGTAGCCTACGCCCACCGGGTTTCGATCGCGGCAGGCCGCAGCTGGCTGGCGCGGATCCTCTCCAGATCGAACTTGTTGCTGCGGTCGAAGTTGAAGATGCCGTTCTTCTCCTGGAACACATCCGTCAGCTGCGTGTAGCAGTAACCGAACATATCCTCGTTCTCCAGCAATACGGCACAGAGTCCATCGAAGCGGGTGTAGAACTCTTCCTCACTGCTGACGCGCTGGCCGTAGCCCCATGAAGAGGCGACGTCGCTTCCGTCCACGGCCTGGCGGGCCTCAAGTTCGTTCCACCAGATCCCGCCGAATTCGGAGACGAAGTAGGGCTGGCCTGCATAAGGCACTGAATACTCCTGGCCGTCCGCCGTGCGGTTGATGTACGGCTTTCCGTCCGCAAGGCCCTGTTGTTCCATGCGGAACCGGTCCGGATCCTGTTCATACGAGTGCGAGTCGTAAATGTCGGTCTCCCGAATGCGATGTGAGTAACCGGAGGCATCGATGACCGGACGCGTAGGATCAGCGAGCTTGGTGGCAAGGAACATGGCTTCCGTGACGTCATCAAGTATCGTGGGGCGATCGTGCATCACTTGGTGGGTCTCGTTGAGAGGGCACCAACCAATGATGGAGGGGTGGTTGAAATCGCGCTTGAGCACCTCCAGCCATTGCGCCACGAAGCTCGCTGTGGGCTTTTGATTGTGACCCACCGTTCCGCCACCGGAGACACCCCAGTCGCCGAACTCACCCCACACCAGGTAACCCAGGCGATCGGCGTGATAGAGGAAGCGTTCCTCAAAGACCTTCTGGTGCAGCCGGGCACCATTGAAGCCTGCGGCCATGGACAATTCAATGTCCTTGACGAGGGCAGCATCGTCCGGCGACGTCATCAAGGACTCCGGCCAGTAGCCCTGATCCAGGATCAGCCGTTGGAAGACTGCTTTGCCGTTGATGCGGACCACTTTGCCGTCCAAGGCAACCGATCGAACCGCTGCGTAGCTGCTGACCTGATCAATCACATTGCCGGAGGAGTCGCGGACACTGACCTCCAGGTCATAGAGGAAAGGATCTTCGATGGACCAAGGGCGCAGTGATTCTGCAGGGATTTCCAGTCGAAGGGAGGGCGTGAGATCCAGGTCGGCTTTGGCCGTGGCTTCTACACGCAGCTCGCTGTCATCGCTGAGGACGGCGGTGACAGAATGTCCACTTCGGTTCTGGCTGACCGGCACCTCCAGGGTGATGCTGGAATCGGCAAGGTTGGGCGTCATGCGGAGGCGTTTGATGTGAATCTCAGGCACCGCTTCCATCCAGACGGTCTGCCAAATTCCGGTGGTCCGCGTGTATTGGCAGTGGGTGTTGTTGTACCAGGTGGCTTGCTTGCCCCGGGCCTGCATCTCGTGCCGTGAGTCTCTGGCTCGAACCACAACCACAGCGTCCGTACCGGGCTCTGCCGCTCCCCCGAGGTCTGCCGTGAAAGGCGTGAACCCGCCACGGTGACGGGCTACTTCCACGCCGTTTACCCACACCGTGGCGTCGTGATCCACCGCGCCAAAATGCAAAAGGACGTTCTGTCCGGCCCACTCCTGAGGGATGGACACGGTGCGCCGGTACCAGACGGCTTCCATGAAATCTACGTGCTCAATCCCCGAAAGGGCGGACTCCGGTGCGAACGGAACCAGGATCCGGCTGTTGAGTTCACGCGTGGTGAGTCCGCGCTCCAAACCGGAGTCACCGGCGTCGATCTCAAATTCCCAGGTGCCGTTGAGGTTCAGCCATGTGTCACGGACCAGCTGTGGACGGGGATGCTCGGGCTTGGGGAGGGAGGGAATCACATCAGAGTACGTCAAGGCCTGTCCTTCAAAAACGGGATGGAGGAGTCATTCCAGTGAAGCGCATGCCATGGAAATTTGCACTGGCACCAGGAATCGTGCCATTCCTCCACCTCGTCCTGGTCAAGAATCGGCCTAGTTGTTTCGGCCCCGAGCCGCAACGCTCCACTGCTCCACCACAGCCCCGCCGCGCACCACAGTGACCTCGTCCACCAGGTTCATAGTGAGGCACACATGGTTGGGGATGACTCGGAGCCGCGCGCCCAAGGGCGGCAGTTCCGAGGAGTCCGGCCACACAACCGTGGCGTGGTGCTCGGACAACGCCGTGACGCGAGCCTCAGGGAATTCGGGGAGCCGCCCGTACCCGGTAGCCCAGTCCGGGCGGTCACTGCCCAGGATCTTGCTGCCGGCGTCCACCACAACCCGGCGCACGTTCCCGCCACGGGCTTCGTGCCTGCTGACCACTGTGGCCGCGACCGTCAGAGCGATGTCATCCCAGCCGCAGCGCTCCAGTTCCAGTTGCTGGGCGTCGCCGAACACATAAACTCCGGGACGCAGTTCCGTAGCTGCTGAATCGCCAGCGATCAGGGCCGTGGGCGTGGACCCCCCGCTGATGGTCTTCACGTGGAAACCAGCGGAAGTCAGAGCCGTTGCCGCAAGACCCAGCGCTTCATTCTCGTTACCCGCAGCACCTGTGGGCATACCGGGCTTGTAGCTATGCCCCGGGAAGGTGAAAACACCGGCCACGGCCAAACCCGCCGCCGTGGCTGCCCTGGCAACATCCACCACCTCGTCCGGCAGGACTCCGCTTCGGTGGTGCCCGCTGTCCACTTCGATCAGCACCTCAATACTGCCGGCATCCGCGCCAAGTTGGCCGCCCATCGCCGTCGCGCTTTCCGCCGAATCCACGCCGACGGCGAGGCGGCACGTGGCCGTCAACGCGCGAAGACGTTCCGCATGCGGCGCTTCAACCCAGAGGGGGTAAGCGATGAAGATGTCCTTCACGCCGTCCGCAGCGAAGACCTCGGCCTCGCCGATCGTGGCCACAGTGATGCCAACGGCTCCCGCGGCGAGCTGCTTGCGCGCAATTTCCAGCGTTTTGTGCGTCTTCACGTGCGGACGGAGTCCCAGCCCGCGCCCGCGCATGCTCGCCGCCATCCGTTCGATGTTCCGGTCCAGGACATCGGGGTCGATCATGACGGCAGGGGTGATGAGGGCGGCAGGAATAGCGTTCATTCATAAACCCTAGCGGCCGGGACAATGACGACCTACGGAGCGGACTGCCTGACCCGCATTTCGAACGCCGCCGCCGGCTGCTGGACGGCACGCAGCGCATCTTTGCTTTCGATCCGCTGGATGAGGAGTTCGACGGCGCGCTCCGCAATTTCCGCCCGCCCCGGCGCCACAGTAGTCAACGACGGCGACGCGAACCGCGACTCGTCAATGTCATCGAAGCCAGCCACGGCAATCTCCTCCGGGACTTTCCGGCCACGGAGCAGGAGTTCGTGCATCGCCCCTAAAGCGAGGGCATCGTTGAGCCCGAAAACCGCGTCGAATTCCACGCCGCTGTCCAGCAACCGCGCGGTGGCGTCAGCACCGCCGTCGCGCCTCCAATCGCAGGGGACCACCAGCGCCGGGTCATGCTCCACCCCGGCGTCAGCGAGCGCAGCCCGGTAACCGCGGAGGCGGAGGCCGTTGCTGCCGGCTTCGTCGCCGTCGTGCGCGCCCAGGACGGCTATACGACGGCGGCCGCCCGCCAGCAGGTGCGTGGTGACGGCGGCGGCAGCCTCCTGGTTTTGGATGAGGACCATGTCCAGCCGGGGGTCCTGCACGAATTCGCCCAGGAGGACCAACGGTTTCTTGCCGGCGTGGGCGATGATCTGCTCGGCTTGCAAGGCCAGTGGGATGAAAAGGAGGCCGTCGGTGAGGCTGCGGAACTGGCCCTGAAGCGCAGCTTTCTCGTGCTCTGCCTCGTTGCCGGATTGCTCCACCAAAACCCGGTAGCCGCGTGCCCAAGCGGCCTTCATGATGTCCGAGGCCAGCTCGGCGTAGTACGGGATGGAGAGGTCGGCCAGCACCAGCCCGATCATGTTGGTCTTTCCGGAGCGGAGGCTTCGGGCCGTCAGGTTTGTTTGGTACCCGAGCTCTTCAATAGCATCAAGGACCCGCTGCTTGGTGGCGGGCCGGATGAACTCGTAGTTGTTGATGACATTGGAGACCGTCTTCAAGGACACTCCTGCCGCGCGTGCGACGTCGTTCATGGTCACGGCCATGCAGGGCTCCTTCTGGTTCATTTCCGGCTCGGTATACATCGTTGCAGATGTAGTGAGGTGTCCGCGCCTGCGCCCCGCCACCTGTCACATTCCGCTCATCCCCGTGCAACGCGCCTGCAACATAGATGCGCAATGCTGGGGGCAACGGACGGATACAGCTGAGGGGAGCAGACATGAGCATTGCAAACAGGGATCTATTTCAGGCACTGAAAACGCAGGCCAGCCTGGCGCAGGCATTCGGCACCATGCCGGGTAGCCAGGACGAGCCACACGCACTGAAGCCGGGTGAATACGTTGAGGCTTGGCACAACGGCCGCCTCTATCACCGGGGCACCGTGGTCAAAACAGTAGTGGGCACGGACCTCTTTTGGCTCCAGGACGAAACCGGCAGCCGACGCCTGCTGGACATGGAATCCATGGAGATCGTGACCGGTGACCAGCCTGCCCCGGCGCCCGCAACGCAGGCACCGGAGCCGACCCTGTCAGCCACTGTGACACCAATTTCTGCGTACCCCATGTTCCACGACGGCACGCAGCAGATCGCCTAGCTCTCGTGGGACTTGCCTAGGAGTCCAGCGACAACCGGATCATGCTCCAACTCACGGCCGGAAGTTCTGCGGTGAGCCGACCGCCGTCGAGCTTTGCACTGACGTTTTCGGACGGCAGGACTGACGTCGAGTCGTCAGCCGTTGCCTGCCAGTACGGGTCCTTGTTCGTGTAGGTCACGGCCTCGATGACTTTGCTTGCGCCGAGGCTTCCGACGGCGGCATCCAGCGTCAGCGCGTCCGTCGCCGAGCGGTTCACAGCGAACACCACGGCCTCTTTGGCTTCGGAGTCATAGGTCGCGACAGCTGACAGTGACGTGAACCCGGACGTCTTTTTACTGTCCAGCAGCGGGGACTCGACGGCCAGGTTCAGCACCGTACCCGAGGCGTGCTGGGATGTGAGCGCGAACGGGTGGAACGTGGTCTGCTTCCAGGCTCGGCCACCCGGCTCGGTCATGATCGGCGCGATCACGTTGACCAACTGGGCCAGGCTGGCAGAATGCACCCGGTCCGTGTTCCGCAGCAGCGTAATGAGGAGATCGCCCACCACCACGGCGTCCGCCACGGTGTAGCGGTCCTCGAGCAGCACCGGCGCCACAGGCCAGTCATCCCCTGTAGGTGCCTTGGATTCGTCGCGCGACATGTGCCAGACGTTCCACTCATCAAAGGAAATATTGACCTGCTTATCGGACTTAGTGGACGACTTCACATGATCGATGTGTGAAACCAGGTCCTTGATAAAGGCCTCCATCCGGTGCCCGGCAGACAGGTGTTCCTGCAGGTCCCCGAAGTCCTCGAAGTACTGGTGCGCGGAAATCAGATCCACCAGCTCGTACGTCTCGTTGAGGACCACACGCTCCCATTCGCCGAACGTGGGCATGGTGGGCGCCGAGCTCCCGCAGGCAACCAGCTCCAGGTCCGGGTTGACCATCCGCATGGCCCGGGCAGTCTCCGCCGCGACCCGCGCGTACTCGCCGGCCTTTTTGTGGCCGATCTGCCAGAAGCCGTCCATCTCATTCCCGAGGCACCACATGGTGATGTTGTGAGGCTCGACGGCGCCATTCGCCTTGCGCTGTTCGGACAGGGCCGTCCCACCCTTGATGTTGGAGTATTCCAGCAGATCCAATGCTTCCTGTGTGCCCCTGGTGCCCAGATTCACGGCCATCATGGGTTCGACTCCGGCCTTCGCTGACCATTTGGCGAACTCGTCCACACCCACCAAATTGGGGTCGCTGGAGTGCCATGCGAGGTCGAGGCGCGTGGGGCGGTCCTCCTTGGGCCCTACCCCGTCTTCCCAGCGGTAGCCCGAGACGAAGTTGCCGCCCGGATAGCGGACCGTGGAGACGCCGAGTTCCTTGGTGAGTTCCAGGACGTCGGTGCGGAAACCGTCGTCGTCGGCTTTGGGGTGCCCGGGTTCGAAGATGCCCGTGTACACACACCTGCCCAGGTGCTCCACGAAAGCGCCGAACGTCTTCCTCCTGACAGGGCCCACGACGAACGCGGGGTCGATGGTGATTTTGGCCGTGGGGTTTTCTGGGTTTCCCAAAGGGTGGGTCCTTGTCTGCTGGTTATTTCGGGTTTCTACAACGTTATAGAAACCATGCTGGCGTTACGCAGGGGTGGGAGTCAAGAGATTTTTTCGGGAAACCCCGCCCAACGGACAATTCACCCTGGCACGCGGCGGTGATTTGTCCGTTGACGGGGGTCAGAGCGCCCGCGCGTCCGGGCGGAGACAAAAAACAGGCCGGAGACTCAAAGTCTCCGGCCTGTTTAGGAGGGTGGGCCCTGTGGGGATCGAACCCACGACCCACGGATTAAAAGTCCGATGCTCTACCAACTGAGCTAAAGGCCCCTCCAGCTGTTGAAACAGCCATGAATACTGTACCCCAAGGTCAAGGCCAGCGAGGAACTGGAGGTGATGTGCGCCGTCGTGACCTTCTTTGAGGAGAAACACGACGGCGGGAGCCTGGGGCGGCGTGTCGAACCCTATGCGGCGCCAAAGTAGGTGGTGGCGGCACCGGGCGCCGACTGGCCAGGGTCCTTACTCGACCCCACCAGAGCACAGGAGTACGGTGAACTCATGAGCGAACAGCCAGGATCACGTGCGTACGGCGGAGCAAACAGGCACCACAAGCCCAAGCCCTTCGCGCCCATCGATTTCGAACCGTTCGCAGGTGGTGCCGACCCCGCGCGGGTCTCGGAAGCAGCCCACCTCGCCGCGCAGGCGCTGGTCAGACGCGGCCGCGACAGCGACGATCCCACGGTCACAAGCCGCCTGGTGAAGCTGGCTGACGAGCAGGGCCTCGAAGCCATCGCCGAGATGTGGGCCGAAAGTCCCGCGCGCTCGTTGCCCGGCGCGCTCTGGAGGCTCTATGCCCTCCGCGCCGCCACCATTCAGAATCCTGAGAGGATCTCCGTTTACTTCAGGGCCGGTCGCGACACCGCGCAGGTGTCCAATGTGGTGGCAGGTGCCGCTGAGCCGCCGGGAGCCGAGGAAATGAAGACCATGGCTGACGCCATCTTGTCCGGCGCTTTCGACGGCGAGTTCGACGTCGCGCTGGAACGTTCCGCCGCTTTCTGCCGCGTAGTGGCGCTGGGCCAGGCGACTCTTGCCGACGGCGCGGAGCACAGCAACGAGGGCCATGCCACCAAGCTAACCCGCAATTCACACCAGCTGGTGAAGACCGCCGAAGACCTTGAGCACGCGGCCAATGCGTGGCGCCTGGGTGAGCTGGACTAGCCGGAAAAAGGGGCCAAACCTACCCACGTCGGGCCCGGCCTGTCAATGTTGACTTAGCCCGCCTGACGGTGAAAACTAAAGCTGGTGTCGAACCGCGAAACCCCCGGGCTTCAACATATAGCCGCTTCGAGCGGCCTACCGCCGAGAGGCGTATCCGGTTCGGCACCATTTTTATGCCCAAACGCCGAAGGCCCGGACTGGCAGTGATGCCGGCCCGGGCCTTCGCGGTATTAACTACTTCAGCGTGACCGTGGTCTCAGCTGTTTCCTTCTTGTCATGATCAAGGTCGCCGGCAGCATCCTGCGGCGTCATGGTCACCTTGATTTCGGTTTCCTTACCGGCCGTGTAGGCAAAGTTCTCCGCAATGTTGAAGGACTCACCCGGCTTCAGCACGAACGGGTCCTTCTCCTTCAGCTTCACGCCGGAGCTGGAAAGTCCGTGCTTCTTGTACCCATCGCTGCTGGAGTCCGAGGGCATTCCGCCGAGGTACTTCCAGTCCGTGTACTTTGCGTTGGGAGTGATCAGCGAGTGGCTCAGGGGGATATCAGCTGAAGAGGTGTTGGTCACCACGTAGTTCAGGTACACCACGGGGTCGCCCTTCTTGAGCAGGTTTTCCTTGGTTTCCTTGTCCACGAACATGCTGTCCTTGGATGCAACGTCAGTGGCAACCTGGTAGACATCCACACTGAAGCTGTCGCCCTTGATGGTGCCCAGTTTGTCCCCGGCCTCGGAGATTGGCAGTGCCCAGGCGGCTACCTTGTACGAGCCGGAGGAAGTGCCGGCGCCCTCGGACGAGGTGGAGGCCAGCGGGGACGCAGACGCGGACGGTGAAGCCGCGGCGGAGGAGGACGATGACGGTTCGGAACCCGCCGTGGAGCCTGCTGTGGTCCCACCACAAGCCGTCAGGGCCAACAGGCCGGCTGCGGCGATACCGGAAATTTTCATGACATAGTTCAAGCGCATGCTTCCCCCATTGAGTGGATTAATTGGTACTTGACCAAGTGTCGCATGGTTGCGGAGGCACAGCGATGGGGAGAAGTACCCGCAACGCTGCGTGAACTTCGCAGACCTCGCGGCAGTGCCGGTAAAGTTGGGACCGAAACGGGCGGCGTCAAGTCAAACTGCCCGTGCCCACCCGTCCCCAGCCCGGAAGCGACATGAAGCTGCGCCTTTTTCCCCAGGAACCTGCCGGGCTCGTACTGCTCGCGCAGATGGCCGGCGTCATTGTTGCCGCGACTGGAACGCTCTCGGAAATACTCGGCGCGCCGGCCAGTGAGCACCAGCGCCTCGCCGAAGAGCTGCACGAGCACGAATCCAAATCCTTGGACCTCCATTTCGCGCTGCTGACGCACATGCGGACCAGCTTCGTGAACCCGCTCCCCCGCGAGGACATGTACACCCTCTCCCGCCACCTCAACGAGGCCATGGAGAAGCTCGACGCAGCCGGGGACCTCGTAGCGCTCTACAAACTGGACCGACTGCCCAAACGTGCTGCGGACCAGCTGGAGATCATCAGCCGGCAGGCCGAGCTCACCGTGGATGCGATGCGAAAGCTCGAGGACCTGGACGAGCTTGAGGACTACTGGATCGAAATCCTGAGGCTCGCCAAGCGTGCAGAACGCTCCCACCGGATCTGGGTGGCCGAGATGCTCAAGGACATGAAGTCCACGCAGTATGCCCGGCATCGCGACATCGCCAACCAATTGGTGGAAGTTACCAAGGACATGCGGAAGGTCGCCACTCAGGTGGGCAGCATCATCGTCAAGGAATCATGACGTGACCCTCGCCTTCCTGGTCCTCGTCGTTGCTTTGGCCTCCGGGTTCGCGTTCCTCAACGGCTTCCGCGACGTCTCCAACGCCGTCGCGCTTTCCACCCGGACCCGCGCCCTCACGCCGTCGATTGCTGTGCTGCTGGCGGCCATCTTCAATTTTGTGGGTGCCATGCTCAGCGGCACGTTCATTCTCGCCTTCACGCAGTCGTGGATCACTCTGCCCAGTGGGACCAGCGGCCTCACCATGCTGGCCTCCGCGCTCACCGCCGCTATCTTGTGGGGCGTCTACGCGTGGTGGCGCGGCATTCCCTTGTCTTCGACGAACTCGCTGGTTGGCGGGCTGATTGGTGCCGGCGCCGCGAGCATTCTTGTGGGCGGGAACGCGGTGGGCGGCATGGACAACGTGCTGCTCGCCCAAGTTGCCCTGCCCCTGCTGCTCTCGCCCGTGATCGCGTTCGTGGCTGCGTACCTGCTGGTTTGGCCAGTGACGTGGGCTGCACGCTACACGCAACCGAACGTGGTCAACCGGCGGTTCCGCCGGGCGCAGGCCGTCTCCACCGCAGCCGTGGCGTTCGGCCACGGACTCCAGGATGGTCAGCGCACGGCAGCTGTGATGGTGCTCGCGGTCGTGGCCGCGGGCCTGTCCGGCGGCAGCGACGTGCCGCTCTGGATCCTGCTGCTCACAGCCATCATGCTCACCGCCGGCACCATGTTCGGCGGCTGGCGGATCTCCCACACCCTTGGACACAAACTGATTCGGGTTGATCCACTGCGAGGTTTCGTGGCACAAACCTTGACGTCCGTGATGCTGTTCGTGGGCGCCATCGGTCTTCACCTGCCACTCTCCACGACGCACACGTTGACCGCGTCCGTGCTGGGTGCCGGCGTGAACCAGCGGTTCCACACTGTAAATAGGCGCTTGGTCCGGAGAATCCTGTTGTTCTGGGTGGCAACGCCGTTGATCACGGCCGCAGCGGCCTTCATCCTGGAGCTGGCGTTCTCGCCCCTCGCGGACCTCTAACCCTCGCGGACGCACCGAACTAAGTAACAGCAAATGTCGCAGTGAGCCCTCAGTTGGGCAAGAAAAAAGAACGGAAGAGCGTTGTGTAGGGAAAGAGTGTCACT